>NZ_FMYU01000002.1:0-150000 GCF_900101285.1 Desulfurella multipotens
CTTTTATTAAATTGTAAGTTTCGCTTGATGTGCCAATGCCTATTAAAATTCTTATTTTCTCAGTTTCATTGAGTGATTTATACAATGCATAAAAACCACTTGTATAAAAGTAACCCACAAGACAATCAAAATATTTTGCATCTTTTATCAGTACTTTAAAGCGATCAAGTAGACTTTGATTATTTTCATTTGTAATAAATGTAAGGTCGCTTGAAGATTGCATAAAACCTCTGGTTTTTTTGTTAATTAAAACACACAAATGGCAAAATGTAAAGAAAGATTTGATTTGCACAGTATAAATTTGCGGTAAAAATTAAAAATATCTTGATAGTGAACGATTGTTCACTATAATACATTGTATGGAGTTTGATTACTTGCTACAAAAGCGCTATGGACAGATTGTAGAGTTTTATAGGTTAAATAATAGGATGCCTACCTACAAAGAAATGAGCGTTTTATTTAATGTTAAATCAAAAAATGCAGTTTTTAAAACTATAGCAAAATTAGAACACTTAGGCCTTGTTAAAAAAGAAGAGCGCCATATTACGCTAAAGCCTATTAGTATAAAACTGCTTGGAAACATAGAAGCAGGTTTTCCAAGCCCGGCAGAAGAAGAGCTTTTAGATACTATATCTATAGACAGATTGCTTGTGAAGAACCCAAATTCTTCTTTCTTGCTCAAAGTTAGCGGAGACTCAATGATTGAAGCAGGCATTATGCCAGGAGACTTTGTAATTGTGGATAGGTCCATTGAGCCCAAAGAAGGCGATATAGTAATTGCATGCGTTGACAATAACTGGACTATGAAGTATTTATCAAAAGAAAATGGCTCATATATCCTGATTGCTGCAAACAAAAATTACAAGCCTATAAAGCCAAAAAGTGAGCTTACTATAGCAGGGGTGGTGGTGGGTGTTGCAAGAAAATACAGGTAAAGTAATCTGCACTCACACATGGAGTAGCGCTATAGCCCACATAGATGCAGATGCATTTTTTGTTGCCTGTGAGCAAGCTTTAAATCCATCGCTTAAAGGTAAGTGTGTGGCAGTTGGCAAAGAGCGAGGAATTATTACTGCTTTAAGCTATGAAGCAAAGCAAAAAGGCATAAAAAGGGGAATGAGGCTAAATCAGGCAAAAAATATCTGCAGGGATTTGATCGTGCTTGAATCTCACTATGAAACTTATAGTTTGTTTTCTGTCAGGATGTTTGAAATACTAAAGCGCTTTTCCCCGCTTATAGAAGAATATTCAATAGATGAAGCCTTTGTTGACTTAACAGGATTAAGGAGGCTGCATTCAAAAACATATAAAGAAATTGCGCTAAGTATTCAAAGCACCATAAAGCAAGAGCTAAATATAAGCGTATCGATTGGCATTAGCCTTACAAAGACACTCGCAAAGCTAGCCTCAAAGCTCAAAAAACCATACGGTATAACTCTAATCCCAGGAAACCAGATACATATTTTTTTAAAAGATACTCCCATAGAAGATGTTTGGGGTATAGGGCCAAATACGGCAAGCCTTTTAAAAAAACTAAATATACGCACAGCTTTAGAGTTTGTAGAAAAGGACGAAAACTTTTTAAAAAGATACCTCTCAAAGCCCTACATTCAAACCTACAATGAGTTAAAGGGCATACAAAGCATAGAATTTATTCCAAAGCTTCCAAACAAATCTATAAGCAAAGCCCAGAGTTTTGCACCATCAAACAAAGAAAGTTTTATTTTTTCAGAGCTTGTAAAAAACCTGGAACTTGCCTCTTACAAGGCAAGAAGGCATGGGCTTTTTGCCAAAAAACTTACTGTGTTTTTAAAGACGAGCGATTTCCAGGTATCTTTTATAAAAGTTGCTTTATCCATTCCTACAAATCTTCCTATAATGCTTACCAACACGCTAAAAGAAGCATTTAATAAAATATACACGCAAGGTTTGTTTTATAGGCAAACAGGTATAGTATTATCTGATCTCACAGAAAAAACCCAGCAGGATCTTTTTGAAGACACAGTAAAAATTGAAAAAATAGAGCGCATCTATAAAGCTTTGGATAAAATAAACTCTCGCTTTGGTAACAATACAGTGTGTCTTGCTTCAAGTCTGGCTTCAAAACAAAACAAAAAACAGCACCTAAATTTACCATTTATTGATATAAAAATATAAAAATTTTATAAATAGTTTTTTGTTATTTTAAAGCGTATTTTGTGTCATTCTGAAGCGTAAGCGAAGAATCTGTATTTGGTATTTTTTAAGCAATGGGATTCTTCGAAAGCTAACGCTTTCTCAGAATGACGAGAAAAGGAGTGTCATTCGAAAAGCTTTCAGCGAAAACCTATTCTTTACTTTTTTAATGTTTGTGTCATTCTAAGCGCTAGCGAAGAATCTACTCACTTTTTTTAATGTTTATGAGATCCTTCGGGCTTTACGCGCCTTCAGGATGACGAAAAAATTATAACTTCCATTCAAAATAGGAAAGACAAGCAAGCTTTATATTGATAACAAAGCCAATAACTAGCTTTGCGCAAAAACGCCCGTAATTCCCTTCAAAGCGGGAAAGAATGCAACGGGGAAATTTTTTTTCGGGTAGGTTGTATCTTGTTGATACGATCTAGTCGTAATTCCCTTCAAAACGGGAAAGAATGCAACAAGGAAGAGAATAAAAAACAAGATTGCAGAAAGTATACAGTCGTAATTCCCTTCAAAACGGGAAAGAATGCAACAAGAATTTCAATCAACCGTTAAACGATTGGAATGTATCTAATGTGTCGTAATTCCCTTCAAAACGGGAAAGAATGCAACCAGCCACCTTTTATAAAGGTTATGATAACAGCATTCTTAAATTTGATACTTTTATATTAGACATAACGATTCTTTTGTTTTAAAAACATTTTTGTTGCATTCAAATTTGTAGGGGATAGCGCCTATTTTCTTTTAAAAGAGCTTGGTTATTGACAGACTTTTTGACAAATCTAAATCCAATATTGCTTACTGTCAAACCGCTAATTTTACTAATACAATAATCTTTTTAAATTGTCAAGTAAAAAAATCATGTAATAAAAATGTTATGTACAAGGATTAATCGGGTGATTAATGGTATATATTTTTAATAGTTTTATAGATCCTTCGGGCTTTGCGCCCTCAGGATGACACCCAAACGGTCATTCTGAGGTCACGTAAGTGACTGAAGAATCTCACAAGTAGATCCTTCGCTTACGCTCAGGATGACTAACTTCGCTACGCTTCAGGATGACTAACTTCGCTTACGCTTCAGGATGGCATTCATTGGCTATGAGTGTTATTTATAAAATTCTTAAAGACTCTGTGAATATATAAAAAACCATACTTTTGTAAAATTTGACAAAGTTTTGATAGTTTAGTATTTTCTAATCTATGGACAAAGATGAGTTGTTCATGAAAAAAGCTATAGAGCTTGCAAAAAAAGGCTTATATAAAACTTGCCCAAATCCTGCTGTTGGCGCTGTTATCGTAAAAGATGGTAAGATCATTGGAAAAGGTTATCACAAAAAAGCTGGGACCGATCATGCAGAAGTGGTTGCCATAAAAAGCGTAAAAGATAAAACCATGCTTGATGGTGCTACGATGTATGTTACGCTTGAGCCTTGCAATCATTATGGCAAAACACCACCATGCTCTATTGCTATATTAAATTCTAATATAAAGCGCGTTGTTATTGGTATGTTAGATGTAAATAAAACTGCAAGTGGTGGTGCTGAATTTTTAAAATCTCATGGCATAGAGGTTGTAAGCGGCATACTTGAAAAAGAATGTCGTGATTTAAATAAAATATTTATTACCAACATTACAAAACAAAGACCTTTTTATGCAATGAAAGCCGCAATGCTCTTAAACGGATGTATTTCCATCAAAGGCGGTGTGTCAAAATATATAACTTCCACAAAATCACTTGAGTATGTGCATAGGCTAAGAAGTAGATACAATGGCGTTTTAGTAGGTATAAACACAGTTTTAATGGATGATCCGCTTTTAAACTGCAGGTTAAAGCGCTGCGGGCAACCAAAGCGCATTGTGCTTGATGCCTTTTTAAAAATACCGCTTTCTGCAAGAATATTCGGTTTTGAGCCTCAAAATATATATATAGCAACAACTGTTTCAAGTGATTCAAATAAAAAATCCATACTAAAATCTATGGGTGTAAATATTTTGGAGTGCGCTTCAACGTCTGATGGTATAGATTTGATTGATTTATCAAAAAAATTACTTGAAAAAGATATTTGCAGTGTTTTGGTTGAAGGTGGGTCTCGCATTCATGGATCATTTTTGAATGCAAATCTATATGATAAAGTACACTTATTTTATGCGCCAAAAATTACTGGTTCATATGGTGCTTTTAATGTAATTGGCTCTCAAGCAGCATCAGATTTTTCTGAAGTAAAAAATTTGAAAAGTTACAATTGCAAAAAAATTGGCGATGATATAATTATTGAAGGCTATTTTTAATGTTTACAGGCATTGTAGAAGAAGTTGGTAAAGTTAAATCAATAAGAGAAAAAAGCGGTGGTTTAAGTCTATTCATAGAAGCAACACATGTTTTGGATGATTTAAAAATGGGTGATTCTATTGCTGTAAACGGAGCCTGTCTGACATGTACAAAACTTGAACATAAAGGTTTTTGGGCTGATGTATCAAAAGAAACATTGGATAAAACAAACTTAAAATATGCAAGTGTTGGTGAGTATTTAAATCTGGAGAGGGCTTTAAAGCTTTCAGATAGGCTATCTGGTCACATTGTACTTGGCCATGTGGATTGTACGGCAAATCTATTATCAATAAAAAACACAGGAGAATTTTACATTTTAAGAGTTCAATTGCCAAAAGATATAAATAACTATGTAATTTTAAAAGGTTCTGTATGTGTTGATGGCATGAGTCTTACCGTTTCTAATTTAACAGAAAATTATTTTGAGGTGGCAGTGATTCCACATACATTTGAGAATACAACATTGAAATTTAGAAAACCAGCATATAAATTAAACATTGAGGCTGATTATTTTGGAAAATTTATAGAAAAGTATCTTAAGAATTTAAAAGAGGTGAAATGATTATGGAAACAAAAACTGATGTTTTTGATACAACGCTTAAATCTCTCAAATACGAAGACAACAAAAATCTTCCAGCAAGCTTAAAAAGTGCATTTTGTACCACACAGGAAGCAATAGAAGAAATAAAATCAGGCAGGATGATAATCCTTGTGGACGATGAAGACAGAGAAAACGAAGGCGATTTAGTCATAGCTGCCCAATTTGCTACGCCTGAAGCTATAAATTTTATGGCAAAATATGCGCGTGGTCTTATTTGTTTTCCTGCCGAAAAACAAATTTTGGATAGATTGGGTCTGGACTTGATGGTAGAAAGCGAAGATCCATTCAGGACAGCTTTTACTGTTTCAATTGATGCAAAACATGGTACCACTACAGGTATTTCTGCAGCGGATAGATCGCTTACAATACAAACAGCAATAAAGCCAGATGCAAAACCAGAAGATTTTGTTAAGCCCGGTCATGTATTTCCGCTTATTGCAAAAAAAGGCGGTGTATTGGTAAGGGCAGGCCACACAGAAGGTAGCGTGGATTTAGCCAAAATGGCAGGTCTGATCCCGGCTGCTGTGATTTGTGAGATTATGAATGAAGATGGCACTATGGCACGTACTGAGCAGTTAATTGAGTTTGCAAAACAGCATAATATTAAAATTGCTACAATTGCAGACATTATCGAATATAGGATGCGCACAGAAAAACTCATAAAAAGGCAGGCAAGTGCACATCTGCCTACAAAATATGGAGATTTTGAAATTATTGTTTATACTAATTCTATAGATAATTATGAGCATGTGGCTCTCGTAAAAGGTCACATAAGTCCCGATGAACCTGTGCTTGTTAGGGTTCATTCTTCATGCTTAACTGGCGATATTTTGGGATCTTTAAGATGTGATTGCGGTGACCAATTGCATACTGCTATGAAAATGGTAGAAAAAGCAGGTAAAGGCGTAGTGCTATACATGCAGCAAGAAGGCAGAGGTATAGGTTTATCAAACAAAATTAAAGCCTATAAGCTTCAAGATGAAGGATACGATACAGTTGAAGCAAATGAAAAGTTAGGTTTTAAAGCGGACTTGAGAAACTATGGCATAGGCGCGCAAATGCTTGTAGATTTAGGTGTTAGAAAAATGAGGCTTATGACTAATAACCCTAAAAAAATCGTAGCTTTAAAAGGCTATGGTCTGGAAGTAGTAGAAAGAGTGCCGATAGAAATTGAGCCAAATGATGTTAATAAATGCTACCTGTCTGTTAAAAAAACTAAAATGGGACACATGTTAAATAAAGTTTAGGGAGTTATGTATGAATTATGTTGAAGGTTTGCTTAGTGCAAAAAATAAAAAAATAGCAATCATAGTTAGTAGGTTTAATAGTTTTATATCTGATAAATTGCTTGAGGGTGCAATTGATGCAATTTTGCGTGAAGGCGGAAGCAAGGACAATTTAACTATTTATAAAGTGCCAGGTGCATTTGAAATACCTATTTTGTTATCAAAAATTGTAGAAAAAGATTTTGATGGTATATTATGCCTTGGCGCAATTATTAGAGGAGCTACGCCTCATTTTGATTTTATTGCACAGGAGACTACAAAAGGCATAGCTCAAATAGCTCAAAAAGCCAAAATGCCAATATCTTACGGTGTGTTGACAACAGACACAATCGATCAGGCAATTGAGCGCGCTGGCACAAAAATGGGCAATAAAGGTTTTGATGCAGCACTTGCTTTGCTTGAGATGATTAATCTTTTTGAAGCAATATAATAAATTATGTCAAGGCGGACAATAAGAAGCGAAGCAATGAAATTCTTATATGCAAAAACGCTCAATGATTCATTTGCATTCTCTGATTTTTTGTGTAATTTAACAAAAATTAAAAAAGACTTGGAAAAAGAAGAGCTAGGTATGCTTGTAGATGGTATATTGAAAGTTGAAGAAAAACTTGAAGAATGCATAAAAAATTGTTCAAAAGAGTATGAAAAACTCAATCAGCTTGATAAAAGCATACTCAAAGTTGGAGCATTTGAGTTATTATACACCAATTTGCCAAAAAGCATTGTTATAAACGAAGCTGTAGAAATTGCAAAAGAATTCGGTGATGATGTATCTAAAGCCATTGTAAACGCAATACTTGACTGCATAGGAGAAAAATATGAAAGATAGGCTGATTGTAGCTTTGGATGTTGATACATTTGAAGATGCATGTATGATTGTTGATGAGCTTAGCGATGAAGTTTCTATTTACAAAATAGGGCTTGCACCGTTTATCGGGTATGGTTTTAAGATTATTGATTATTTAAAATCAAAAGATAAAAAGTTTTTTTTAGATTTAAAATTTTTTGATATACCAAACACAGTTGAGCTGGCTGTTTATCAGGCTTGTGCAATGGGCGCATCCATGCTTACGTTACATACAATAGGTGCAAAATCAATGATAGAAGCAGCTATTTCTGGAAAAAAGCGCTATGAAGATAAATTTGGAAAATCCGGTGCAATGCTTCTTGGTGTTACAATTTTGACAAGTATGGATCAAGAAAGTCTAACAAATGGTATGTTTATAGAAAAGCCTATTGAAGAGGCAATTTTTGGTTTGGCTAAAAATGCTTATGAAGTTGGCCTTAGAGGTTTTGTTGCTTCGCCTTTTGAGGCTAAACTTTTAAAAGATAAGCTTGGTGATGATATCGTGGTAGTTACACCTGGCATCAGGATGGATAACTCAAAAGATGACCAAAAACGCGCAAGCACACCAAGGTTTGCCATAGAAAACAAAGCAGACTATATAGTGGTTGGAAGACCAATTATAAAAGCCAAAAACCCAAAACAGGCAGCCATTGCTTGTATTAAAAATATGAAAGGAGAAGATTAAATGTTAACACAAGAAGAAGCCTTAGATATCTACAAAAAATGTGGTGCTTATCTAGAAGGTCACTTTAAGCTGACAAGTGGTTTGCATAGCAAATATTATTTGCAATCTGCACTTGTGCTTCAATATCCAGATTATGCAGAAAAACTATGCTCATCTATTGCAGAGCATTTTAAAGACGCCAAAATAGATGTCGTTATTGGTCCTGCTATGGGGGCAATTTTGGTTTCATATGAAGTTGCGCGACATCTTGGCGCTCGAAGTGTTTTTGCAGAACGCGTTGATAATGTACTAACACTAAAGCGCAATTTTTTTATAGAAAAGAATGAAAGGGTATTAGTTGTAGAAGATGTTGTTACAACTGGGAAAAGCGTTTATGAAACTATTGAAGTTACGAAACAGTACTCTAACAATATAGTTGGTATAGGTGCGCTTGTTGATAGAGGCGGAGGATTTAAGACAGAACTAGATTACTTTCCGCTAATAAGGCTCAATATTGTAAATTACGAGCCTGAAAATTGTCCTTTGTGTAAAGAAAATATACCACTTGTAAAGCCAGGCAGCAGAAAAATATAAAGGAGGTGCTTTATGCAACTTACCTATTTAGGCCATGCGGCAGTTATGGCAAAAGGAAGCGTTTCTATCATTATTGACCCTTTTTTAACAGGTAATCCGCAGGCAACTATTAAACCAGGCGATGTGAAAGTAGACTACATTTTACTTACACACGGTCATGGAGATCACATAGGAGATGCACTTGAAATTGCAAAAGCAAATTCAGCTACAATTATTGCGCCATTTGAGCTTGCAATGTATTGTCAATCAAAAGGTGCCGCAAAAGTCCATCCCATGCACATAGGTGGTGCGCATAGGTTTAGCGATTCATTTTGGGTAAAGCTTACAATAGCACATCATGGTAGCAGTGTAATAGAGGGAGATAAAATAATCTATACAGGAAACCCATGTGGTTATGTTGTTGAACTTGATGGTAAAAAATTTTATCATTCAGGCGATACGGGCTTGTTTTTGGATATGCAATTAATTGGCGAAAATGGTCTTGATCTTGCGATTTTACCCATTGGCGACAATTTTACAATGGGAATAACAGATGCTGCAAAAGCAGTTGAGTTTTTAAAGCCAAAGAAAGTGCTTCCTATACACTATAACACATGGGATATAATTAAAGCAGACCCGCAGGAATTTAAGAATGCTGTGAAGTTTCCATGTGAAGTAGTAATTTTAAAACCAAACGAAACTCTAAATCTGTAGAAATTTTGGCTACTCTTTTTGGGTAGCCAATTCTTAAGCAAACACCAAATAAGCAATGCCCACTATAATCCTGTAAAAACCAAAAGCCATTAGATTGTTTGTTGAAATAAAGCGCAAAAAAGTTTTGACACTAATGATTGCAAATATCAAGGCAGTCACAAAACTTACGCCCATAGCCAAAAAGTCACTATGTGAAATTTGAGCATGATCTTTTAATAATGCGTATGAACCAGCACTTAGAATCGTTGGAATCGCAAGTAAAAATGAAAATTCCACAGATGTTTTTCTGTCCATACCAAGCAAAATACCGCCTACAATAGTTGCCCCAGACCTCGATACGCCAGGTATAAAGGCAAGGGCCTGGATAAAGCCAAGCAAAATAGCTTTTTTTGTGCTAAGATCATCTATTTTGTAAATAGTAGGTTTCTTTTTGGATAATTCAATAGCTATAATTATAATGCCGCCTATAATTAGAGAAATTACGGTAATTTTATCATTGTACAATAAATAGTGTTTTACAGGTTTGTATACGATCAATCCTAAAATACCTGTAGGTATAAATGCATAAATTACCTTTTTTAGTGTTTTTATATCCACTAAAAGTCTTTTTGCGTAAAGAATGAGCACAGCAAAAACAGCGCCAAGCTGCATAACAATTTCATATATTTTAATAAAATCACTTGAAGGTATGCCCAGTAACTTGCCAACCAGAGTGAGGTTTCCAGCAGCAGACACAGGCAGAAATTCCAATACGCCTTCTACAATACCCAAAACAATGGCATGAAAAATACTCATAACGCTAAGGATTTTACATATCGTTTTGTGATTTGTCAATTTTATTTTTGCACTTGACTTTTTTGCAAAGATTAAATATACTAAAATGAAAAGGAGGTTATCTCTTGGAATCAAAAAAGATATGTTATATTGTGATTTTAATATTAATACTATGTATTGTAGGTGTGTATTTTTATGGCTCTATTAAGCTAAATTCATTTAAAAAAGCACAAGAGCTGGCATTTTCAAACAAAATTGCCCAGATGAATGCTAATTTTGAAGCTTCACAAAAAGCAAAAACCGATTCACTTATGAAAAGTGTAGCTGTACCCCTTAGTTATTTTGTAAAAAATGCTATTGAGTCAAACAATAATCAGATAATTAATGAATGCTTTAATGAGCTTGTAAGACAAAAAGGTTTCAAAGACATTAACTTGGTAAGAGATGGTAAGATAACTGTTGGTACAAATAAGAAATTTGAAGGTGAAAAATTTGACAAAATTTACCCGGAAGACTTTGCAAAGTACAAAGAAATTACCATAAAGCAACTTCAACCCGGTTTGTCTTATCTTATAGTGCCCATCATGAGTACAAACTCTCAGTTGGGTTTTGTAGTTATAACATTTGGTGAGTGATTTTCTAAATAAATTTTTATATTTCGAGGTGTTTCATGGCTATTGCGCAAAAAGGCGACAAGGTATTAGTACATTATGTAGGAAAATTAGATGATGGTAGTGTTTTTGACTCATCTATTGAATCAAGCCCTTTGGAGTTTATAATAGGTGATGGGACTATAATACCGGGTTTTGAAGAAGCAGTTATTGGCTTAGAAGAAGGGCAAAAAAAATCATTTACACTAAAACCTGAAGAAGCTTACGGGCCATACTACAATGAGCGTGTTATTGTAATTAACAAATCTCAACTACCTCCAGACCTAGATCCTCAAATTGGAGATAGACTTCAAGGTCAACAGCCCGATGGCAGTGTAGTGCTATTTAGTGTAATTGACAAAAACGAAGAAGAGCTAACACTTGACGGTAATCATCCTTTGGCTGGTAAAAACCTTAATTTTGAAATTGAACTTGTAAAAGTAGAAGCAGCATCTTAATTAAATTTGAAAGCTATATCATTTTTTTCAGGTGGCAAAGACGGTCTCTTTGCCACTTATTTAGCTCAAAAAAACGATATTTATGTCAAGTATTTTTTGCTGCTAAAGACTACAGTAGGTTTATCTGTTCATTATGAAAACTTAAATGCTCTAAAACTTTTAGCGAAATCATGCAAAAAAGAACTTTTAATATTTGATATGAAAAATGGTCAGGAACAATTTGTAGAATTTTTAAAAGCACTTGATATTGATATGATTATAAGTGGAGATATTTACTTGGAGTCTCATTACGATTGGCTAAGAGAACTTGCTAAAAGATCAAACAAAGAGTTTTTAGAACCACTGTGGAAACAAGACAGTAAAATTTTAGTCAAGAAAATGCTGGATTGCGGATTTAAATACAGTATAATTGCTTGCGATAAATTTAAGCTTGATAAAAAATATTTAGGATACACTTTTGAAACAGAAGACGATTTATATAGATTTTTAAACGAAAATCCGCACATTGATCTAGCAGGCGAAGCTGGTGAATTTCATACAATCGTTACGTCATGTCCTTTGTATGATAGAAGTTTTAAATTAAAAACTGATTTTATAAAAGATTCTGAAAAATATTACTATTTACAGTGTAGTTTAGAATAAATTCAATATTTTCTATCAAAAAATATGCTTTTTGAGCTGACATACAAAGGTACACCGTAAACTGCAACAGCACCTTTTATAACACCGGTTTCAATGGCAGCTTTTCCAAGTGATAGCATTATTCTATTGTCGATGCCCAAAATACTTGCAAGTTTAACTAAAGAACCAAGCGCAATACCACAATCGGTTATGGTTAATGCGCAAAAGGCACCGTTTTTTTTGCACAAATCACAGGTTTCAAACCCACAAAAACCGCAATTATAGTTGTGGTAATAGTCTTTTGCGCCTACAAATATTATTTGTTTTATGTTTTGACATGTAATTGAATCTCTTTTATAAAAGCTAAAATTAGTACGCTCAGAAATTTTTACCATTGCATCAAGTATGAGTTTAATTTTCTCATTATCAGTTAAATTAACAACAATTACATCATCTTTGCCACCAGCTTTTGGCGCAGTTATAGCACTATTAATTAAAAGCTCAACACTACAATCAAGCATTTTTATATATCCATTTATAAACTAGCTTTTACTATACCCTTTTGTCAAACAAACTCCCTATTACGTTGGATTTTGGCACTGTGTCGTTTTTTTGAATTTGAGTATTTAGCTTGTCTTGGGCATTTTGCTGCATTTTCAACAGGTTGCTTACCTGAGTTTTATTTGCATCAATGGCTTTTTTTAAAACATCTATGCCTATTTGAGTATTTGCATTTACCTCCATACTTTGCCTCCTTACAATGCAAATTTTAAAATACTCGCGATTTTTTCTGTACTGTAATCATTTAGACCCCATTTTTTAGCAAGAGAAATAGCATTTTGTGCAATAGCTTCAATGTCAGCTTCGGATAGATTAACATCTTTTAGTTTTGTTGGTGCTCCAATTGCTTTAAAATAGATTTCCAGTTCTTCTATTGCTTTATCCGGCGATTTTACGCCAAAGACCTCTTTACCAAAATGCTCAAGTCTATTGTTTAAAGTGTCTTTATTATACTTAAGCCAGGCAGGAAAAACAATAGATAGGCTTTGACCATGAGCTATATCAAAAAGCGCAGATAAAGAGTGGCCAATCATGTGATTTGGAAATGCGTATTCACCAATACCTGCTGTGGTTAAGCCGTTTAAAGCAAGTGTGGCAGACCACATGAAATTTGCCCTTGCGTCATAGTTTGCCGGTTCTTTTAAGATTTCTTTTGTTGATGAAATAATTGTTTTTACAAGTGTTTCAACAAAACCATCCTGAATTGGTGTATTTGGATATTTTTTTGTAAAATAGCCTTCAAGTAAATGTACAATAGCATCAACACTGCCATTTGCCACCTGGTCTTTTGGTACCGTGTATGTATTTATTGGGTCCAGTATGGAAACCTTTGGAAACAAACAATCGCTTCTTATATTAAATTTTTGCTTTGTTTTTTCATTTGTTATAACAGCGCCTGAGTTCATCTCCGAAGCAGTAGCTGCAAGTGTTAAAACTGTATAAATGGGCAAAGCTTGTTTGATTTGGGCTTTATCAATGAAAAAATCCCAAACATCACCATAGTAATAAAAACCTGCTGCTATAGCTTTTGCACTATCTATCACGCTACCACCACCAACGGCCAATATAGCTTCCACCTGCTCTTTTTTAGCAAATTCAATTGCTTCATAAACAAATGAAAGCACCGGGTTAGGTTTTATGCCTGATTTTTCAACAAATGATACGTTATATTTATTTAGCGATTCTACAACTTTATCGTATATTCCATTTTTCTTTATACTCCCACCACCATACAATAATAAGCATTTTTTATCTTTTATATACTTACCTATTTTTTTAGTTTGATCTTCGCCAAAAACAATCTGTGTTGGATTGTAGAAAATAAATCCTTTCATTTGCACCCCCTTGACTTGCTAGTAAGTAAAGCAATCACATTACTAAAATATACTAACACTCTTATAAGTCAAGTATTTAAAACCTATATTATTTGACACAAAGATTTTTTAAGTTATAATTTTAACAAAATTGTATTTTTTGAAGGAGTTGAAAGTATGCGAAGAAGCGATATTATGTTAAAGGGACCAGAAAGGGCACCACATAGATCTTTGTTTAAAGCAGATGGCTTTACCGATGAAGAACTTTCAAGGCCAATTATTGCTATTGCCAATTCTTCAAACGATATAGTGCCTGGTCATGTGCACCTAAAAACGCTTGTTGAAGCTGTTAAAGCAGGTATTTATATGGCAGGTGGAACACCTATTGAATTTAACACCATAGGTGTAGATGACGGTATTGCAATGGGTCATTTAGGGATGCACTATTCTTTGCCATCAAGGGAAAATATTGCAGATGCTGTAGAAATTATGGTAAATGCACATCCAGTTGATGGACTTGTGATACTTCCTGCATGTGATAAAATTGTACCTGGCATGATGATGGCAGCAGCCAGGGTTAATATACCAACAATTATGATATCCGGTGGTCCAATGCTTGCCGGTAAATACCAGGGTAAAGATATAGATTTGGCGCAGGCTTTTGAAGCTGTAGGAAAATACATTTCTGGTAGCATAAACGAAGAAGAGTTATTAGAAATAGAAAATATAGCATGTCCTTCATGTGGGTCTTGTTCTGGTATGTATTCTGCAAATTCTATAAATTGCTTAAGCGAGGCTTTAGGTTTGAGTTTGCCTGGAAACGGTACAATACCTGCTGTGTATGCAGCACGTGTAAGACTTGCAAAGCTTGCAGGTGCTAAGATTGTTGAACTAGTGGAAAAAAATATAAAACCAAGGGATATAATAACAATTGATAGTATAAAAAATGCCATTGCAGTTGATATGGCAATGGGATGTTCTACAAACACTGTGCTTCATTTGCTTGCCATTGCTCAAGAAGCAAATATAGAGCTTTCTCTTGATATATTCAATGAAATAAGCGATAAAACACCCGATTTGTGTTCATTTAGTCCAGTTGGGCCATACCACTTAGAAGATCTTGACAATGCAGGTGGTGTGATGGCTATTATGAGTAGACTTGATAGCATTGGTTTAATAAAAAGAGACTGCATTACTGTAACAGGCGCTACAATTTATGACTCCTACAAAAACGCAAAGGTTAAAAATAATAATATTATTAGACCAGTTGATAAGCCTTATTATCCAAAAGGAGGATTATCAATACTAAAAGGTAACCTGGCACCATTTGGTGCAGTACTAAAGCAATCTGGCGTATCTGCAAAAATGGACCATTTTGTCGGGAAAGCCAGAGTCTTTGATAGTGAAGAAGAAGCAACAAAGGCAATATTTAACAAACAGATCAAAGAAGGCGATTGTGTTGTTATTCGATATGAAGGTCCAGCGGGTGGTCCAGGCATGAAAGAAATGCTTCAGCCAACAAGCGCAATAGCAGGCATGGGTCTTGATACAAAAGTAGCTTTAATTACTGATGGCAGGTTTTCCGGTGCAACAAGAGGTTTATCTATAGGCCATATATCACCTGAAGCTGCAAAAGGGGGACTTATTGGTTTAGTAGAAGAAGGTGATCTAATAGAAATTAATGTACCAGAAAAAACAATTAATTTGCTTGTGGATGAAAAAGTAATTGAAGAAAGGAAAAAACATTTTAAGCCAAAGCCACCCAAAATTACAACGGGTTATTTGGCCCGTTATGCAAGGCTTGTTCAAGATGCACATTTAGGAGCAGTGTTGAGGTAGCTTATGGAAAAGTATAATCCAAGTGTTATTGAAAAAAAATGGCAGGAAATCTGGGATAAGTTAAACTTAAATAAAGCTGTAGATTTTGATGAAAAACCAAAATACTATTGTTTGGAAATGTTCCCCTACCCATCTGGTAAAATTCATATGGGACATGTTAGAAATTATACAATTGGCGATGTTATAGCTCGTTTTAAGCGTTATACAGGCTACAACGTATTGCACCCAATAGGCTTTGATGCATTTGGTTTGCCTGCAGAAAACGCAGCAATTAATGCAAAGATTCATCCTGCAAAATGGACTTACGCAAATATGGATTATATGCTCAGTCAATTGCAAAAACTTGGCTTTTCTTATGATAAAGACAGAATAATTGCTACATGTGATCCAAAATACTATAAATGGGAACAAAAGATATTTATAGAAATGTTTAAACGCGGTATGGCATATAGAAAGGAATCAGAAGTTAATTTCTGTCCACACTGTCAGACTGTGCTTGCAAACGAGCAGGTAGAAGATGGCAAATGTTGGAGATGCGATAGCGAAGTTGTTAAAAAAACTATCTTTAGCTGGTATTTTAAAATTACAGATTATGCAGATGAATTGTTAGAAGATATTAAATTATTAGAACAAGGATGGCCAAGTAGGGTTTTAAGCCAACAGATAAATTGGATAGGAAAAAGTGAAGGTGCTTTTATCAAATTCAAGTTTGAAAAATCAGATGAGTACTTAGAAGTTTTTACAACAAGACCCGATACATTGTTTGGTGTAACATTCGTTAGTATATCGCCAAAACACCCAAAGGTAAAAGAGATTGTAAAGGACAAAAATATATTGGATTATGTTGAAAAAATGATAGTTGATCTGGACATAAAAAAAGATTACGATAAAGAAAAAGACGGCATATATAGCGGTATTAATTTAGTTAATCCTGCTAATGGTGAAATTGTGCCACTTTATATTGCTAATTTTGTTTTAATGGAGTATGGTACAGGCGTTGTAATGGGTGTGCCAGCGCACGATCAAAGGGATTTTGAGTTTGCAACTAAATTTAACATACCAAAAAAGATTGTAATTTACCGCGAAGATTTAAGCAAAGATGTAACAACCTGGAAAAGCAGCTTTGTTGATAGTGGATTTCTTGTAAATTCAGGAGAGTTTAATGGTTTGCAAAATGAATTGGCTAAAGAAAAAATTGTTGAACACCTTGCGAGTAAGAACCTAGCAAGAAAAGCTTATCAATACAAATTAAGGGATTGGAACGTGTCTCGTCAGCGCTATTGGGGTGCTCCAATTCCAATTATTTATTGTCCAAATTGCGGTGTAGTAACAGAAAGCATAGAAAATTTACCTGTTGAGTTACCCGAAAATGTAGAGATAACAGGTTTTGGTGGTTCACCATTGGCAAAAGTAGAGAGTTTTGTAAATACTACCTGTCCAATATGCGGTGCAAAAGCAAAAAGAGAAACAGATACTTTTGATACATTTGTAGAATCAAGCTGGTATTTCTTGAGGTATTGTTCTCCTGATTACGATAAAGATATATTTGACAAACAAAAAGTTAAATACTGGATGGATGTGGATCAATACATTGGCGGCATTGAACATGCGGTAATGCATTTACTATATGCAAGGTATTTTACAAAAGTGTTGAGGGATCTTGGCTATGTTGAGTCAAGTGAGCCATTTAAGCGCTTGTTAACACAAGGAATGGTTATAAAAGATGGCGCTAAAATGAGTAAATCCAAAGGCAATGTGGTGGATCCAGACGATATTGTAAACACTTACGGTGCAGATACTGCCAGGTTATTTATCCTGTTTGCAGCACCTGTAGATAAAGATTTAGAATGGTCTGATGAAGGCATTGAAGGCTCATTTAGATTTTTAAATAGGCTTTATAGGCTTATTGCAAATTATGCTTTCAAAGTCAAAGATGCACCTTTGCAAGGTACACTGACGCCTCGCATTAAAGAGCTTCTCTATGAGATAAACTCTTGCGTGCAAAAAGTCACAAACGATATTGAAAACTATCATTTTAACACAGCAATTGCTAAATTGATGGAATTTGTAAACTTTTTATATAGTTTTAACCCTGAAGAAGATGAACTTGGCTACTTCAAGGAAGCACTTGAAAAATTAACCATAATGGCTAGCCCTTTTGTGCCACATTTAGCTTGCGAGCTTTGGGAAATGTTGGGTCATAGTGAAATTGTATTTTCTCAAAGCTGGCCTAAAGTTGAGCTTGAATATGCAACCAAAGATACAGTTAAAATTGCAATTACGATAAATGGAAAACTCAGAGATACAGTTGAAACCACTAAAGATGCAGACCAAAAAGAAGTTGAAAAGCTTGCGCTAAACTCAGAAAAAGTAAAAAAACACCTTGAAGGCAAAGAAATCAAAAAGTATGTGTATGTTAAAAACAAGATCCTAAACATTATTGTATGAAAAAAGCTACTTTGGAAATAAAAAACTTTTTCAAAATAATATTTTTAATTGTTATTCCGTTTATTTTAGCTTCGTGTGGCTATCGTGCAGCCACACACTCATCAGTAATTGATAGTATAAAAACTGTATATGTTGAAACACCAAAGAATTCTACATCAAATCCAGATATTGCTCTATATTTAAAAAAATCCATAATTAATGAATTAATTGCACATAATATAAAGGTTGTAGATCAAAAACTACATGCACAGGGTTATTTGGAAACAGATATAACAAGTTATTCGGTTGATCCATCTCTTTTTAATAGCGAAGGGTTGCCTATAGTTTATAGATGCATGATAACAATAAGTTTGACACTAAAAGACAGAGACGGAAAAGCTTTGATTTTGAATAAATTATTGACAAGTTTCGCAGATTTTAAAGCAAACAATAGAGAAATTGCACTTCAAATAGCAAAAAACTCTGTGCAACAAAAGGTTTTGGATCAACTTGCAGTATTAGTTAGAGAAGATTTATTTATTAATTTTTAATGCCCAAACAAGTATTGGCCGTTTTTTTTGCACTTTATCTAATAGCAAATCTTTTTAATTTAGGTAAGCTGGATTTTAGTTATAAAGAAGCTAAAAATGCTATAATAAGTTTGCAGATGAACAAAAGTGGCAATTATAAATGGCAAACAGTACTGGGTAAGCCTTACTTCAAAAAACCTCCACTTGGTGCTTACTATACAAGCATATTGTTTAAAATATTTGGTGAAAATCAATGGCAAGCAAGATTTGGTCAGTTTGTCTTTGTAATTTTAACTGCACTTTTGCCATTTATTTTAAAAAATGAGTTTGAAGGTATAGATCCATTTTACTTTGCATCTATTTATTTAACCACTGTAATTGTGCTATTATCAGTCAATACTTACTCTTTGTATCCAAGCGCTGTATTTTTTTTGTTTATGGCTTTGATAAAAGTATATTTCAGACAAAAAAATTTTGAAGTATGGCTAGTATTGGCTTTTTTAACATTGGGCTTAAGTGCGATTTTTTTGTTTTATGTTATTTTGCTTTGCTTAGCTGTCTTAGAAAAAAATAAAGAACTAATAAGCATAAAAGAACATCTGGTAGCTCTTATTTTAATATTATTTTTAAGCCTTTTTGGTATAGCTTTGTATGGTTTAAATATAAATAGTATTCACTACCTTGTGGGTTCGTTTTTTTTGGGTTTTTTAGAATCTTTTGATTTTAAAAATTATATGGGGCATTTGATTTCTTTTCCATTTATAGCATTTTTTTTGCTTTTACCATGGTCAATTTTTATTAAAAATTTCTTTAGAAAATACGATACCAGGCTTTACAGGTTTGCATTAAATGGAAGTATTGCAGTATTTTTTTTAATGTGGATTTTGCCATTTGAGAATTATTTAATTCTGGTGCCTTTTTTTGCAAGTTTGGCATCATTTTATAAAGTAAATATAGATAGTTTTTATCTTAAATTAGTTGCTATTTTTACAATTATTCTAATTAGCGGTGCAATTTTATTTGGCTATTTATTTGCTAAAGGATCAAACTATTTAATCTTGCTAATTTTTAGCGTTTTTGTGGTTGTATTTTTATACCAACTATCCAAAAAATATGCGCTAGAGCAATACATGTATATTGTTGTATTTATGATTTGTGCAAAGGCAGCTTATAGTATGGTATATGTACCCTATAAGGCTAGCTATATGCCTGATGTGTCGGTTTATGGTAAAAAGATAGCAAGCATAATTTTGAAAAATAAAGCAAAATATGTTATGAGTAATAATGTGCATTTAGATTTATTGTATTATGTTGAAAAAGAATCAAATTTGCCAATATACATACCACAAAAATCAAAAGGTGTGCTTATAACGCAAAACAAAGAAGTGCTTAAAAAAGTCTATGGCAGTGAATTTAGTCCATATGGAGTGTTTTATGTGGGAGAATATTAGATAGGAGGATAGATTATGGCATTGGATGAAAGAATTATTTCTAAGGCGATTATTGAGCGCTACAGTCAAAAATTATTATCACAGCTTGATTGCGATTGTGTTATTGTTGGCGGTGGTCCTGCAGGGTTAATTTGCGGTTATGAGCTTGCAAAAAACGGCCTTAAAGTTACACTATTTGATAAAAGATTATCTGTAGGTGGCGGTATGTGGGGTGGTGCAATGATGTTTAATGAGATAGTTGTCCAGGAAGATGGAAAAGCTATACTTGATGAGTTTGATATAAAAACAGTTTTATATGAGCCAAACTACTATACAGCAGACTCTATAGAAGCTATTTCAACACTCATATCAAAAACAGTTAAAGCTGGCGTAAAAATATTTAATGGTATAGAAATAGAAGATGTAGTGCTAAAAAAAGTTGATGGGCAATACAGGGTAGGTGGCGTTGTAATAAACTGGACAACCGTTAATATGGCGAGTTTGCCAGTTGACCCCATAGTTGTTAGCGCAAGCTTTACAGTAGATGCCACGGGCCACGATGCACATTTAGCTCAAACACTTGTTAGAAAAGCTGGTGTAAAGCTAAATACAGATTCAGGCGGTGTGCCTGGTGAAAAACCCATGTGGGCAGATGTTGGAGAACAAGATACAGTTAACCATACAAAAGAAATATACAATGGTCTTTATGTGTGCGGTATGGCTGCAAATGCTTGCTCTGGTGCTCACAGAATGGGTCCTATATTTGGCGGTATGCTAAACTCTGGTAAAAAATGCGCTTCTTTAATATTGGAAAAGTGGGGCAAAAAATGATAGTTGACGATAGTATTTTTAGAGAATATGACATAAGAGGGATAGTGGGTGAAAATTTAGATGAGCAGTTTGCTTGCACACTTGGGCAGGCATTTGCAGCGCATCTAAAAAAAGCTTTTAAAAAAGAAGACTTAACAGTTAGTATTGGTTATGATGCAAGGCTTAGCTCAAAAAAATTATTTAATGCTTTGTGCTATGGGCTTAATTACAGGGGAGTAAAAGTTATAGATATAGGCCTTGTTGCTACGCCTGTTGCGTATTTTTCGCTGTTTAATTTGCATGTTGATGGCGGTATAATGATAACTGCCTCCCACAACCCACCCCAGTATAATGGTTTTAAGCTAAGTGTTGGCAAAAATACTATTTTTGGTGAAGAAATTCAAACTATAAAAGAAATTATGAAATCTACAGATGTAATTGAAATTGGAAAGCCCGAATTTAGCACATACGATATAATAAAAGATTATACAACATACATGTTGAACCAATTTAGACAATTAAAAGAATTGCCAAATAAGCCGAAAGTTGTGTTAGATGCAGGTAATGGTACAGGTGGTTTTATAGCTTACCCCATACTTAAAGAATTGGATTTTGATGTTATTGGCCTTTTTATTGAACCAGACGGTACATTTCCAAACCACCATCCAGATCCAACTGTTGAGGAAAATCTTAAAGAACTTAAAAAAACATTAAAAGATAATTCTTTTGATATTGGCATTGGCTTTGATGGAGATGCTGATAGAATAGGTGTTATATTAAAAAATGAAGAAACTATGTATGGAGACCAACTATTGTTGCTTTTTGCCCAGCATATTTTAAAAGAACACAAAGGCGCAACAATTATTGGCGAAGTTAAATGTTCTCAAGTGTTATATGACAAAATTGAGCAAGCAGGTGGAAAAGCTATTATGTGGAAAGCAGGCCACTCTTTAATTAAAGCAAAAATGAAAGAAGAAAAAGCTTTGCTTGGCGGTGAAATGAGTGGGCATATATTTTTTGCCGATAGGTATTTTGGTTATGATGATGCTATATATGTTTCATTGAGATTGCTTGAAATTTTGGCAAAAGAGCGCATAGATTTACAAAAGTGGAAAAATGATTTGCCAAAAACATTTAATACGCCAGAAATCAGAATAGACTGCCCAGAAGAGAAAAAAGTATTAGTTACAAAAGAAATTGAAGATTACTATATAAAAAACAAAGAAAAATATGCTATAACAAATATAATAACAATTGATGGTATAAGATTCAATACAAAAAACGGCTGGGGGCTTGTGCGCTCAAGCAATACGCAACCTGCACTTGTACTACGATTTGAAGCAAATAGTCCAGAAAATTTAGAAAAACTAAAAAATGATACGCTAGATATAGTTAAAAGGACAATTGATTCCGTTTAAATGTTCAAAAAACAGGATTTTACATATTATATTGGCTGGCTTACGCTGGCCTTTTTAGGTATATCAATAATATCTGGTGTAATGCTGCTTTATAGGTATGATCCCACAACATTTGAAACAGCACAGAATAGTATGTTTTTGATTGAAGATGCCTATAGGTATGGATGGTTGATTCGCTCAGCTCACTTTTATTCAAGTGAGCTTTTTTTTATTTTTCTACTTATTCATACGATATGGCATGTGCAAATAGATGATTATGTAGGCAAAAAGTATGTATATTGGTTTGCTTTGGCTGCAATACTTGTAGTTTCTTTTTTTGAAATGTTTACTGGCTTTGTGCTGAGAGCAAACAATGAAAGTGATTCTGCTTCGCTTATTATGCAGCATATTATTTTATCTGTGCCTTTTTTTGGTCAGTACATTGCCAGCTTATTTTACTCTCAGCAGTATCCTTCTTTGTACTTTTATTTTTACCATATTAGTATATTACCTATTATACTTATCTTACTTAATTATTACCATATAAAGCGCATGTTTACAAACTTTGAAAATACACTGATAGCTTTTTTTGTAACAGTTTTACTAAGTGCTCTGCTACCTATCAGTGCTCCTTTTGATATAGTATCAAGTGCAAAACGACCAATTATATGGGGTCCGTGGTTTTTTTGGCCAATACAGGAAAGCTTGATATATATAGCTCCTTTTATTGCGGGTATAATACTTCCTTTTTTTGGTTTACTGTCTTTTGCTTTATTGCCAACTCAAAAAGGCC
The DNA here is from genome assembly GCF_900101285.1 of Desulfurella multipotens. Taxonomy (NCBI): domain Bacteria; kingdom Pseudomonadati; phylum Campylobacterota; class Desulfurellia; order Desulfurellales; family Desulfurellaceae; genus Desulfurella; species Desulfurella multipotens. Next base: position 22,802 of record NZ_FMYU01000002.1, read on the forward strand.
ATATCTTGAAGCGTTTATTTTTATTTGGTTTTGTTTTGTATTTTATTATGATTTTTTATATAATGATTTTTAGACAATGAAAAAAACAATAGTAATACTTGTTGTGTTAACTATAGCGATTTTATTTATAGCAGTGTACAGGCAAAGTCAAAAACCACATGTAAATCCTCAAAAGGAATCCTGCTTTGTATGCCATAAAGATATTCATATGGATAAGGCTCACCCGGTTGACCAGATAGGATGCGTTGTGTGCCATGGCGGCAATCCTTATACAACAAATGAAGCCCAAGCACACAAAGGTTTGATTAAAAACCCAGCAGATTTAAGGTATGCTGCCCAAACCTGCGGTAAGTGTCATAAAGAGCAGGTTGAGGAAGTAGAAACTTCACTTATGGCAACAAATAGGGGAATAATTTCTGCAGTTTTACATAAATTTGGCTACACGGATAATCTTTCAAGTGATGTTACTGTTAAAGATTTATACGAAGGAAAATTTAAAGAAAATAAAGCTATTCAATATTATGAAAAAAACTGTGGAGCCTGTCATTTATATAAACCCTACGGTCAGGGTCCTACAAAAGAAATACAAGAGCGTGGTGGAGGCTGTCTTGATTGCCATGCTAAGTGGGTTAAAGGAAATCCTCATGTAGAGCTAACCATGCATATAAGCGATGCAACATGCGTAAAGTGCCATAACAGATCAGGTAGAATTGGTTTATCGTACTTTGGTCACTATGAAACAGAAGAATATGGCACACCATTTATGGATGGTGGTCCATCACATTATAATATTTTAGGTAACCCAGATAGGTATTATTTAGATTTGCCAGGCGATGTTCATTATACTAAAGCACATATGAGTTGTATTGATTGCCATACAATGTCTGATACAATGGGTCTTGGTCTTCACTACAAAAACATGACACAACAGGTAGGAATTACCTGTAAAGACTGCCATGAACCTCATTTTGTACAAGTGCCTCCAAATTCATTGGCTTTGAAATTAGCTTTTCTTAATGGTAAAGTGCCATTAAAAGCAGGTGATTATGCAGCTTTAGAGGAACGCACAGGTCAGATAATTTACAATGTTCAAAAGATTAACGGCAAAGCTATATTTTTTAGTAAAGAAACAGGCAAAGCAATACCGATTCCGCTTGTAAATAATAAACCCTATCATACATTTGCTGGGCATAAAAATTTATCATGCCAAGCTTGTCATTCTGCATGGGCGCCACAGTGCTATGGTTGCCATATTGTCAATTTTGAAGGTCTAAAACAACTTAATTGGATAAAGTACAAAGACACACCTGGTGCTTATGCTGAGCTAAATAGCTATGTGCGTTTTGAAACACCTCAGCTGGCATTTGACCCGCATGGGAAAGTTATGCCAGTTGAACCTGGTTGCCAGGATTTTATCACTATTTTTAATAAAGACTTTAAATTTGTTAAACAAATTAAGGGTTTAAGTGTAGCTACAATAGATCCACACACAACACAATTACAATCTAGAAGTTGTGAAGATTGTCATCATAATCCTAGTACAATGGGCTTTGGGACGGGTAATTTGAGCTTTAATCCATATACTAAACAGTTTAAATTTACGCCTACATGTGATGCAAAAGCAAGTGGTTTAGGCGATGTACCGCTTGATATGATAGTCAACGAGCATGGCAGGCAAATGCAAAGTTTTCCTGTAAAAGGTGAAAGAGCTTTTAATAAAGATGAGCTTGTAAAAATTTATGAAGTTGGTCAGTGTGTTGTTTGTCATAAAAGCTACAATGACCCTATATATCGTGATTTTTCAAAAAGTTACAAATTATTTTTAGAACACAAAACACCTTGCAATAAGCGATAAATTTTATTACAATTTTTTTAAATTTACTTAGTGGAGTTGATATGGGATTATTTGAAGGTTTTTTTGTTATGGGTTTATTATCGTTAATTGCAGTTGCATTGTGGCTTTTTGCTTTAATAGATATACTAAAAAGCGATTTTAAAGATGGATTAACCAAAGTTATATGGCTTGTTCTTGTTATCGTTTTGCCATTTTTGGGATCAATTTTGTATTTTTTTATTGGTAGAAACCAAAAGCTAAAAAATGATTAATTTTTCTTTGACAAATCAATATAAACTCATTAAACTATGAAAAGTTTATCCAATAAAGGGAGGTTTCTATGACAAAGAACGAGTTTGTAAAAGTATTGGCTAAGAAAACCAATATTTCTCAGGAAAAAGCGAAAGAATTCTTAGATGCTACTCTATCTACAATAGTGGAAACACTTAAATCTGGCGAGAGCGTTCTTTTTACAGGCTTTGGTAGTTTTTATGTATCAAATAGAGCTCAAAGGAAAGGTAGAAATCCTCAAACTGGCGAAGCAATCACAATTCCTGCTTTTAAATTGCCTGCATTTAAAGTAGGTGCAGTTTTTAAAGAAGAAATCAATAAACAAGAAAAACCTGCTTCTAAAGGAAAGAAAAAGTAAAAATTAAAGCATTTACCCACTGACAGCAATGTCAGTGGGTTTTTTTCTGTATTTATCAAAACCAGCATTTTTTTATTTCTATTTTTTAAAGTTTTTTTAGGCATTTGTTGACAGTTCTTGCAGTTTTGATAAAATCTGATTGTAGCTTTGAATCAACCCCAAACCTTTATAGCATAGTGCTATTTTCATAAGTAATTTTCTTTTATCTTGAGTTATTTGCAGGTGTGATTCATAAAGTGATAAAGCCTTTTCGTACTCACCAAACTCGTAATACAAATCTCCAAGATTTTCTCCAATTTCGTCTTTTAAAGCAGGATTTAGACTCAATGCAGTTTCTAATGCTTCCTTTGCTTTATCGTAAATTTCTTTTGACATATAAATTTTTGCAAGTGCAACATAAACAAATGGATGGTACGGAAGAAGGTTTTTCGCCTGATTGAGTAAATCAAGGGCTTTATCAAAATCTTTTTTGTCGATTAAAATGCTTCCCATTAAAAAAAGCGCATCACCAAAAGCCGGGTATTTTTTGTTTAGATTTTCAAGCACACTGTAGGCTTCATCAATTTTATTTTGTTTTAATAATTCAATGGCTTTATCGTATTCGGGTATAGTACCTTCGATTTTGAGCTGTTCTTTGATTACCTTTTGGCGCTCTTGCATTGTTTGCATTTGTTCTAAGTTGTTTATCATTGATAGCCACTGTATGGTGTGCTCATTGTCTGGGTCATAATCTTTTGCTCTTTCTATGAGTCTTTTTGCAGTAATAAAATCATTTCTGTTTAAAATAGCATCTTTTGCAAGAATGAGATGAGAAATAATTTTGTACTTCTCAACAGCAAGCTCGTTTCTGGCTAACTCAAAATCCGGGTCAAGTTCAATGGCTTTTTCATACAATTCCACCGCATGTTTGTGAAAATATCTGTAGTTTGATAAAAGTTTTGCCTTTGCAAATATGAGTTTTGAATTGTTTTGTATATTTATTTTATCTAATATTTCAAGACCAAAGTATATATCGCCAAAATCATAGCAGTTCATCAGTAATTCAAACAATTTATCATTGTTTTTTACATTTTCTTCAAATTTTTGCAAAAAAGCATTTTTTAGTTCAAGGTATTTAATTGTTTTTTGAACAAGCTCGATCAGGTTTTGAGTGAGAGTTTTTATTAACTCAAAGTATTTATTTGACTGTTCTAATCTTTTTTCCAGAGTTTGGTTTTCTATGTCAATTTCTTCTTTGAAATAATTGTAAAATTCTTGAAAATAGTAAAAAAATACAAATTTGGTCATTACAGGGTTGTTGTATAATTCATTATTGATTTTATTGGATTCTTCTACTTTTGATCTGATTTTTTCCATATTTTTAGTTTTTTCATATGTTTTTTGTATGTTTTGGTTTATCTTTAGAGCTTTATCTGCTTTATGAATTGCTTTGTTCATTTCTAAAAGTATGTTTTTCAGTTTTTTAATGTATATTGACAAAGATGGCTTTTTATTGAATTTTATTGTTATAGTAGCATTTTTTTTGATCCTTTTTGCAAATTCTTCAAGTTTTTCTATTTGTGTATTTTCTATATATGCACCACCACTTGTTGCGTTTATAACCTGTATGCCTTTTGAGGTTAAAAAATTTGCAATCTCAGACATTATGGTAAGACCTGAAAATAAATTTTCATCTGTTGGGACCTTTTCTTCATAATTGCCTTTTACCCAGATTAATTTTTCTGGAAGACCCTGAGGCAAAATAGTGCCTTTTGCGTGATGCTGGGCTTTGGTGTATGCCCAATCTTGACCAACAAATACAATAGGGTTTGCACCAAGAATATAGGCAACATTTACAGCCAAGTGTGTTACGGCATTAATTGGAAAAACTTCGTAGTTAGGTTTTATATCGAGCAACTCCAAAAAGCTGTTTTCTTCCGTTTTGAAAACTTTATTTTTAAATAATTTTGGTATCTGGTAAAATATAGCTGGCTCAAATACAAAGATACTATCGTCAGCTTGAGTTTTTTTCATTAAAGGAGAGTATTTTTCAAGCGTAACTTGCTGATAGTCAAGGCCGCATATAATATCTGGTTTTATATCGTGTTGCTTTAGAATATTAATTACAGAATCAACTGCAATTACAATAAATCTATTGTGGTATTTTTTTATTGTTTCTATATCGTTTGATAGAGATGGACCAGATGCAACAATTAATGCAGGCTTATTTTTGGCCCTATTTTTTAAATAATCAAGATTAAAGCCTAAAGCAACATCGGATATATTTTTTACAATATTTTCTATTATGTACTGAGATTTTAATAAAAGTGTGTTTCGGTTTAATAGTATCGGTGTATATAGCTTTTGAATAATATCATTAATTTTTTGAGATTTTGATGGTTCTAAAAGTGGGTTTGTAATGATCTGGAGATTTCCAAAGTTAAATTTTCCGACAAATAAATTAAAAGTTGCGGTTATGGTATTTTCTATGTTTTCTTCATCGCTTGCAAAGAAAAAGAAATTATCATGCACAAAACAGTCCGATACATCAACATTGTCAAGAACATATTTTAGGCCTTCTAAATCCGTTTCATAACAAATAATCGTATTTTTTGGAAAATCTTCAATCAAACGTTTTGCAATATGTCCACTTCCAAAACCAGACAATACTACCACATCTTCGTGTTTTAATTGAGGCTTTGTATAGATTTCTTTACTTACTTGAATTGGTTTTGGATTTATATTTTCAAGTAACTTCTTTAAGTATGTAGCTTTTTTATCAATAACCAATGCGTTTTTTTCTAACATTTTAACTCCTTGTTGCTTTATTATACACATTTTATTAAAAAAAGCTTTTTTTTCAAGGTGCTTGCAAAATTTGTATTTTTTGCTAAAAGTATATTCATGATCGAGATTTTGTCTGGCAATGAAGCGATAGCTCAGGCGCTCTTAGAGAGCAATGTGAGGTTTGCAAGTGCTTATCCCGGAACGCCTTCAAGCGAGATTTTGCGCTACGGCCTATATTTAAAATCAAAATACAATTTGAATGCTTATATTGAGTGGTCTATAAACGAAAAAGTAGCATTGGAAGAAGCTTTAAGCGCAAGTTTTACGGGTATTGATTCAGCTTTTTTTTGCAAACAGGTAGGCCTTAATGTTGCACTTGATCCATTAATGAGCGCTTCTCTTGTGGGTACACAAGGGGCATTTGTAGTAGTTGCAGCAGATGATCCAGGCCCATATTCTTCGCAAACCGAGCAAGATTCTCGTATGTTAGCTTTATTTGCAAAAATTCCCGTTTTTGATCCATCAGATATAAAAGAAGCCTATGACTTTTCAAAAAAAGCTGTTGAGTTAAGCAGAACCTATAAACTACCAGTAATGCTTAGGACCACAACGCGTATCTCGCATGGAAGACAAAATATTGTTGTGCAAGACAATATTGAAAATATTACTTTAAATGCAGAGTTTAAAAAAGACCCAGCTAGGTTTGCTGCAACACCCAAATTAAGGTTTATATTACATAAAAAATTAAATGAAAAACTCTTCAGTATTGCTTCGAAAAACTCATTAAAATTCGATTTTTTTGGGAATATTTTACTTGTATCAAGTGGTTTGGTCTATAGTAACCTATATGAGCTAATACAAGAGCATAAATTACAAGATAAAGTTACACTTGCCAAGGCAGACATGCCCTATCCTTTGCCAAATATTGATTTATCAAGATTTGAAAAAGCTATAGCTATTGAGGAAACTTATCCATTAATAGAGCTACAGCTAAATTTACAAGGCAGAAGAAACAACATTGTGCCAAAAGAAGGCGAGCTTAGTATGGATGTATGTGAACAAATTTTGTACAATATTGGCGTTTTGGATTCTTTTGTGCCAGTTAATATCGATTTTAAAGATAAACCGCCTTCTTTGTGTCCGGGTTGTGCTCACAGGAGCGCTTTTTTTGAGATAAAGCAAGTTTATTCTGATGCCATTTTTGCCGGCGATATAGGTTGTTACACGCTTGGTGTAAATTTAGGCGTAACAGATACTGTTTTCTGTATGGGCGCAAGTGTATCTTTTGCTTTTGGTTTTGATAAAGCATTTAAACTTTCCGACAAAAACCAGCATGTAGTAGCAATCATTGGTGATTCAACATTTTTTCATACAGGACTGAGCGCCTTGATTGATGCAATTCATAATAACGCTGCATTTTTGCTTGTTATACTTGATAATTCTACAGTTGCTATGACAGGTAATCAAAAAACACTATCAAGTCCGGTTAATTCTCTTGGCGAGGCAGTAAAACCTATATCTATAGAAAAAATAGTTAGAAATTTAGATATTGGTTTTTTAGAAATTGTAGATCCGTATGATTTTAAAAAAAGCATTGAAGTACTAAAACAATCAAAAGATTATATTGAAAAAAATTCTTCAATAGCTGTTATTATATTTAGACATTTGTGTGTCAATACAGATGAAGGTTTAAAAAATAACCCAATTATTAAAGTTTTTGTGGATAATGATTGCAAAGGCTGTAAATTATGTATCGATGAGTTTGAGTGTCAATCGCTTATATTCAATGAGGATACTAAACAGGTGGAAATTGATAGAAAAACATGCATCGATTGTGCTCAGTGTATATATAGTTGCCCATTTGGCTCCATAAAGGTACTAAAATGAAAATTGTTTTACTGGGAAGGGGCGGTGAAGGTGTACTTTACCTATCAAGGCTGATTATTAAATCGTTTGATGGTCAAAATATACTATCAAGCGAGATCCATGGTATGGCAAAAAAAGGTGGTCTTGTAGAGGTACACTTAAAAATTGGTGATTACAAAAGCCCAACTATTGGTTACAAAAAGGCAGATTTAGTTGTTTTGTTAAATAACTCACTCAAAAAGCTTGCTTATTTATATTCGCAAAATATTATATTTTTGTCTGAAAGAGAACAGGAGTATATTTTAAAATCCAACCCAAAAATGTTAAATATTTATATGTTTGCCAAATTAGCAAAGGTATTAAATATTGATTATCAAAAAGCCATTAGTTTAATTAATAAAAATGATGCAGAATTTTTTAACAAGGGGTTTAATAATGATATTCAATGAACATTTTGAGACAATGCCTCAAGAAGAGATCCAAAAACTTCAGCTTGATCGCTTAAAACAAACACTTTCTTTAATAAAAAACTCTAATTCATCTCTTAAATCAAAGTATGATTCAATTGAGCCAGATGACATAAAAAGCCTTGATGACTTAAAAAAATTACCTTTTACAACAAAAGAAGAACTCAGAGAAGCTTACCCTCTGAATCATATTACCTATACAGACAAAATAGTAAGAATACATACAAGCTCAGGCACAACAGGCACGCCTGTAGTGAATGCTATGAGCCAGTCCGATGTGGAAAATTGGGCAGAAATTGTTGCAAGGTGTTTTTATGCAGCTGGCGTTGACAAAAAAGATAGAATCCAGATAATGCCATCTTTTGGTTTATTTAATGGTGGATTTGGATTCCACTTTGGTGCTCAAAAGATCGGTGCTTTTATTATACCAATGGGTGCAGGTAGGACTCTACTCCAGCTTAAATTCATAAAAGATTTTCAAACAACTGCCATTTGCTCGATTGCTTCGTACCCACAAAGGTTAATAGAAGTTGCAAAACAAAACAACTTTGATTTTTCTAAAACAAATTTACGCGTAGCCATTTTGGGAGCAGAGACATGGTCAGATGAACTTAGGGCTCGCATTGAAAGTCAGATGAGGGTTAAAACATTTGATATTATAGGCATGACGGAAACTGGTGGTGTTGGCATGGGTATTGATTGTGAGGCAAAATCTGGCATACATATATGGGAAGATCACTATATTGCAGAAATTGTAGACCCAAATACACTAAATCCCCTTGATGATGGAAAAGAAGGCGAGCTTGTTATCACAACTCTAACAAGGGAAGGTTTGCCGCTAATAAGGTACCGTACAAAAGATATAACAAAAATTGTTTCAAGAGACAAGTGCGATTGTGGAAGGACACACTTAAGAGTTTCTCGACTAAAAGGACGCACGGATGATATGTTAAAAGTTAAAGGTGTTAATTTTTATCCATCTCAAATTGAACAGATTTTACTTCAGTATGAAACAATTGGCCCATACTATCAAATTGTGCTTGAAAACACGAAAGGTAAAGATGAGATTACAATAATTTTAGAAAAAACAAATGGTTTTTCATCTGAAGCAAGAAATAGGCTGGAAAACGCTCTCTATGATTTATTGGGTTTTCATTGCATATTGCAAATTGTTCCAGAAAATACAATACAAAGAATGCCAGGCAAAATGGTAAGAGTTATTGACAAAAGACAGAAATAACTTATTTTTTTTGCATATATTCCGATTGTATTAGTGTGGGGTATAAATGAATGTAATCGGTGTTGTACTTACCATTGCTGCTATTTTAACAGGTTTTGTTTTGGGCGGCGGAAAGCCACTTGTTTTAATACAGGTATCGGAATATATCGTCTTATTTGGCGGTGCAGCGGGTATACTTGTTGCTTCTACTACACCTTCTATTATGAAGGATGCTATAAAGGTTATTGTTGGGTTTGCAAAGCCAAACCCTTTTAATAAAAAAGTATATTTGGAATTATTACTATTTATTTACAACTTATCAGTTAAAGTAAGAAAAGATGGCATATTATCACTTGAAGCCATTGTTGATAAGCCAGAAGAAAGCCCTATTATGCAGTCTAATACCTTTTTGCTCAAAAACAAAGAAATAAGAGAATTTGTGATTGATGCAATAAGAAACATTGTAACTGGTATTGAAATAGAAAAACTTGATGAAATGCTTGACTCTAATATTGAAGTTGTAGAAAAAGAGATATCTGTAGCACCAAAAATGGTGGCAAAAATTGCCGAGAGTATGCCTGGTATGGGTATTGTTGCAGCTGTTATGGGTGTTATTTTAACCATGGGCGCACTGGGGGGTTCTATTTTAGAAGTAGGTCACCATGTTGCAGGTGCGCTTACAGGTACTTTTTTGGGCTTACTACTTTGTTATGTGGTGATTGGTCCAATGGCTACCGTACAGGAACTAAAAAATGAAGATTTTGTGGGATATTTAAAATCACTTAAAGTTGGCATTATTTCTATTGCAAAAGGTGACGCACCTATTATTGCTATGGAATCAGTAAGACAAACTGTACCGCCAGTATATCGCACTGAATTTGATGAGGTAGAAAAGCTTGCAAAAGAGAGGCGCTAAATGGCAGACAGTACCAATTTAGTGCGAAAGAAGAAATGCAAGAAGTCAAAACCACCAGAATCAAGCGTATGGGAGATAGCCTATGGCGATTTTATGACTTCAATGATGGCTTTTTTCCTTGTTATGTGGCTTGTTGCAGCAACAAACGAACAGCAAAGAAAAATTATTGAGTATTACTTTACACACCCTATGCAATCTGTAAGCGTATCTCAAGGAAGCGGTTTAAATCCATCAAAAGGAGTATTTGATATAGGCTCAAAACAGCTTGTGGTCAGCCAGGTGCCTTCTGAGAATAAACCCATAACTATAAATAATCAAGCTTCCCAAATAAAAAGATATGAAAATAAATACGAAATGCAAAATCAAATGACATCAATCCTGGGTAAAATTCAAGAAGCTATTAAGTCAAATAAAGAAATTGCTCCTTATGGTGTGCAGATAAAATATTCGATTAATGAAGAAGGTTTGAATATTATTCTATTTGATAAAAATGATAGACCAATGTTTGCAAATGGTTCCATTAAACCAGAACCATATACAATTGATATATTGAAGATAATAGCTTCTAATATCAGACCTCTTCCAAATAAAATTGTCATAGAAGGTTATGCAAATTATACACCAGTTGTTTCTGGTTTATATCTAATTGGGATTTATCTATTGGTAGAGCAAATGAAGCAAGAAAGATACTTGAATCTCAAGGTATTGTTTCGGAGCGCTTTAGTAGTGTTGTTGGCTATGGTGATACAAGGCCTATGCCAGGAACATTGCCCCAAGATCCGGTTAACAGGCGTATTGTAATATTGATTAAAAAGTTATAGTGCATATCAAATATATTACATTTTTTTAATATTTTTATTTAAATAATTAACAGTATTGACAATGATTATTTTTTATTGTATGTATTTATCCTTAAATTATATTTCTGTTTAAGGGGAGTAATAACGTGAAGTGGATGAAAGATGTTAAAACTTATACACCGCCAGATTTTCATGTTATAAGGGATCCAGATAGGTGTATTAAGTGTAAAGCGTGTGTTGAGCAATGCTCTTTTGATGCTACATTTTACGATGAAGAAGAAGATAAAATATGGAACTGGGATGCGAAATGCGTAGGTTGTAATAGATGCGCTGCGTTTTGTCCAACAGAGGCCATTACAATAGAAAACCGCGAAAACCCTTATCGTATTAACGAAAGCTGGGGCAAATGGAATGTGGTTGGTGTCAAAAAAAGGGCAGCTTTTGGCGGGGCACCAGTTGTTTCTATGGGTTCAGATAAACCGTATATTGTGTATTGGGATCATATGCTTATAAATGCTTCACAAGTAACAAACCCATCAATTGATCCTTTAAGGGAACCAATGGAGTTAAAAACATTTTTAGGTAAAAAAGTTGATTATTTAGAGATAGAAGATGGTAAATTAAAAACTGTTTTATACCCTCAGCTTGAATTGGAAATACCAATAATGTTTGCTGCAATGAGCTATGGTGCGCTGAATTACAACGTTATTGAAGCTATAGGCAGGGCAGCAGTTGAGCTTGGTACGTACTTCAACTCTGGCGAAGGTGGCCTTCACAAAGACCACTATAAATTTGAAGGCAATATAATAGTTCAGGTGGCAAGTGGACGTTTTGGGGTTTACAAAGAGTACCTTGATGTAGCAAGCGCAATTGAAATTAAAATTGGCCAGGGTGCAAAGCCAGGCATAGGTGGTCATTTGCCCGGCGAAAAAGTTACAGCTTCTATTGCCCAAACGAGAATGATACCAAAAGGAACCGATGCGCTAAGTCCTGCTCCGCACCATGATATTTACTCGATTGAAGATTTAAGACAACTTATATACGCCTTAAAAGAAGCTACGGAGTATAAAAAGCCTATTTTTGTTAAAATTGCATGTGTGCATAACATTGCTGCAATTGCAAGTGGTGTAGCCCAAGCGGGCGCTGATGTAATTGTCCTTGATGGTTTTAAGGGTGGGACAGGCGCATCGCCCCAGGTTATAAGGGATAATGTTGGACTTCCTATAGAGCTTGCCCTTGCAAGCGTCGATGATAGATTAAGACAGGAAGGCTTAAGAGGCAAGATTTCACTAGTTGCATCAGGCGGGATTAGAAACTCGATGGATGTAATAAAAGCAATTGCATTAGGTGCAGATGCAGTATACATTGGCACAGCTACGCTTATTGCTATAGGTTGTACTATGTGTCAGCAGTGCCACACTGGAAAATGCGCATGGGGTATTGCAACACAAGACCCATTTTTGTCAAAGCGCCAAAATCCGAATATTGCTACTCAAAGGCTTGTTAATTTAGTAAATGTTTGGGCTTTAGAGATAAAAGAAACGCTTGGCGCTATGGGCATAAACTCTATAGAATCACTAAAAGGCAACAGGCTCGCCTTAAGAGGTTTTGATTTAAGTGAAAAAGAAATGGAAATATTAGGTATATTGCACGCAGGAGAATAATAAAATGAAGCTTGTTAAAATAAATGAAGATAATTGTGTATATTGTCATTTATGCGAGGTAGCTTGCAAAACAGAGCATTCTGTATCAAAAGATATTATCAAAGCTGTAAAAAAAGAAAATGTATTATCAAGATGCACAGTGGAATTTAATTATCCATATTCTGCTTCAATAATGTGCAGACATTGTGATGATGCGCCATGTATTTTTGCCTGCCAGAATGGTTCTATGCATAGGGATGAAAGAGGTTATGTTGTTGTTAATACTCAGACATGTGTAGGTTGTTGGATGTGTATTATGGTTTGTCCGTATGGTGTTATAAAACAAGGCAAAAATGATGACTGGGGTTTATCTATCAAATGCGATTTATGTCCAGATAGAAGTATTCCAGCATGTGTTGAAGCATGCCCCAATGAAGCTTTAACTTTTGAAGAGTTGTGAGGAGTTAAATGAAGTATGTAATAATAGGAAATTCTGTTGCAGGTATTAACGCAGCCACTGCCATTAGGCAAAATGATACTCAAGGTGAAATTTTAATAATATCAGATGAACAAACAAGGCCATATTCTAGACCGCTTTTGCCAAATTGGGTAATTGGAGAAGTAAGTTTTTCTGAAGAAAGAATGTTTTATAGAAGAAATGATTTTTTTGATAAAAATAATATACAAACATTACTTGGACAAACTGTTGAAAAAGTTGATACAAAACAAAAAACAGTAATTTTATCCAATAAAGAAAACATTAACTATGACAAGCTTATTATTGCAAGTGGTGCAAATGCTATAATACCAAAAAATATTACAGGTATTGATTTAGATGGGGTTTATACATTAACAAATATTAAAGGGGCAAAAAAACTTAAAGAGGATTTAGTCAAAATAAACTCTATTGTTATAGTAGGGGCTGGCTTAATTGGCACAAAAATGGCTTATGATTTGTCAAAAATAGGAAAAAAGGTAGTATTGGTCGAGCTTGCAAAAAGAGTATTGTTTCCAGCACTTGATGATTATGCGGCAGTGTTGATCCAGGAACAATTGAAGCTAAGTGGAGTAGATATAATTTTAAATGACTCTGTTGTTGAGCTTGATGGTGATAAAACTGTTAGTCAGGTTACGCTTTCAAGTGGTAAAAAAATATTATGCGATGCATGCTTGCTTAGTGTGGGTGTTGCGCCAAATGTAGCTTTTGTTGATCAAAACATAAAGCTTGATAGAGGCATTGTGGTTGATGATTACCTAAAAGCATGCGATGATTGCTATGCAGCTGGTGATGTTGCAAGTATTTATGATATTGTAGTAAATGTTAGAAGGCCTATTCCTATTTTGCCGCTTGCAGCCAGGGAAGGCTATGTTGCAGGCCTGAATGCAAGCGGACATGAGGTAAAGTTTGGCGGTGGTTTTGCAATGAATTCCATTGAGATTGGCAATGTAGGGTTTATTTCTATGGGATTAATTGAAAGCGATACTGATGAGGTACTTGAATACAAAAAAGATGACAAATATAGAAAGTTTATTATTAGAGATAACAAATTAATTGGTGTTATTCTTGTAAATAATGTTGAAAAAGCAGGTATGTTTAATTGGATGATAGAAAAAAAGTTTGATGTTTCATGGATAAAAGATACATTTTTAAACAATGATTTTGGGTGGAAATATTTTGATAAAGCTTTTAGAGTGTTAAGGCTTGATAGAAAATTACAAAGGTAGGTATATATGGTTGAGATAGAAAAGATTCAAAGTTTTGCCATTTCCAATGATCCAAAAGATGCTTCGGGTTGCGGTATTTTTGGGATTTTTAACACAAAAGGTGATCTTATAGATGGCAATAAAATTGTTTCTGCAATTGATATAATGCGCGATAGAGGCAATGGTTTGGGCTCAGGATATGCCGCATATGGTATATACCCAGAATTTAAAAATTATTATGCATTACATTTGATGATTGATGACGATTTAGCAAAGCGTGCTGTAGAGGATTTTTTAGAGCGCAGAGTAATGGTTGCAGAACGCAGCGGTATTCCTACAAGGGGAATGAAAAATAGGAAACGACCTATGTTTTTTGTATATTTTGTATTGCCAAGAGCCCAGGGCACAAAAGCAGAAAGCGAGTACATGAGCGAAACTGATGCCGATGAATTTATAAACAAGCTTGTGTTTTTTATAAACGAAAATATAAATGGTGCTTTTGTTATATCAAGCGGTAAAAACATGGGTATATTTAAAGGCATAGGCTATCCCGATGAAATTGCAAACTTTTTCAGGATTGAACGTTACAAGGCTTATTGCTGGACAGCCCATAACCGTTTTCCTACCAATACACCTGGATGGTGGGGTGGCGCACATCCATTTGGTTTGCTTGATTGGACAGTTGTGCACAATGGAGAGATTTCATCCTACGGTGCCAATAAGCGATATTTGGAGATGCATGGTTATAAGTGCACTCAAAAAACTGATACAGAAGCAATTGTTTATCTGGCAGATTTAATTGTAAGAAAACATAAGATACCAATAGAGTTGTTAGCCAAAATATTCAGTGCTCCTTTGTGGGAAGAGATAGAAAGGATGCCACAAGATCAGAAAAAACTTTACAAAGCTTTAAGGATAATATATGGCAGAGCACTTCTTAACGGTCCTTTTTCAATTTTATTGACATTTAAAGGTGGTATAATGGCTTTAAATGATAGAATTAAATTAAGACCGCTGGTTGTAGGAAAAAAGGATGGTGTATATTATTTTTCAAGCGAAGAAGCAGCTATAAAGCATATTTGCAGTGATATAAAAGATATAAGTTCTCCAGATGCGGGTGAACCTGTTATCGCAAGACTTACTGATGAAGCTTATAATGTTTATTATGGGGTACAAGATGAAGAGGATTGATGCAAGTAATCTTAAATACAATGTTTTAAATGATATAATAAGGCGTGTAATTGAAGAAGGTGAAAATAAAATTATAATTGATGGTGTTTGCGGACAATACTATATTGGTTGTGGTATAGCAAAACCCGTAGAAATAGTAATTAACGGCGTACCAGGAAATGATTTAGGTGCATTTATGGAAGGACCCACCATTATTGTAAACGAAGATGCTCAAGATGGTATAGGCAACACTATGAGTTCTGGAGAAATCATCATTCATGGTAATGCAGGCGATGTATTGGGCTATAGCATGAGAGGTGGTTCAATATTTGTCAAAGGCAATGTTGGCTATAGAGCATGTATTCACATGAAAGCCTACAAAGAAGATGTAAGCCCAACAGTAGTAATAGGCGGTTGCGCCGGTGCTTTTATGGGTGAGTACATGGCAGGCGGCACACTAATACTGCTTGGACTAAATAGGGATAAGAAACGCTTAACTGGTAATTATTTAGGTACAGGTATGCATGGTGGAGCTATTTTTGTAAGACAAGACGTAGATGAATCACTTTGCTCTAGCGAAGTATTAATAAGCAAGCCTGACGACAAAGATATGCAAAAAATCATAACAAATATAAAGAAATTTTGCGATCTTTTTGGTTTTGATTGCGATAAGATAATAAAAGATGAGTTTGTAAAAATCACGCCGAAAAGTAAAAGGCCCTACGGAAATTTGTATATCCCGGGACCTTAAATATTAGGAGGTTAAACACATGAGAAAAAATACAAAACAACGTGCCATGGTGTATGAAGAGCTTAAATCCCGCTATGATCATCCTACACCAGAAGAACTCTATTACTCGATAAAACCCAGGTATCCAAAGATTTCTATAGCAACGGTTTATAGAAATTTGCGTATTTTGGCAGAAGAGGGCAAAGTAATAGAGATAAAAAGTGACAAGAATATTTTGCGCTACGATGCAAAAACAGAACCGCACTATCATTTCAAGTGCACAAAGTGTGGGGCTGTGCTAGATTTAGACATACCATACAATAAAGCTTTAGATGAAGAGTTAAACAAGAAAGGCTACAAAGTTGATTATCACTCTACTATATTTTATGGTCTGTGCCCAAATTGCGCAAAGTAAATGGGTCAAAATCACGAGTTTTTTGAATTAAAAGATAAAATTTTATACTTAAAAGGTAAGTGGGTTGTTGAAAATACAAAAGGCATTCAAAAAAAAATTTCAGATTTTGTTGGTTTTGAGCGTGTCGATATCTCGCTAGTTGATGAGATAGACACATTTGGTGGACTTTTAATATTACAAAATTTTGATAAATCAAAGTTAAGTGGCAAAAATGAAAAAGTAGAAAGTGTACTTGAGCTTGTTTTAAACAATCTTGCTAAAATCCCGAAGGTAAAAAAGAAAAGCCTTTTGTTGCGCTTTAGTAATTATTTAGAAAAAAAACTTAAAGATTATTTGTTTTTTTTGAATTTTATAGGCAAATCAACAATTGATTTTATCTCAAAAATTTCGGATTTTGAATTTCGCACTTTTATAAAAGATATACAAAATATGGGCGTGGGTGCAATTGGTATTGTAGGTGTTTTGTCTTTTTTAATTGGTCTTGTTATTGCATATCAGTCTGCTGCTCAACTAAGGCAGTTTGGTGCAAATATTTTTATAGTTGATCTGGTTAGTATTTCAATTGTTAGAGAACTTGGCCCATTGATTGTTGCAATAATTGTTTCAGGCAGAAGCGCAAGCAGCTATACTGCTACGCTTGGCTTAATGAAAGTCCAGGAAGAAGTTGATACACTTGATACAATGGGCGTATCGCCATATACGCTATTGGTGTTGCCGCGCATACTTTCACTTTTTATCGTTATGCCACTTTTGATAGTATTTGCCGATATTATTGGGATTTTTGGCGGGATGATTATATCAAATCTTATATTGGGTGTAAACTACGCAGAGTTTTTAGATAGGGCAAGCCGTGTTGTTACGATAAAATCTTTTTTATCCGGTATAGTTAAGGGTCCTGTGTTTGGTATTGTAATAGCATTGATTGGTACAAGTGAAGGATTTAAAGTTGAGCAAAAAGCAGAAAGTATAGGTACACATGTAACCGCGAGTGTTGTAAAAAGTATATTTAGCGTGATTGTAATAGATGCAATATTTAGTGTGATTTATAGATGGTTAAAGATATAATAATTAGCGTTAGAAATCTACAAAGTGCATACAATGAGCGAATAATACACCAAAATTTAAACCTTGATGTTTACAAAGGGGAAATTTTAGCCATAATTGGCGGTTCTGGTTCTGGCAAAACTACGCTTTTAAAAGAATTAATTTTACTTAAAGAGCCGAAACAAGGTGATATTATTATAGATGGTATAAATATTAAACAATTGAGTTTTAAACAAAAACAGGCTATAAAAAACAAGATTGGTGTAATGTTTCAATCAGCTGCATTGTTTAGTAGCTTAAGTGTTGGTGAAAATATTGTATATGTGATAAAAAAACGCTATAATATAGACGATGAAACGGCAAAAAATATGGCTATGCTAAAGATAAAACTTTCTGATTTAGACGAAGACGTTTACTGGTTGTACCCAAGTGAGCTCTCAGGGGGTATGAAAAAAAAAGCAGCACTTGCACGTGCACTGGCTGTTGACCCAAAGATTCTATTTTTGGATGAGCCAGTTAGCGGTCTTGATCCTATAAGTGCAGATGAGTTTGACAAAACGATAAAGAAACTTGTTGAGCTTTTAGGTGTTAGTGTAATTATGATAACGCACGATTTGTCTTCGCTTTTAATAGCTGATAGAGTTGCCATTATTGCAAATAAAACAATTATTTTTTGTGATACACCAGATAAAATACACACTGTAGACGATGCCTGGGTAAAAGAGCTGTTTATGGGAGAGAGGGGCAAGAGGTTTTTAGATGGAAACAAAGCCTAATTATATACTTGTTGGCAGTTTTGTAATTATATTGAGTTTTGCAATAGTAATTATAGTTCTTTGGTTGTTTGGCTACAGGACAAATGAATCTTACAAGACTTACCTTATTTTGACAAAATATTCTGTAAATGGTTTATCCAGTAATTCTCTTGTAAAGTACAAAGGTGTAAATGTTGGTAATGTTGAAAAAATAGATATAGACCCAAACAACCCAGAAATTGTAAGAATTTTTATAAAAGTAAAAAGCAATATACCAATAAAAACTGATACAGTAGCCACAGTTTCAGCTCAGGGTTTAACGGGTCTTGCTTCTATTGATTTAACAGGTGGGACAAAAAACGCACCTCTTTTAACAAGTGTTGATCATAGGGAGTATCCTGTTATTAAATCAAAAATGAGTGAATTGCAAAAAATTTCTCAAGCTTTACCAAATGTATTAGATAGTGCAAACACCCTTATTAAAAACATGAATGAAGTTTTTAATAAAGAAAACAGACAGCAAATATCATCAATTCTAAACAACACAAACAAAGCAAGCAAAGAATTATCTATTGATTTGCAAAATTTAAATTCAACATTAAATAAAGCAAACGAAGCTATACAATCTATAAAACAGGCAGGAGAAAGCGCAGATAGTGCTTTTCAATCTACAAATAAGCTCATAGCCACATTGCAGGAAAGTTCAAAAAATCTTACTCAGATAAGTTCTGATTTGAGTCAGTTAATAAATGAAAATAAAAATCAAATAAATTATTTTACACATGAAAGTATGTATAATTTAAATCGCATGATAGAAAACATCAATAAAACAGTAAAAACTACTGATGAGCTTGTTAATGAATTAAGATCAAATCCTACTTACATAATATATGGGAAACCCAAAACTCCATCGCCAACTGAAAGGAGTAATCAATGAAAAAAATTGTATTTTTTCTTTTATTAGGCTTATTTTTAGCTTCTTGTTCTGTAAAGGTTAAAAACGTAAACAATACCGGATATAATTACCTGCAGCCTGAGGTTTCTAATGTAAGCAAAAAAAATGAAATAAAAATAAATTCGGTTAACTTAGATAACGTAGAGTCAAATAGACTTAAAAACAACTACATTTTGTATGAGTCAAATGGTGTTTATAATTATTTTGCTTACTCTAAGTGGATAAATTCTCCCCCAACAATGCTAAAAGATTTTATACTTGAAAATATAAGATATATCAAGCAAGACCCTTATGCAAAATATAGGCTTAAAATTCTACTTTTTAATTATGAGCCACATTTTAATAATAAAGAAAGTTTTTTTTACTTTAAAGCAAGGGCTTTTTTGTATAACTCTCAATATGAGCTTTTAGCAAGCAAAATGTTTGATTATAAAAAGGATTTTAAAAAGAATACAAATGAATCGATGCTGGATGCAGCAGGTAAAGCAACACAGGAATTTTTAGAAAACCTAAATGAATGGTTATTGGGAGTGTTAAAATGAATGTACTTGTTGTTGGTAATGGAGCAAGAGAACATGCCATTTGTTATAAACTCTCACAAAGCAAGCGTTGTGAGAAAATTTACTGCGCAAAAGGAAACGCTGGTACATCACAATTGGCAACAAATGTTGATATATCAGTGCTTGATTTTGAAGCTTTGGCAAAGTTTTGTAAAAAAAATTCGATTGAATTTGTTGTTGTTGGACCAGAAGAGCCTTTGGCAAAAGGTATTGTAGATTACCTAAATTATGCTGGCATACTAGCATTTGGCCCCACAAAAATAGCTTCAGCAATTGAGTCAAGTAAAATATTTTGCAAAAATTTATGCAAAAAATACTCTATACCAACGGCGGCCTATGAAACATTTGATAATTTTGATGAAGCGTATAGGTATATAAAAAAGGCAATTTATCCATTGGTTATAAAAGCAGATGGTTTGGCAGCAGGAAAAGGTGTAGCTATTGCCAATAATGAATACGAAGCTCTTGCTCACCTCAATGATTGTTTTGCCAATAAAAAGTTTGGCGAAGCAGGAAGTAGAGTTGTTATAGAAGAGTTCTTAGACGGCGAAGAATTGTCTTATATGGTTTTTTGTGATGGCAAAAAATTTGTCCCAATGGTTGCTTCTCAAGACCACAAAAGGGTTTTTGATAATGATTTGGGTCCAAATACGGGCGGTATGGGAGCTTATGCAAAAGCGCCAATAGTAAACGCTATACAAAGTAAGTGCGATTCTTTAATAGAGCAAACCTTAGATGCTTTAAAAAGTGAAGGGATTGATTACAGGGGAGTTTTGTATGCAGGTTTAATGGTTGTAGATAACAAGCCTTATGTGCTTGAATACAATTGCAGGTTTGGAGATCCAGAAACTCAGGTGGTTTTGCCTTTATTAAAAAGTGATTTGTTAGATATTATGCTTAGATGTGCAAATGGCAATTTAGGTGATTATAAAATAGAGTTCGAAGATAAATTCTGCGTAAGTGTGGTTTTAGCTAGCAAAGGCTATCCGGGGCCTTACGAGAAAGACAAGCCTATATATGGCCTGGAAAATGTTACTGACGCAATTGTATTTCATGCAGGAACATACAAAAAAGATTCAAAAATATATACAAACGGTGGCAGAGTGTTGAATGTAGTGGCACTTGATAAAGACTTTAAAAAAGCTATAGAAAAGGCTTATAAGGCAATTGAGAATATTCACTTTGATGGAATGCATTTTAGACGCGATATTGGCAAAAAAGCACTAAAGTACTTTTGAAAAGGAGGAAAATTATGAAAGTAGCAATTATATCCGGCAGTAAAAGCGATGAAAACATTATCTATGAAGCAAAAAAAACATTGGAAGAGTTTGGTATTGAATATAAGGTTTACATTGCAAGTGCCCACAGAAGTCCAGAGTATGTAAAAGAAATAGTTCAAAAAGTAAATGCTGAATTTGATTGCATAATCGCAATAGCAGGGCTTTCTGCAGCATTGCCGGGTTTTGTTGCATCATATTCAATTTTGCCAGTAATTGGTGTACCGGTTGATAGTGAGATGTTTGGGCTTGATGCACTGCTTTCTATTACTCAAATGCCAAAAGGCGTACCTGTTGCATCTATGGGTATTGGCAAAAAAGGTGCACATAACGCAGCATTATTTGTAGCAAGGATGTTTGCGCAACAAGATCCTGATTTAAAGCAAAAATTACTTGATTACATTAAAAAAGAAGAAGAAAATATACGCAAAATTAACGAAGATTTGTAATGTCCAAAAAAGAGTATGCCTGTATTGCTGGAATTGTAATATTTATTGTTATAACAAGTTTTAAATTTGGAAACGATTATAGTGTGTATGGTTTAAAAAAACCTTTGAGTCTCTCATACAGCAATGGTATATTGTATGTTGTCCAAAAAGATGGCTATATAAGCATGCTAGATAAATACGGTCATATATTGGAATTGGAGTTTTTGGATTTAAATGATCCATCAAGCATATTAACCTATCAAAATATGATTGTAGTATCAACAAAAGATAATTTATTTTTTTACCAAAGGTCATCTAAGCTTTTAAAAGTAGTTAAGTTTTCTGGAAAGATCAGACAAATTGCAAACTTTGGCAATGATATTTTGGTTTTGCTTGATACAGGGGATATTTTAAAAGTACAAAATTATAAAGTAAAATTTTTATTTAATATTAAAGGTGCTTCGTCAATTGCAACCAATGACAATGAAATTTTTGTAGTTGTAGGACACAGTATTAAATCCTACAATATAAATAAACAAGTTTTGACAAGCAAGGATTTTAGTGTACCAATTGATTATATTAGTTTTAATAATGGTTATTTAAGTGTAACATCTCAACAAGTAAACAGAGTTTTTATTTTAAATAAAGATTTAATGCTAGTAAAATCATTTAAATTTGAAAAACCAACATTTGCATATTATTCAAACCAAAAATTGTTTGTTTGTTCAAGCGATTTAGATAAAATCTACATCAGAAATAATTAGGTAATTATGGAATTTAAGTGTTTGAAAACTTCAGATAATGCAAGACTGTCTTTGTTGTGGCTAAAAGATGAAATTGAGTTGCCTGCGTTTATGCCTGTTGGTACGCAAGGTATAGTAAAGGCGCTTTTGCCAGATACACTTATTGATATTGGTTATAAACTAATGTTGTCCAATACATACCATTTGTATTTAAGGCCAGGCGTTGAAATAATTGAAGCTTTTGGAGGGTTGCATAAATTTACAAATTTTAAGGGTTCTATTTTAACAGATAGCGGCGGTTTTCAGGTTTTTAGCTTGTCGGATTTAAGAAAAGTTACCCAAGAAGGTGTTGTTTTTAAATCGCACATTGATGGGTCTTATCACTTGTTTACACCAGAAAAAGTGCTTGATATACAGTTTCGATTTAAAAGCGATATTGCGATGGTTCTTGATGAATGTCCAGCATACAGTCTTGATAAAAGCTTTGTAGAAAAATCGCTAAACATAACACTAAATTGGGCAAAACGCTCTTCTGTAATAAAAAGGCCACCACATACTGCTGTTTTTGGTATTGTGCAAGGTGGTGTATTTGAAGATTTAAGAAAAAAAAGCGCTCTTGAGATTGCAGGTATGGATTTTGATGGTATAGCTATTGGTGGTTTAAGTGTTGGAGAGTCTACGCAAGAAATGTATGACACTGTGGCTTCTGTTATGCAATATTTACCAGAAGATAAACCAAGGTATGCCATGGGAGTTGGTAGGCCAGAAGATATTGTAAGGCTTGTTGGTTTTGGTGTAGATATGTTTGATTGCGTAATGCCCACAAGAAATGCAAGAAATGGCTATTTATTTACCGATTTTGGTAATATAAACATAAAAAATGCTGCTTATGCAAAAGATGAATCCCCTATAGATGAAAACTGCGATTGCTATACGTGCAAAAACTACTCAAGAGCTTTTTTGAGGCATCTTTATAAATCAAAGGAATTAAGCTTTTATACGCTTGCAACAATTCACAATTTAAGTTATTATTATAATTTGATGCAACGCATAGGGCAAGCTATTAAAAATAATAGTTTTGCTGAGTTTAGCAAAAGTTTTTTAGACAAGAGGAAATATGGATATAGTTGAGAGTTTGAAAAATTTATTTAAAGAAAGGTTGCAGTCTGTTTGCCTTCACAACTTAGGAATAAGTGCAAGTATTTCAAAAAATGGCATTTTGGTAGTTCTTGATAGAGTGTTGGTGGATGACATAAAATTACTAAAACAACATTTAAAAAAATTTAAAAAACTTTATATTTCTCCGTTGCTTTTTGAAGTTGACTTTTTAGAACAAAACAAAGACTATTTTTGTATGGAAATCCTGGAATTGAAAGAAAATATCAAGGTTTTGTATGGTAAAAACCCTGTCCAAAATATTGATATAGAATCACAAGCATTAAGGAATCAAATAAAAAGAGAAATAGCAAGTAAAATATTAGCAGTTCGCTCGAGTTTTTTAGAACTTACACTTGAGAGAAAGACTGTAGAAGATATTACATACAGGTCTTTATATAATTTTTATTTGATTTCAAAGTATATACTTTACCTTTTGAACATAAAACAATCGCAAAATGTTTTTGAAGACGTGGAAAAGCATTTTTTGATAAACCTTGAAAACACAAAGAAGTTGTTTTTTATGCCTAAAAGACCTACATTTGATAAACTATTGCCTTTATTTGAAAATTACTTAAAAGAATTAGAGAATTTTTTAAAGATAAAAATTTAAAAGAGGTTTTTGTGAAGCTTTTATTAGTTGGTATACTTATTGTGCTCGTTTTGCCTTATATTTTACAATTTTTTTTAAAATTGAAACTTAAAGATAAAAGTGATTTTCAAATGTCACTTGGTGGATGTTTTTCAAGTGGTTTTGATGTATTTGGATAATATGGATCTTAAACAGATTTTATCTGATTTTTGCATATTCTTAAGTGCCAATAAAGGTTTGTCAGTAAAAACTGTTGAGTCATACGAAAGCGATTTAAAACCATTTTGCGAATATTTTAAAGATAGACAACTTGACAATATTAATTTGTTTGATTATGTAAATAATCTAAAAAAATTATACAAGCCAGCTTCTTTAAATAGAAAACTATCAAGTCTTAGAGCTTTTTTAACATTTATAAGAAAGCATTACCAGCTTGAAATTGATTTAAGTTATCTAAAAAATGTAAAAGTAAACTTTAAAATAGAAAAACCAATTGATTATGAGTTTTTAAAAACTCTTTTTACGGATACACGAAATGGTTTGATTTTGCTTTTTTTTTATGCTACAGGTTTAAGGGTTAGCGAACTGATAAATTTAAAAATAAGCGATATTTACTTTGATGCAGGTTTAATACGTGTTGTAACAAAGGGTTCTAAAATGCGTCTTTTACCTGTGTCAATGGATGTTCTTTTAAAGATTAAAGATTACATAGCAAATATACGCAGTGCCTATTCAAATAGCGAATCAAAAGATTATTTGTTTTTAAGTAAACAAGGCAAACCATTTACAAGAGCAGCAATCTGGAAAATAATAAAACAAGAATCGAGGGCTAAGGGCTTTGACCTACACCCCCATAGCTTGAGACACTTATATGCTACGCATTTGCTTGAAAGAGGAGCCAATATAAAAATTATTCAAGAGTTGCTTGGTCATTCAAGTTTAAATACAACTCAACGCTATACTTTTGTTAGTGATGAGGCTTTAAATAAAGCTTTTAAAGAAACTGATTATTACAAAGAATAAAATGAAGGTAATTACATGCCACGTTGAACCTGATTTTGATGCAATAGCAAGTGCAATAGCAGCAAAATTACTTTATCCAGACGCTACAATTGTTTTTCCAAATTTACCAAAACGTTCAAAAAAGAATTTTCTCATCCAGTCAACAATATACGCTTATGCGGACTTTCAAAAGGTGGACCTTGAAAGTATTGATACATTGATTGTTGTTGATACGCGTCAAAAGTCACGAATAGGTGAATTTGCAAAGATAGTTGATAAAGTTAAAGTTATATGTTTTGACCACCATCCAGATGGCGATATAAACTGTCATGAGTTTTACTGCAAAAAAACTGGTGCAAACACAACACAGGTTGTCATGAAGTTAAAAGAACGCAATATAGATTTTAGCGCAGAAGAAGCAACGTTATTTATGCTTGGAATATATGAAGACACAGGAAAATTGCTATACCCATCCACAACAGTATATGATTTTGAAGTATGTGCATATTTGCTTGAAAAAGGGGCAAAGCTTGATGTAGTATCGAGTGTATTGGAAGAAACAATAGAAGAATCGCAGGTATACCTATTAAATGAGTTAATACATAATGCTCGTATATTTGAGTATAACAATATTAGTATTGTATTAAGTTTTGCTCAGTATAGCGAATATGTGGCAGAAGCAGCAAACTTAGTAAATACATTTTTGAGTATGAAAAAAGCAGATGCTGCTATTTGTGTTTTCAGGATGCAGTCTCGAATTTTTATCATTGGTCGTTCTATAAACGAGAAAGTTGATGTAGCAAGGATTTTAAAAACATTCAATGGTGGTGGACATAGTTTGGCAGCAAGTGCAACAGTAAAAGATCTTACCCTTATTGAAACGCTTGATGAAGCAACACTTGCTATAAGAGATAGTTTTTTGTATATAACAAAAGCAAAAGATATTATGAGCACACCTGCTAAATGCGTTGAAAAAACAGACACTGTTGCCTCCTGCAACGAAATAATGGCAAAATATGGTATAAACTCTTTAGTTGTGTTGGATAAAGGAAATTTAGCAGGTATTATCTCAAGACCAACGCTTCAGAGGGCAATTTATCATAATTATGCAGATGAGCCTGTAGAAAAGTTTATGGTAACCGATTTTTATACTGTAAATGAAGATGTACCATTAGCAAAAATAAAAACAATAATAATTGAAGAAAAGCAGCGCATAATACCTGTGCTTAGGAACAATGAAGTTGTTGGTGTTTTGACAAGGACCAATATTTTAAATTTAATTAATCAAACTGAACAAAAACTCATGCGCAAAACACTAAAAGTTGATTTGAAGCTAAAAAATAAATTAGACGAAAAAATTTACAATTTCTTTACAATTATATCAGAAGTTGCTCTAAAGTTAAAAATGAAAGCTTATGCAGTAGGTGGAATGGTTAGAGATCTTATTATGGATATACCCATTAAAGATATTGATATAGTAATTGAAGGTAATGCTATAGAATTTGCTAAAGAATTTTCAACAATTGTTGGTGGAAAACTAATTGCTCACAATGAGTTTAAAACAGCAAGCGTTATTATCAACGGTGAAAAAATTGATTTTGCAACGGCTAGACAAGAGTATTACGATGAAATATCATCTGGGTTGCCACATGTCGAGGAAAGTTCGCTAAAATTAGATTTATACAGAAGAGACTTTACAATCAATACACTTGCTATAAGTTTGAATGAAAATTTTGGCGAGCTTATAGATTACTTTGGCGGAGTAAAAGATATTAAAGACAAAAAAATACGCATTTTACACAATCTAAGTTTTATAGAAGATCCAACAAGAGTTTTTAGAGCTTTGCGATTTGCAGAAAAGTTTAATTTTTTATTGGGTCAACAAACAGAAAAACTAATGAAAAATGCTTTAGAGCTTGGAGTTTTGAATACGGTTTCTAAAAATAGGTTATTTCTAGAGTTTAGTTTAGTATTAAAAGAAGAAAAAGTTGTAGAAATTCTAAAGAAAATCAACGATTATAAAATTTTTAAATATCTTCACAAAGAATTTTATATTGATGAAAATTGTTTCAATTTAATTAATACTGGTAAAGATTTTGTTAAAATGTGCACTTTTTTTTGCCCTATAGAATTCAGGATAGAAGCTATTTATTTTTCAATATTGAAGTTTTGCTTTAGAAAAAAGTTCAATTTAACAAATATTTTAGGCATTGTTGATAGCAAAATAGAAAAAATATACAGCCAGATGATACAGATAAATGTATTTTTGTCAAAAAGAAGAAAAAAAAGCGAGATTTATTTTTTTTTAAAGCCTATGGCTCTTGAAGCACAAATTGCTGCTTTTGCAATATCCAAAAGTAATTATGTAAAAGAAGCGCTAATTTCTTATATAAGGGATTTACAATTTATAAAACCTCTCGTGTCAGGTAAAGATTTAATTACTTTAGGATTCAAACCTTCAGCAATTTTTGGCAAAATTCTTAATGATTGCTTTGAAAAACAAATTGAAGGTGAATTCACAAGCAAGCAAGAAGCTATTGATTATATAAAAAACAAATATTTAAATTGATTTTTACAATAATAATGCTATAATTATAAACAAATAAGCGCAAATTTTGGGGGTTTGCAATGAAAAGTTACAATGTAGCAGTTGTTGGTGCAACAGGAGCAGTTGGCGAGGATATGATTAAAACACTTGAAGATTTTAATTTTCCTGTAAAAAAACTTTTACCTCTTGCCTCAGAGCGTTCGATTGGTAAAAATGTCACTTTCAAAGGCCAAGAAATACCTGTAGAAGTGTTGAATGAAGAATCGTTTAAAGATATAGATATAGCGCTTTTTAGTGCTGGAGGCAGCGTTAGTGCAAAGTATGCTCCTATTGCTGCAAGATCTGGAGCGGTTGTGGTAGATAATACAAGTTACTTTAGAATGGATAAAGATATACCGCTTGTTGTACCGGAAGTAAATGCAGAAGATATTGCTTTGTATAAAAACAAAGGCATTATAGCTAACCCGAATTGTTCTACCATACAGATGGTTGTAGCGCTAAAACCTATCTATGATAATTTTGGCATCAAAAGGATTGTAGTTTCCACATACCAGGCAACAAGCGGTGCAGGAAGAAGGGCGATGGAAGAATTAATTGATGAAACAAAAGCGTTTTTTGAATTTAAGTATGATTCATATAAGCCAAAGGTTTTCCCAAAAAAAATAGCTTTTAATTGTTTACCACACATAGATGTATTTTTAGAAAATGACTACACAAAAGAAGAAATGAAAATGGTTAACGAAACTAAAAAGATTTTCCACGATGATTCAATAAAAGTCACCGCAACATGCGTTAGAGTTCCTGTTTTAAGGGGACACTCAGAATCTGTCAATGTTGAAACCAAAAAGCCATTTGATATAAACGAAGTTAGAAAACTTATAAAAGAAGCTGCAGGTTGTGTGCTTATGGATGATCCAAAAAGCCTAATTTATCCAACGCCTATAGAAGTTAGCGGCAGAGGAGAGACATTTGTTGGACGCATAAGACGTGACGAGTCAATCGAAAATGGACTTAATCTGTGGGTAGTAGCAGACAACTTACTTAAAGGTGCAGCTTATAATGCTGTGCAGATAGCTCAGATTTTGATCGAAAAATATTTATAAAGGAGGCTTTCTATGCAAGGTTTTAGCCCAAAAAACATACTTGTTCCTACAGATTTGAGTGAGAATGCTCAAAAAGCTATTGAGTACGCGCTTAGTTTGGCAAAAGCCTATGGTGCAAAATTGCACATTTATTATGTAATAACTGATTTACAAGCTGCACTTGGCTATGTACCATCACTACCACTTGATAAAATAGAAGCTTCAATGAGGCAAGAGGCAGAAAACTACTTTGAACATATAAAAAATAAGATTTTGAAAGATTTTGATAATTTTGATATGCACATTGAAGTTGGTGATGCTCCAAAGAAAATTGTTGAGTTTGCAACAAATAATGACATTGACTTGATAGTTATGGGTGCACAAGGCAAAAGTGCGCTTGAGCGGTTTGTTTTTGGTTCAACTACGGAAAAAGTTTTAAGAATGTCAAAGAAACCTATTTTAGTGGTGAAAATGTAAATGACCATAGAGGAGTTTGAAAAAAAACAAAAAAAAATTGCGGTTGTAGGGCTTGGTTATGTTGGTTTACCTCTGGCAGTAAGCCTTGCTAAATATTTTAGTGTAATTGGCTTTGATATAAATAAAAAACGTATAGATGAACTTAATAAAGGCTTTGATATAACAGGTGAAACTGATAGTAGTTCTATAAAATCGCCAAATATTTTTTACACGAATGACGCATCTTTTTTAAAAGAGTCAAGTGTTATTATTGTTACAGTTCCAACGCCTATTTTAAAAAGCAAATTGCCAGATTTAAGCCTTGTTGAAAGCGCAAGTTATATCGTTGGAAAAAATTTGGCTAAAGGCTCAATTGTTGTATATGAATCAACCGTATACCCTGGTGTAACAGAAGATATATGTGTTCCAATACTACAGAAAACTTCAGGTTTAAGCTACTTAAATGACTTTTTTGTAGGTTACTCGCCAGAGCGTATAAATCCAGGCGATAGGTTACACACACTTGAAAATATAACTAAAGTGGTATCAGCTTCAAATGAAGAAAGTTTGGAGATTTTGTCAAAAATATACGGTAAGATTACAAATGTGTACAAAGCCCCAAACATAAAAACAGCAGAAGCAGCAAAAGTAATTGAAAATACACAAAGGGATTTAAATATTGCATTAATGAACGAGCTGAGTTTAATTTTTCATAAAATGGGACTTGATACAAAAGAAGTCCTTGATGCAGCTGCGACTAAATGGAATTTTTTAAAATTTGAACCAGGTCTTGTTGGTGGCCATTGTATAAGTGTTGACCCGTATTATTTAACATACAAAGCTCAGGAATTAGGGTATTTACCCCAGGTTATATTAGCTGGAAGAAGACTTAATGATTCTATGGGTTGCTATATTGCTCAAGAATCAGTAAAGCTTATTATGCAAAAAAATTTAGGCCATAATTGTTTGATACTGGGCTTTACATTTAAAGAAAACATAAAAGATACAAGAAACAGCCTGGTATTTGATATATATAGAGAGCTTAGAAACTTCAATATGAATGTTGAAGTCTATGACCCTCATGTTATAAAAGAAGAAGTGTTATCCCATTATGGCAATATTGCCCTTATAGACTCACCATTGCTAAAGCAATATGATTGTGTGATATTAGCTGTAAAGCATGATGAATTTATAAAAGAAAAGTTATGGCTTAAATGTTTGAAGGATAACTCATGCTTGATAGATGTAAAAAGTGTGGTTGACAAGAAAGACTTACCAGACACAGTTTATTTGTGGAGGCTTTAAAAAGTGATTTTTATACCAGGATGTGCTGGTTTTATAGGATTTTCTACAACGCGTGCGTTGCTTGAGCAAGGAAAAACCTGTGTAGGTATAGATAATCTAAATCAATACTACGATGTAAAAATGAAACAAAAAAGACTATCTATATTAAAAGGTTATAAAAATTTCATATTTTATGAAGCAGATGTTGAAAATTTTGATGTGCTAAAGCTCATATTTCAAATGCACAAGTTTGATAGTATAATAAATTTAGCTGCCCGTGCTGGCGTTAGATATTCTATGCAAAATCCTTTTGTTTATTTATCTACAAATACACTCGGAACGCTGAATTTATTTGAGCTTGCAAAGCGTTTTGGTGTTGAAAAAGTAGTGCTTGCGTCCACTTCATCGCTTTATGCAGGTGAGTCATTACCGTTTAGAGAAGACTATTGCGTAAACAAACCATTGTCAGTATATGCTGCAAGTAAAAAAGCAATGGAAGCAATTGCTTATTCCTATTACCAGCTATATGGTATAGATGTTACCATGCTAAGATACTTTACAGTATATGGTCCATATGGCAGACCGGATATGAGTATATTTAGATTTATAAAATGGATATACGAAGAAGAACCAGTAATTATTTTTGGAGATGGTAGTCAATCAAGAGATTTTACATACATTGATGATGCAGTGGATGCAACAATTAAAGGACTAAAAAAAGTTGGGTGTGAAGCTTTCAATGTAGGGGCAAACACTTCTTATTCTCTTAATTATATAATAAGTCTCATTGAACAAAATTTAGGTAAAAAGGCAAAAATTGTGCACAAAGAGTTTCACAAAGCAGATGTTTTAGCCACACGTGCTGATTTTTCAAAAATTAATTCAATGTTGGACTTTACACCAAAGGTAACTATTGAAGAAGGAATAAAAAGATTATGCGATTGGTATGTAGAAAACGCATCGTTTTTAAAAGATATAAGTACAAAAGAGCAGGATAGATGAATCAAGAACTTAGTTTTGAACAGGCTCTAAAACGCCTTGAAGAAATAGCTCAAAAATTAGAACAAGAAAATTTAAATTTGGAAGATGCTTTAAAATACTTTGAAGAGGGTATGGAATTGTCAAAGTTTTGTTCTTTGACACTTCAAAAGGCAGAAAATAAAGTTAAAGTTATTATGAAAGATAGTGAAGTTGAAATGGAAGATCTAGAATGAGTTACAAACAAATCATTGATTCTAAGCTAAGTCAGTATTGTAGTAAACAAAGATTATATATAGAAAGTTTTAATGAGGCCTTTTGTTACAGCCTTTTGAATGGTGGGAAACGCTTAAGGGCTCTTTTAATGTTAACCATCATAGAGTTAAAAAGACAAGTTAGCGAAGATGACTATAAAATTGCTATGGGCCTTGAAATGTTGCATGCGTATTCTCTTATACATGATGATTTACCTGCTATGGATAATGCATTACTTAGAAGAAATTTACCTACTAATCACATAGTTTTTGGTGAAGATCTGGCAATTTTGGCCGGTGATGGTTTGAATACAAATGCATTTTATATGATTTCAAGCGCCAAAATATCACCTGAGAAAATTGTTAAGATAATTAAAACATTATCCGAAAAAACGGGCATTTATGGTATGGTTTTAGGTCAGGCAGCAGATATCCTTTCAAGTAAAAACAAATTGAATAAACCACAAAAATGGCTTGTTAACTTTATACATAAAAATAAAACTGCGAGGTTTTTGCAATCATGCTGCGAGATTGGGGCTATTCTTTCAGATCAAGATGAACGCCCTTTTTCAAAATTTGGCTTATATTTGGGTATGTCTTACCAGATCATAGATGATTATTTAGATATAGTATCCGATAAAAAAGTTTTGGGCAAAGATAAAAAGGATATTGACAATAACACACTTACATACCCGAAAGTCTATGGTATTGAAAAAAGTCTGGATCTAGCAAATAAACTTAAAGGTTTGGCGATTGATGCATTAAAAAATATCCAAGGTCATGAAAAATTAATTGAATTAGCTGAATTTATTGTAAAAAGGGCTAGTTAGATGACAAAGATTGAAAGAAAAACAAAAGAAACTAATATAAAAATCGAGCTTAGTATTAATGGTTCTGCTAAATATAATATCGATACAGGTATTGGTTTTTTTAATCATATGTTAGAAACACTATCACGACATAGCAATTTCGATTTAAATGTGAAAGCAAGCGGTGATATTGATGTTGATTACCACCATTTAGTTGAGGATGTTGGTATTGTGTTAGGTCAGGCTTTTTTTGAAGAAACAAGGAAAGCCAATTTTGAGAGATTTGGCTATAGCATTATACCTATGGATGATGCTTTGGTATTATCAAGTGTTGACTTGGCAAACAGGGTTTATTTAATGTATGATTGCCAAGTAAGTGGAGCTATATTAAATTTTGATGTAGAACTCATTGAAGAGTTTTGGAGAGCGTTTGTAAGCAATGCTCGCATTGTTTTGCACATAAAGCAACTTGCTGGCTACAATAAACACCATATTGTTGAAGCTGTATTTAAATCTGTAGCAAAAAGCTTAAAGAGTGCCTGTATGCCTTCAACTGAAATTTTATCAACAAAACTTACGCTTTAGATGAAAACAATAGCTTTTTATACCTTTGGTTGCAAAACAAATCAATATGAAACGCAATTAATGATTGAGTCTATTGTTAATCAATATAAAGTTGTTGATAAGTCGACTAAAGCGGATATTTATGTTATTAATTCATGCGCGGTTACAAAGTCTGCTTCTGATCAATCAAGACATACTTTAAGAAAACTTCAAAGGCAAAATCCGAATTCACATATTATTTACACTGGTTGCGATAGTTACCTAATTAACAAAGACGATTATTTTGATGCAAATAATCTTCATATTGTAGGCAATAAGTACAAATACGATATATTAAGCGCTATCCAGCGTAGTGTAGATACATCTTTACCAACAAAAACTTACAATATAGACAAAGTTGTATCTTTTTGGCAAAAAAGCCGTCCATTTGTAAAAATTCAAGAAGGTTGCAGCAATTTTTGTTCTTATTGTGTTGTGGCTCACTTAAGAGGTATTCAAAGATGCAAAGATTCTTCTTTGGTTATTAAAGAAATAGAAAACTTTATAAAGCAAGGATTTGGCGAGATAGTATTAACAGGCACAAACATAGGCTCATATGAAAACTTAAAAGAACTGCTTAGAAAAATTGATTCACTAAAGTATAATTTTAGAATCAGGTTAAGCTCAATTGAGCCTATGTATGTTGATAAAGAGCTTATTGACATAATAGCTTCAGGAAAATTTGCAAAGCATCTACATATACCCCTTCAATCAGCCAGTGATAGGATACTTAAATTAGCACACAGAAACTATACTGCTTATGATTTTGAAAAAATTGTAGATTATGCTTCAAAAAAGGGTATATTTATAGGGACAGATATAATTGTTGGTTTTGAAGAAACTGATGAGGATTTTTTAACTACATATAAGTTTGTTGAGAATAATGATATTGTGTTTGCACATATTTTTACATATTCTCATAGACCATTCACAAAAGAAGTTTCATGTTACATAGATAATAGCATCTTAAAAGAAAGATCAAATAAACTAAAAGAACTCATAAATGTTAAATTCAAACAAAAAATGCAACAATTTATAAATAAAAGTACACAAATTATTGTACAACAAAAGCGCACCTTTGTTCAAAATGATGAGTATAATTTAGCCCTTGCAAGCCAATACTTTAAGGTGTTGACAAAAATAGAAAAAAAAGGCTTAATTGAAGGAAAGATTACTAATTTTGATGGTGTTTATGCGTATTTTGAAAGATAGAAATTTTAAAAATGGCAAAGATAAGATTATTTTTTTAGGCACGGCAGGTGGAAGATTTAGTGTATTTTACCAGATACGCAAAAGTGGCGGGATTTGGTTTCATTTAGGTGGTAAAACATTTGTTATAGACCCAGGACCTGGTGCTTTGGTTACAGCATTGAAAAATAAGATTAACATGTCGAAGGTTGATGGTATTTTTTTAAGTCACAGACATCTAGACCACTGCGCAGATATTAATTCTATAATGGAGTCAATGGTAATATCTGGAAAACGCACCAGGTATTTGTTTGCGCCATCTGCAGCATTGGATGAAGATCCTGTAGTTTTACATTACAATAGAGACAAATTTAATATACTTTATTTAAAAGAATATACAGATTATGCTATTGGTGATCTTAAAATTTCTACAAAATTAACCCACCTACACACAACACCAACATTTGGTGCAGTATTTAAATCAGATAGTTACTCGTTTGCATATATTGCAGATACTTTATATACTGATCAATTAGCTATAGATTATAGAGCCGATGTTGTTATTGTAAATACAGTTTTTAAAAATCAGATGCCAGGATATATGCATCTATCTGCAAACGATATGTATAAGTTTTTGGAAATTTTTAAACCAAAAATATTGATTTTAACACATTTTGGTATGGGTTTTTTAAATGAAAGCCCTCACCTTGTTGCGAAAGAAATATCCCAAAAGACAAATACAAATGTAATTGCAGCATGGGATAATATGATAGTGGAGTTAGAAAATATATGATAGCAATAATTGCCAACCCAAAAGCCCGTAGATTTTCAATTAATAAACTTATGCAAATAAAACAGATATTTAATGAATCATTTAAAAAAGTGGATATTTTTTACACAAAAAGGCCAATGGATGGTTTTGAGATAGCAAAAAAAATTAATTCATCATATAAAATTGTGTGTTCTTATGGTGGTGATGGTACGCTAAATGAAGTTGTAAATGGTATTGTAGATAAAGATATTAAACTTGGTGTGTTGCCTTGTGGGACTTCCGATGTATTTGCACTGGAGCTTGGTTTACCAAGAAATGCCCTAAAATGTGCAAAGCGTTATTTAAAGCAAAATTATGTTAATGTTCATTTGGGAGAGTTAAATAATAGGTATTTTATATTAATGGCAGGTGTTGGTATAGATGCTGCTGCTGTACTTGATGTAAATCATTCTCTTAAAGAATACTCAGGAAAACTTTCCTATATTTTAAGTGGCATAAAAAGTGTAAAATCATTTGATAAACTAATAAGTGTTAAAACGGCTTTTGAAGAAAAGCGCTGTTACAGTGTAATAGCTACAAATGCTAAAAAATACGGTGGTAATTTTCCTATTTTCAAGAAAGCAAATTGTTTTGAGAAAAATTTATATGTTTGCTTGTTTCACACAAAAAAAAGTCTATGGAATATGACAAAAACTGCAATTTTTTTGTTTTTTGACATTAATTCAAATTTGCATGAATGTTTTTTTGCTGATGAAATTTCTATTGATACTTTTGATATACCAATACAGGTAGATGGTGATTTTGCAGGTTTTTCTCCAGCAAAGATAAAGGCTAGCAAAAAATGCGTGAAAGTTTTGATATAAAACCGTTTGATGTTGTAAATTTAACCTATTATTTTTTTATAATATGTCTGGTATTTATTTTCAGATCTCAAATACCATCTTATCTATTTTTAATTTTTTCATATATTTTTATTATAATCATTGTTATTATTATATTATTAAAGCCAGATAAAAGCTACTTTTTATCTATATTCAGGTATTTTTACCCTGTAGTTTTTTTAGGCTTTATATTTGAATCACTTGCATTAATTGTACCTTTTATACAACCAAGAAACAAAGACAGTTATTTGATTGGGATTGATAAAATGTTTTTTTCAAAACCTATTGCAGAATATTTTTATATATTTAACAAACCAATTTTCAACGATATTTTTTCTATTTTTTATACTTTTTATTATTTTTTGCCGTTAATTTTACTGTATTTTTTGTATAAGAAAAAATACTATTTAAAACTTGAATATTCTTTATTTGCCCTTTCTTTGGCTTATTATATTTCATACATTGGCTACATACTTGTACCTGCAATTGGACCTAGATACTCTATTGTATTTAGCCAGCCTATCCAGGGAGGTATTGTATATAATTTTATATCCACATTTTTGGATAGATTTGAGCATATTAAACAAGATTGTTTTCCGAGTGGACATGTAGCAATATCTGTTTTGACGGATATGCTAATATTTGATATTAGAAAAAATGCTGGATATGCTGTATTGTTAATAGTTATTGTATTAATTGTTTCAACGCTTGCTCTTAGATACCATTATTTTATAGATGATGTTTGTGGATTGTTGCTTGCTTTTTTTTCTTATTTTGTGGCTAAAATAGTGTATAGGAAAAAACTTTATGTTTGAAATAGCTCTTGTTTTAATGGGTATGCTAAGTGGTATTTTTGGCGCTTTATTGGGAATTGGTGGCGGCACATTTGTTGTTCCGCTTCTTGTTATTTTTTTGCATTATCCCATACATCAGGCTGTAGCAATAAGTCTTATTTCTATAATAGCAACAAGTAGTTCTGTTGCAAGTGTAAATGTTTATAATAAAATAACAAATATGAGGCTTGGAATAACATTAGAGCTAGCTACAACGCTTGGTGCTATTGCAGGTAGCTTTATTGGAACTTTTTTAAAAGGCAATGTAATTGCCCTCATTTTTTCCTTTGTTATGGCATTTATTGCTTATTTTATGTATTTTCACAAAGACAATGAACAGGCTACATCCATCGTTCAAACAAAAAGTATTTATGCAAGCAGTTATTTTGATTATGCGTTAAATAAAAATATAGAGTATGATGTTAAAAATTTAGGCGCAGGATTGGCTATAAGTGCTTTTGCCGGTGCTTTTTCTGGTATGTTGGGTATTGGTGGTGGTGTATTAAAAGTGCCTGCTATGAATGCATTTTGTAAAGTACCCATAAAAGTTGCTGCTGCAACTAGTAACTTCATGATTGGTGTTACAGCAGCTGCTGGCGCCTTTATATATTTTGGAAAAGGATACATAGAAAAACCGCTTTATGTGGCTTTGATCGTTTTTGGTGTTATATTGGGTTCAAAGCTTTCTATGCCTATAATTAAAAAAGTACCACCTGCAAGGGTAAAAAATATTTTTATTCTTTTTTTGATATATTTGGCAATTGAAATGTTTGTGAAAGGTGTAAAATGAAATTTGATTTAAATAAATTTATTGCAAAAACGCTTGCAGTTGGTGTTTACTCAAGCATGTTTTTGTTTTGTGTTGCAATAATTGAAAGTTTTTTCAAAAAAAGCAATGTATTGGATAGAAGTTTTTTTGGTATAATGAATGGATTAATAGCGCTTGATCCCAATGCTACGTTGTTTTCAGGCATTGTAATTTTAATGTTAACACCAGTTGTAAGAGTTTTGTTTTTGGCGATTGGATATTTTATAGAAGGTGATTTGCGCTTTTGTTTTTATTCTATTTTAGTTTTATTAATACTAATTTTTAGCGTGTATTTTGGTGTGCACTAATTAAAGTTTTTTTGATACAACTGACTCAATTTTGCCGTCGTATAAAACTGTATATAAATAGTCATTTTCTTTTACGTCATTTATGCTTTTTATAATTTTTTTATCTTTTGTGTATGTTATCGAAAATCCCCTTTTTAAAACATTTTTTGGGCTTAAAGCTGTAATTTTAGCGGTTAAGTTTAAAAGTGTATGTTTTTTTTTCTCAAGCAGTACTTGCATATTAGAAACAATTAAATTTTGAAACTTTAAATAAGCAATTTTTTGTGTATTTAGCTTTGCTATTGGATTTTGAAGCTTTATCCTGTTTTCTAGAGATTTAATTTTTTTACTTTTGTTGAATATAATGTTTTGTATTCTGTGCTCAAGTAAAGCACTAAAATTATCGATTTTTAACATATTAACTTCTATATAATTTTCTACTAATTTAATTATTTTTGTAAGTTTTAAGCTTTCAAAATTTGCTTTTTTTGAATTTAAAATCCTGTAAAAATTTGAAAAAATGGATTTTTTTAGCATTAATACGGTTTTATGTAGATCTACGTAAGCTTTTGTTAAAATTTCTGCAGCCGCAGATGGGGTTTCTGCTATTTTATCTGCTACAAGGTCGCATAATGTTTGATCTATTTGATGGCCAATAGCGCTTATGGTAGGGATTTTACAATTTTTAAATGCGATTGCAATATCCAGATCGTTAAATATCCACAATTCATCAACAGAACCGCCGCCACGTGTTAGAATACATACATCAAGAGATAGTTTGGCATAATTTTCATTGACAAACTCAATTGCTTTTAGTATTTCTTTTTTTGCATTTTCACCCTGTACTGTTGCAGGATATATCAGTATTTCGAGTCCAGGGCTGCGTCTTTTTAGTATATTTAAAATATCCTTTAGTGCAGCAGCTTGAAGACTTGTTATTATAATTACTTTTTTAGGAAAAAATGGTAGCGGTTTTTTGTTTTCAAGGTAGCCTTTTTCAAGTAAGAATTTTTTGTCTTCTTCAAGTTTTTTGTACTTTAGGCCATCACCAATGCTTTGAATATAAGAAATTACTAAATGGTATTGTCCATGAGGCTCATATAGGCTGATTCTTCCAAGTGCTATAACTTTTTGACCATTTACCAGCTGTTTTTTAACATTTTCATCAATATTTGATTTAAAGATGACACACATTAATCTGGCTTTTTGGTCAACTAAATTAAAGTACACATGTTGAGCGCTTGAAATTTTCAAGTTTGATATTTCGCCTTCTACAAATACTTCGTTAAAATTCCACTCAAGCAAATCTTTAATTTGTTTTGTTAGTTCAAAAACACTTAAAGGTTTCATTGTCGCAAATTTTTAAGACAAATTTTGATGAGCTCAGCTGTATCTAAATTCGGATTTTGTCTGTATATTTTATCTAACACAGGCAAAACCTGATGTTTTGAAAAACCTAAACTATTGGTTAAAACATCCAACAATTCAATAAGCTTTTCATCTGTTTCAAGTACCTTATCTGATAATTCAAATATAATTGCACTGGCTGTTTTTTTACCAATGCCTGGCACGCTTATGAGTTGCTCTACTTTTTTATTTGCAATGATATGTTTAAATTCTTGAGGTGAAAATTTTGATAATATTGATATAGCTGTTTTTGCACCAATTTTTGATATTTTTCTTAGTTCGTTGAATAAATATTTTTCTTCTTCGTTTAAAAAACCATACAACCTAAAACCAGTTTCACTTGCGATTAACTCCACAAATAGCTTTACTTTCTCTCCAAGCTTGAGATTAAAATAGGTGAGTAAACTTACTATTATAGTAAAATGTATACCACATATGTTCATTACAACAAAACCATTTTTTTTATCGGTTATTTTTCCTTCTAATGCATAAAACATCTAAAGCTCCACTTTTGCACTGTCCCAATTTCTGCATTTTGGGCATTTCCAGAAAAATAAATGTGTTGAGTAACCACACGATTTACATGTGTATTTTATATTAACCTGTAATTTGGATGCAAGTATTTGAAGTTTTTTATTATCAGTTTGATTTGAAAGACACTTAACAGCTAAAACAATAGCGCTTTGTGTATAGTGACCTGATTTTAAAATAATATTTAAAATAGATAAAGCTTTTTTATACTTTCCAAGTTTTAAAAGATACATTGAACTAAAAAAAAGTATGTAGTATGATTTAGGGTTGTAAACGAGTATGCTTTTTAAAAATTCGTATAAATCATTCTTGTCTATTATATTGTCTAAAATAAGATTAAAAAACTCATCTTTTACTTTTACTGCATCAAACCAAAATTGAAAAGCTCTTTTTTTGTCTTGATTTGCATAAGATATTTTACCCAGATTAAGCAAAGCATCAAAACAGTTTTTATCTTCAACAAATGCTTTTTTAAAGTAATCATAAGCTAAATTGTAATCATTTGATTCTCTTAGAGCTTTTTTGCCAAGCTCACAGTAAATATGTGCCGTGATTTTTTTATCTTCACCAAATCTTTTTTGCCATACAAGTGCACTTTCCCAATCTTTTGAATCCTCATACACCTCTTCTAAGTACTTTTTTAATGTATTATTTTTTGGGTCTAAAGATAAAGCATTTTTGAATGTTTCTTTTGCTCTATCGTAGAGTCCTGCTTTTTTATAGTCTATACCTATATTTACATAAACTTCAATTTTTTTTTCTCTATCTAATTTTCTTGCAAGTAAACCTTTATGGATAATTAAAGCTCTATTGATTTCTCCTTTTTTTCTAAAAAGATTACCAATACTAATATATACATCCACAATATCTGGTTCAAGCTCTATTGCGCTTGTGAGCTCTTCTATTGCTTTGTCTGTTTTGTCTTCAATTATATAGTTTATGCCTTTTAAATAAGCGGTAATTTTCTTTTTTTCAATTTTTCTTTTCTGTTCTTTTACTATATAGTATACAACTATTGCTAACATTATTACAGCGCTTATCAGAACTATGTCGTTAAATTTAAAAAAGTTATTCATCTTTATTTAGTGTAAGTTTTCTTAGTGTTAGAACCTCATCTTTTAGCTGTTTTATTTCTTTTTTGTATTCTTTTATCTTTTTTGTGTAGCTTATATCATCAATGAGGCATACAATTTGACTTGCAATTAATCCTAATAAAAAAAATACACCTATTACAAGCCATATAGGGCATTGTATTACGAAACCAAATATATTTAAATTAACTTCAATTTGCTTGTTATAATAGCTAATTATAAAAGCAAAAGCACCAATAACCAGAAAACTCAAGTTTTTGAGTAATTTCAAATAAACTCCTTAATTTTGTTATATGTAGCACGTAAACCTTCGGATATTACCTTTGTATCGCAAACTGTGCTCATAAAATTTGTATCTCCAATCCATCGTGGCACTATATGAAAATGTATATGATCTGCTATACCAGCTCCTGATGCGCTACCTAAATTCATTCCTATATTTAAGCCATTTGGTTTAAATGCTTTTTCTAGAATATCACAAAAATTTTGAACAGTTTTAAAAACATCAATACTTTCATCATTGGTTAATAATTTTATGTGGTTTATGTGTCTATTTGGAACTACCATGATATGTCCCGGATTGTATGGAAATATATTCATAATAACAAAACAATGTTTGCTTCTGTATAATATATAATTGTCTTCATCTTTTTGTTGGTTTAAAGCATCGCAAAAAACACAACTTCCTGGTTTTTTTTCACTTAAAATATAAGCCATTCTCCAGGGAGCCCATAGTGTTTTCATAACTTTATATACCTCTTTTGTCAATAATACGTTTTGCTTTTCCTTCGCTGCGCTCCAAGCTGTATGGTTCTACAAGTTTTACATCAAGTTCTATACCAAGTATAGTTTTAAGTTCATATTTTATTTTTTCGAGCATAAGTCTTTGTTGTTTCATTTCATCAAAAAAGATATTTTCATTTACTTCTACAAGTAAAGTAGCTTTATCCAAAGCTTCTTCTTTTTCTAAAACTATCTGGTAAGCACTCATAACACCTTCAATATTAAACAATGCTTCTTCTATTTGTGTAGGGAAAACATTGACGCCTCTTATTATCATCATATCATCACTTCTTCCTATTGGTTTTGACATTCGAGCCATGTATCTACCGCAGGCACATTTTGACTTATCCAGTTTTGTAATATCCCTTGTTCTGTATCTTATAACAGGCAAAGCCTCTTTTGTAAGTGTAGTAATGACAAGTTCTCCATATTCTCCTTCTTTTACTGGATCAAGAGTGTCCGGGTCTATGATTTCTACCAGGAAGTGATCTTCAAAAATATGCATACCGTTTTGATAGGTGCACTCAGCACTAACACCAGGACCCATAACCTCACTTAAACCGTAATTATCGTATGCTTTAATTGGCAAAGCTTCTTCTAGTTTTTTTCTCATTTGCTCACTCCAAGGCTCTGCACCAAATAGACCTATTCTTAAACTAATACTGTTTGGATCAATATTCTCTTTCCTTAAGGTTTCAGCGATATGCAAAGCATAACTTGGTGTGCATACAAGCACAGTTGGTTTTAAATCTGTTATAAGCTGAATCTGCCTTCTTGTATTGCCACTTGAGACAGGTATAACGGTTGCACCGAGCTTTTCAAGTCCATAATGAAGCCCAAAGCCACCTGTAAATAAACCATATCCAAAAGCTATATGAACAATATCATCGCTGCCTACACCTGCGCATGCAGCTAGTCTTGCAACGAGGTTGCTCCAAGTATCAAGATCTTTTTTTGTATAGCCAACTATTGTTGATTTTCCTGTTGTGCCACTTGAAGCATGGATCCTTGCAAGTGATTTTACATCTTTGGCAAACATACCGTAAGGGTAATTTTGCCTAAAATCTTCTTTTGTTGTGAAAGGCAGTTTAATAATATCTTGTAAACTTTTTATATCTTGTGGCTTTATTTTGATGCTGTCTAATTTTTCTTTGTAAGCTTTTACATTATTATAAGCATAATGAACCGTTTTTTTTAATCTTTCTAATTGAAGCTCTTCAATTTGTTCTCTATTTAACAATTCAAATTCGGGTTCAAACATAAGATTAACTCCTTTTAATTTTCAATAAAGTATTCCTGGTCTAAAAAATGTATTTTGTTTTTTAATTTTTCATATGCTTCATCAATATTTTCAAATTTTAATAATATAACAGCGTGACCTGCTTTTGCATTTACAAAAGTATAAACATACTCTATATTTAAGTCGGCTTCATTTATAATTTCAAGTAATTCCATTAAACCACCGGGTCTATCTTCCATTAAAGCTGCAAGTATTTCGTTTTTTTTAACAATAAAATGTTCTTTTTTTAAAGCTTCGTATGCTACTTCTGGCTTATTAACGCAAAACCTCAATATGCCAAAATCGTTTGTATCTGCAAGATTTAAAGCCCTTATATTTATATTATTTTCCTTGAGAATTTTTGTTACATTATAAAACCTGCCTTTTTTATTTTCTATAAATACAGAAATTTGCGTTATTTTGTAATCCATTAAACACCTCCTTATAAACAAACATTATAGTTTTATCTATCAAATTTATCAAGCTAAACCTTTTAGCATTAATTAATTGACAAATAAAAATAAGTATGCATTAATATATCTTAGAATTTATAAAAGATAAAGTTGCATGAAAAAATTGA
Organism: Desulfurella multipotens; assembly: GCF_900101285.1. Classification (NCBI taxonomy): domain Bacteria; kingdom Pseudomonadati; phylum Campylobacterota; class Desulfurellia; order Desulfurellales; family Desulfurellaceae; genus Desulfurella; species Desulfurella multipotens. The sequence continues at coordinate 65,946 of NZ_FMYU01000002.1, forward strand.
TTTTAAGAGATGGTACACTATGTAGCATTAGAAAAGTCAAATTAAGCGAAAAAGAAAAAGTAAGAGAATTGTTTTTGCAAACTTCACCAGAAAGCCGTTACTACAGATTTTTTGGTGCAACAAGCCAGTTGGATGATAAGTTGCTAAATTCATTGATAAAAAATGATGCCTACAATGTTTCGCTTGTGTGTATAGTAAAGGGCAGTATTGTAGGTATTGCAAATTACAATGCCACAGAGGACTTGCAATCTGCTGAAGTTAGTTTTATGGTTAAGGATGAGTTTCAAGGCAAAGGCATAGGGACTCTACTGCTTGAAGAGCTTGCAAAACATGCGTGGCTTAGGGGAATAAAAGAGCTTGAAGCATTTGTTTTATCAGACAATTACAATATGATTAGCGTTTTTAAAAATAGCGGTTTTGAAATAGTGCATGAAAAGCTTGATTTAACAAGTATTCATTTGAAATTACCACTTGCTAAGTTTAGCAAAGTGATGTCTGAGCATTTACTAAGAGAAAAACTAGCTACACAGGCTTCTTTGGTTGCTGCATTTAAACCAAAAAAGATTGTTTATATTGGCGAGGATAATGTACTTTGGCAAAATATTAAACAATTTCGTAATGATGCTGTTATATTGGCAAAAGATAATAATGTAATTAAAAATATACGAGCTATAAAACCTGATTTGATTATTGTTGATGTTGTTGATTGTGAAAATATAATTCACATTACTGAACTGGAAACCCTAAAAGTGCTTATCATTACAGCAAAACTAAATGAACCAATTAAATCTAAAGTCGTAAATCTAGTTAAAAAACAGGGTATTAGATTAATTGGCCCAAACTCTACGGGTTTATTTTATAACACTAAAGATAATAAAATAAACATCAGTCCTATTGTTATACCAAAAGAAGGCAGTATTGCGATTGCTACGCACTCTAATTTGCTTGGTATAAGCCTTGTGGGCTATTTTGATTATATTGGCCTGGGTGTAGGCTGTTTTGTTAGTGTTGGGGATAAAGCTGATGTGTCTGCAAACGATTTGCTTTATGTATGGCAGGATGATAATAATATTGATATCATAGTTTTATACCTTGATTCTTTTGGCGATCCCATAACGTTTTCAATGCTTTCAAGAAAAATTTCCAAACATAAACCTATTTTTGCCGTTAAAGCTGGAAGAACATTAATCAGTTTAAGTGCTTCAAGACACGAGAGTCTTATTTTTTCAAATACAGATTTTACAGTAGATGGATTATTTAAGCAGACGGGCATTATAAGGGCAGAAACATTGGAAGAACTCTTAGACGATGTGTTACTTGCATATGCATGTGACTTTTTATCAGAATCCAACTATGTATCGTTGATATCAAACTCTATTGGTGCAAACCTTATGGCAACTGACACATTTGAAGCAAACAATTTGATGCTTGACAAAATCGTTTATATTGATAGTACGGATATTGATTTTTATAAAAAAGCTTTAATTGAGGTTTTGAAAAATTCAAAATCATACTATATTGTAGTAATTTTTGCACCGTATAAAGATATTACGTACGAATTTTTAGATAATTTTTTAAATGAAATTTTATATATCGTAAATTCAATTGATCACGATAAAACTGTTATAGTAAATGTGCTATCTTACCTTCATTATAAAAATCGAGTGTTAGAAAAAGCTGGGTTTAAAAAAAAGATAGCCGTATTTCCATTTGTCGAGCGGTCGCTTAGAGCTTTAGGTAAACTCATATGGTATGCAAATTACAAAAAAAAGCCTGAATTTTACGCACAAGATTTGCAAAACTTTAATTTAAAACAAGCACGCAATTATATTAGAAGTTTATTGTATGGTTCAAAACAATATCAACTTACGCAAATAGAAGCCAAGACATTATTTGAGATGATTGGTGTAAAAACTTCTACCGTCAAAGAGGGTTTATATAACATAAGCATTGGAATTGCGTATGATAAAATTTTTGGTGCGATTATTGGAGTTTCTTATTATCCGTTAGAAAATAATATTGCGTACAAGTCTCCAATTGTTAGAATTTTACCTTTAACGCTTTGGGATATTGATGAAATAATAGACGCAATAGATAACAAAAAAATATTAAAATTGCATATTAAAAATGAATTAAGAGACTTATTTGAAAGACTCAGTGAGACTTTTTTGAATATACCGGAAATTAAACAACTTGACTTACCTAACTTAATTGTATCAGAGGAAGGTTTATATTTTACAAGGGCTATAATTAAAATAAAAAAAGATGAAAATTTACCAAAGAGTTTTACAGTTAGTTTTTAAAATGATATAATATTACTTATGATTAGAGTAGGTATAGGTTATGATTTGCATAGACTTAAAAAAAATTGCAGGTTAATTATTGGTGGTATTGAAATAAATAGCGAGTTTGGCGCATATTCTCACTCAGACGGTGATTGTTTGTTGCATGCTTTAGTAGATGCTATGCTTGGTGCAGCTGGCCTTGGAGATATTGGTGAGTATTTTCCAGATACAGATGAGCGCTTTAGAAATGTAGGTAGTAGCTTTTTTGTAACAAAAACGCTAGATTTAATCAATAAAAACGGCTTTAAAATAATAAATATGGATGCAACAATATTGCTTGAAAGGCCTAAACTTGTCAATTATAAGCAGATTATAAAAAAAAATATTGCAAACTTGCTTAATATCAGCGAGCATTTGGTCAATATAAAGGCTAAAACAAATGAGAAAATTGGAGAAATTGGAGAAAGTTTAGCTATCGCATCTTATGTAGTTGTTTTGTTGGAGGGCTAAATGCAACCAATTGGAAAGCTTTTGATTTTTGCTGGCGTGATGCTTATTTTGTTTGGTTTGTTATTTAGTTTTTCTTCAAAGTTGCCTTTTGGAAAACTGCCAGGAGATATTATTATAAAGAAAGGTAACTTTACATTTTATTTTCCGCTTGCAACAAGTATACTTTTAAGTATAATACTTACAGTTATTATGTATTTTTTGAACAAACGTTAAGGAGGACATCATGCATTTTATTTCTCTTGCATATGCAGCACAGCCTGCACAGCCACCAAACCCTATTTTATCTACTGTTATACCATTTGCTATAATTATTGTTGTTTTTTACTTATTTCTTATATTACCACAGCAAAAGCAAAGAAAAAAGCACAAAGAGTTTATAGAAAGTTTACAAAAAGGCGATACAGTTATAACCTCAAGTGGTATTTATGGCAAAATTAAAAATATAGGCGAAAAAGATTTTACTATTGAAATAGCTGAAAATGTAAACATTAAAATTCTAAAAGACAACATCATCTCAAAAGCGTAAATTTTGAGTGGTTTAAGATATGAAACAATCAGACTGGTTCAAGCTTTTTCTAGTTATTGTTGTTTTTGTAATATTTGGTGCATACGCGGTTGATGCATTTTTACCACAACAAACACTTGAGAATCTGCCTAGTTTTATGCCCAAGAAGGTTATAAATTTAGGTCTTGACTTAAAGGGTGGTACGCACTTAACACTGGAAGTAGAAACAGATAAAGCAATTGCAGGTATTTTACAGCAAGCTGCAGATAACCTTAAAAAGCAGTTTGATAATTCCAAAATAGCTTATAATACAGTTGAAGTAAATGCAAAAAAAACCTCTATAGATGTTACTTTAATGGATCCAAATGATATTAATAGGGCATTGGATTTAATACAAAGTAACTTTGGTAATTTTGAAACAAAAACCGTCAATAACTCTATAATAATGACGCTTAAGCCAAAAATAGCTTTAAGTATGCAAAAAGAAGCTGTAAATCAAGCAGTTGGCGTTATTAGAAACCGTATAGACCAATTTGGTGTAGCAGAGCCCACAGTAGTAACAAGTGGATCAAGAGATATTGTTGTTGAATTGCCAGGTATTTCAGATCCAGAGCGTGCAATTAAACTTATTGGGCAGACGGCTGTTTTGGAGCTTCATTTAGTTGATGATTCTGTAAATGTAGAAAACGCCTTAAATGGTCAATTACCCCCAGATGATGAAGTTTTGTATCAAATCATTAAAAATCCTACAACTGGTGAAATAACAAAAGTGCCTATTGTTGTAAAAAAAGCACCTGTAGTTACAGGAAGTATGATAAAAAAAGCTAATGTAAGTTTTAGTAGCCAAACAAATCAACCTGTAGTGTCTTTTGAGCTAAACTCTCAAGGTTCTCAGGCATTTGCACAGTTTACTTCAACTCACGTTGGTAAAAGATTGGCTATTGTTTTGGATAACACTGTTTATTCAGCACCCGTCATTAGAGAGCCTATTTTGAATGGCAGTGGTGAAATAAGCGGAGATTTTACTGTTAAACAGGCGCATGACCTGGCTATTGTTTTAAGGAGTGGTTCTTTGCCAGCACCTGTTAAAGTATTGGAAAAAACTGTAATAGGTCCTACACTTGGAAAAGACTCAATAAAAAGTGCAACGCTTGCAATAATTATTGGCAGTATTGCGGTGTTTTTATTTATGGTAGTTTACTATAGACTATTTGGATTGCTTGCAGATTTTGCTTTAATGTTTAACTTACTTATAATTCTTGGAACTCTTGCAATGCTTGGTGCTACGCTTACTTTACCTGGTATTGCAGGTATGGCGCTAACTGTAGGTATGAGTGTAGATACAAACGTACTTATATTTGAGCGAATAAGGGAAGAATTGTTTCATGGTCGTACACCAAAAGATGCAGTGGAACTTGGTTACGATAGGTCTTTAATTACGATTATTGATACACATATAACAACTCTAATTACTGCATTTATACTTTACCAGTTTGGAACAGAAACCATAAAAGGTTTCGCTATAACACTAGCAATAGGGCTTATTGCAAACATGTTTACAGCAATAACATTTACCAAAGTTATTTATGATGCACTATTTTCTAATAAATCGTTGAAGAAGTTGAGTATTTAGGAGTAAATAATGCTGCACATTTTTAAACCAGACTTAAAAATAGATTTTGTATCGAAGTTTAAATGGGGAATTTTCTTTTCTTTATTTTTAATTTTTTTAGGTTTAGCTTCATTAATTGTAAAAAATGGATTTAAAGTAGGTATTGAGTTTAAAGGTGGAACAGCTCTAATACTGCAAGTAAAAAATAATTTGGGTACGGGTGAAGTAAGGTCTTTATTAGAAAAATCTAATTATTTTAAACACATGACAATAGAAAATTATGGTAACACAAACGGTCAATATCTGATAGAAATACCTATTAGTAAAGTAAATAACGATATCTTAAATGCAGAAATTGCAAAGGCTTTTGAAAAGTATGGTCCTGGCTCGTACCAAATACTAAAAGTAAATGTAATTGGTCCAAAAATTGGTAGTGATTTTGCAAAAAAAGCAATTATAGCTGTTGTACTTTCTTTATTGGGTATATTGATTTATATTGCAATCAGGTTTAAGTTTAATTTCGCTGTAGCTTCAGTTGTATCTTTAGTTCATGATGTGCTTATTACATTAGGTTTTTTATCTTTATTTAATTATGAGTTAACACTGGATGTAATTGCTGCCTTGCTTACCATTGTAGGATATTCTGTAAACGATACCGTTATTATATTTGACAGGATAAGAGAAAAACTAAGAAATAATCCTAAGCTTAGCAAAATTGATGCTATAAACATGGGTATTAGCGAAACATTAAGCCGAACTATAATAACATCAGGCACTGTTATTGTGGTAACGTTAATTTTATTTTTATTTGGCGGAAGTGTGCTTAGAGGTATGTCATTTGCATTACTTGTAGGTTTTATTACTGGTACATACTCGTCTATTTTTATTGCACCACCAGTTTTGTTTTTATTCAAGGGACCATTACTACCAGAAGCCAAAAAGCAAGAAGTTGCATCTGAAGAAATGTTTAAACGTTCCTATAAAATTGAGTGATTAGTCTTGAAAATTTTTTAGCTCTTTTTAAAAACAAACGCAAAGCGTACAAATCACTTCTATATATAAATTCAAAGTTAGGAGTTTTGGAGAATTTTTATAATTGTATAGAAGAAATAAAAGATGCTTTAAGTGTTTGTGCGGATCCAGATCAGGCGTTTGATTTTTTCCAGAGGTTTCTGGAAAATACGACTGCTAAATCTACTTTATTTGAGATAATAAAAGTCTCCAAATTTTATAGAAATTTGCTTTTTAACATATTCGCCCAAAGCAATAGTCTTTCTTTACTATTAATTAACCACAGTGAATACTTTTACTGGCTTTTAGAAGATTTGGTAACCAATAAAACAAAGCAGATATTTATACAAGAGATATATAAGCTTATAAGGTCAAAGAAAACCTTGGATGAAAAAAAATACATATTGAGAGAATACAGAAAAAAGGAATATTTGCGTATTGCTTCAAAAGAAATTGCAAAAGTATGCAAATCCCAAGAAGTGTATTTAGAGCTATCTGAACTAGCTGATGCCTGTTTAGAAATAGCCTTAGATATTGCTTTTTGCCAAAAAAAGCTTAAAGAAAAAAAGTTTTGTATAATAAGCATGGGAAAGTTGGGTGCGAAAGAACTAAATTTTTCTAGTGATATAGACATAATGTTTGTTCATTATAATTTTGATGACGCCCAAGAATACAATAAAATTGCCCAAAACATTGTATCAATTATTTCTGATGTGCAATTTGGTAGTTTTGTTTTTAGGGTAGATACGAGACTGCGCCCTTTTGGGAATAACTCTAGTTTATCATTAAGTATTGATGAATATGAAAATTATTATTTTAGTTTTGGACAGGTTTGGGAAAAGTTTGCCTTAACTAAAGCTAGATTTTCAGCTGGAGATAAAAACACAGCTAATAAGTTTTTTTCAGTTATAAAACCTTTCGTATATACTAAAAATATAGATATAAACTATATTGAAGAAGTGCGCTCAATGCGCTACAAAATCAAACATGAAAAATTATCCAATTATAAAAATAATCTTATAAATCCTTTAAAAATAAATGTAAAATTAGGACTTGGTGGAATTAGGGAAATTGAGTTTATAGCCCAATATTTTCAGCTTATATATGCTGGTAAGGATACTGATTTGCAAACTAGCTCAACGCTTGAGGTTTTGGATATTTTATACACTAAAAAATACCTTAAACAAGCTAAAAAACTCAAAGCCTGCTATTTGTTTTTAAGATTAGTTGAACACAAAATACAGCTAAAAGATGAGAAGCAAACAGCAGATTTACCATTAAATAAAGAGGAGCTAGAAATTTTTGCAAAAAAATTTAATTTGAAGGCGGACGAATTTTTAAGAATATACAATCAAATAACAGATTCTGTACATGAAATTTATAAATCAATTTTTTATGCACACAATATACCTATTTTTTCACCGATGGAAATTTTGGAAGATTTCTTTGAAGAGGAATTTAGCGATTATAAACAGATAGCTATTCAATTGAGCGATATTGCAAGGAAATCAAAGTTTGCTAAAACCAATCCAACATTTTTGACTAATTCTATAGAAAAAGCTTATTTTCAATTAAAAAATATGCCAAAAAGCCTAAACAGTAAACTTTTTTTAAATGTAATTTCAGGTTTTAACAGTATATTGCCAAACTATTACGATACTTTTTTTGGTAGTGATTTTATTTTTCAAACAGCACTTTTGGCATTTTCTATTGGGTTGTATCAAAAATTAAATCAATATCCGTTTTTAATTGACGAGTTTTTTTATATAGACCAGCCTTTAGAAATAATTCAGCTTTCAAAACAAGAAAAAGAAAGATTAGAGTTTAATTTGATTCTAAAACTTTTAAGCGGCAATTTAGATAAAAAAAATAAAAAAATTCTATCGGTTTTTGCACAAAAGTATATACAACACACAATAACAAAGTTGCAAATAAAAGATTTGATTGTTTTGGCATATGGCAAACTTGGTATTGAAGAGTTGTTTGTAAATAGTGATTTAGATTTGGTTTTTCTTGCAAAAACCGTTGATGATAAAAAAATTTATGAGGTTTCAAATCTCGTAAGAGAGCTTAATAAAATCTATAGTGTTGATTTAAGATTGAGGCCGTTTGGAGAAAAAGGTTTGATTGTTAGTGAGGTTGATTATTTTAAAAGTTACCTGGCAAAATATGCTAAAGATTGGGAAAAGCTTGCCATTCAAAAAGCCAGAATAATTTATAGTGATATCGATTGTGATTTAACAGATTCAATTAATGAATTTGCTCGCTTTATTGATAAAAAGAGCATAAGAGAAATGAAAGAATTAATAGAAAAACATAAAGGTTTTGATATAAAAAATGAAAGAGGTGGTATAGTAGACATAGAATTCATTTTGCAATACTTATGCGTTAAAAATAGTTGTTTTGAATTTGGAAAAAGCATTGAAGAGATGATTGATAAAATTTCCTATATAAAAGAAGTTAGATTTCTAAAAGCTACCTACGAATATTTTACAAAAATACTTAATTTAACAAGACTCATACCAAATGACATAAAAGATAAATTGGTAGTTTTAAAGTTTTTGCTAAAACAAGATAATTTAGAATTTAAAATTAAAAAACTACAAGATAAAGTTAGCACAATATTTGATATGTATTTTCAAGAGTAGAGATTCTTCGCTAACGCTTCAGAATGACAGGCGGGCAGTAAGTAATAGGATTCTTCGCATACTTTCGTGTGCTTACAATGACGGCAGCAGCAAGCAAGGGAGATTCCCCGCAACACTTTCGCTTCTTAGAATGACAATAGGGTATGTATCCAAAAAGCGCAAGTGAGTCGGCCATACTGAATGAAACAAAGGATCTTTCTTTTACATTTTTTTTACCAAAATCAGAAGATTATTTAACAATAACTATGATATCCATTCATGACAAAAGGAGTGTGTGGCATTTATATTTTAGAAAATCCTAAAACATTTTTTTGGGGCGTTGCAACAAGTGCATTCCAATTAGAAGGTAGCCCTTATGCAGATTGGCATCTTTTTGATAGCTTTTTTGAAGAAAAACCAGAAGCTGTAAATCATTATTCTATGTATGAGCAGGATTTGCATTTGATAAGAAAGCTTGGTGTAAATGCATACAGATTTTCAATTGAGTGGAGCAGGATTCAGCCAAGTCAGGATATATTTAATGTAGCAAGTATTGCCCATTATCAGGAAATTATTGATGAATTATTATCAAACAATATAGAACCTTTTGTTACAATACATCATTTTACGCATCCTGTATGGTTTATTAAAAACTATCCATGGCATAATGATAATAGTGTAGATAAATTTTGTTTTTATGTTGAGAAATTGGTAAAAACGATAAAAAATGTAAAGTACTGGATTACATTTAATGAACCGTATATTTTATTGCTTGGTGGTTATTTGGACGGTTGTATGCCACCAAATATTAAAAACAAAGAATTAGCTCAAAAAGCTCTAAAAAATATACTTTTATCACATGCAAAAGTTTACGATATTATACACACTTACATAGATCAACCTTATGTGGGTATAGCCCACAATATGGCAGTCTTTAAACCATATAGAAAAAATAAATTTGATATGTTGCTAACCAAAGTTGCCAAACATTTTTATAATTTCTCAATAATTAACGCTTTTTTAAGTGGACATTTATCTATTAATTTACCTTTTTCAAAATCTTTTGAAATAGATTTACCCATAAAAGATAAGCTAGACTTTTTTGGCATAAATTACTATACACGAATTTTTCTAAAATTTAATCCATTTAATTTTAAAAATAAGTTTGTTGATATTATATACCAGAACAAAGAAGGTATAGGAATAACTGATATGGGCTGGGAAATTTATCCAAAAGGTATATTAAAGGTTTTAAAATATGCTTCAAAACTGAAAGTACCGCTTATAATAACAGAAAATGGCATTGCAACAAATAATGATTTTCAAAAAATTCAGTTCATAAGAGCACATCTTGAAAAAATAAAAGAAGCAATTGCTGATGGGATCAACATAAAAGGTTATTTTTACTGGTCTTTAATTGATAATTATGAATGGTTTGTAGGTTTAAATGCCAAATTTGGACTTTTTAGAGTTGATGAAAAAACGCTTAAAAGAAAACCAACCCTATCTGCATCCTTTTATGCGTACATTGTCAAAAACTGGAGAATGTTTGATGGATAATTGTAAAGAAGAAAGTCTTTTGTGCGATTTTCATATTCATACAAATTATTCAGACGGATCTCTTAATTTACGCAAAGTTGTAGACATTTATGGCCAGACAGGTCATGATATCATTGCAATTACAGATCACCTGGTAGATAAAACAAATCTTATGGGCATGGCTGCACATACAATCAATGCAAGCTTAAGCGAAGAAAACTTTGAAGATTATTTAGAAAACATAGCGTATGAATCAAAAAGGGCTCTGGATAAATATGATATGCTTGTTATACCTGGTGTTGAAATAACAAAAAATCACATAAGTGCCGCTAAATCAGCGCATATTTTGCTTATTGATATTAAAAAATATATACCGCCAGAGTTAAGCTATAAAAAACTATTTTTAGAAGCAAAAAAACAAAATGCTTTAATAATAGCGGCTCATCCCTATCATGTTTTGGGTTTAGACAAAGAAACGCTTTATCTTTGGAATAATAGAAAATATTTTTCAAAGTATATTGATGCATGGGAAATTGGTTGCAACAAAGACTTGTTCAATGTGGTAAGTCTTGAATCGTACCCTTTTGTTGCAAATAGTGATTTTCATAAACCTTCACATATACACTCATGGCGCACGCTGCTTTATTGCAAAAAAGAAATTGAGTGTGTGAAAAAATGCATCAAAGATAATACAAAAGTTGCTATAAAATTTTTTAGAAAGTAAGGAGGTGTGAAAATGCTTTATGTGGTTTTGGTTTTGGTTGCTATTGGTTTTATTGCATATTTTATAGAAATTCTTGCACTTGCCTCTTTAGTTAAGCAAAAGCTATCATTTTCATTTACCGAAGGTGTTTCTATAATTAAACCACTAAAGGGAATTGATGATAATTTGTTTAGTAATCTTGAAAGCTTTTGTAGCCTGGATTACCCAAAATATGAGTTAATTTTTTGTTTATCATCGTGCACTGATCCTGCATATAAAGTTGCAAAAAAAATCAAAGATAAGTACAAAGATTGTGACATTTCAATTGTAATAGATGATACCAGCGTAGGATTAAACCCAAAAATAAACAATATGTTTAAAGCTTATATGAACTCAAAGTATGATTTTGTAATCATAAGTGACAGCAACGTGATTGTAGATAAAAATTATATTCAACAAACGGCAAAATACTTAAAAAATAATGAAGTTAGTGTTGTTACAAATTTGGTTAGAGGAAAAGGAGCACTTACTTTTGGATCATTGCTTGAAAATCTTCAATTAAACACATTTGTAGTTTGTGGTATGGCTTTTTTGAATACAAAAACAAATATACCATGCGTAATTGGCAAATCCATTCTTTTTAGAAAAAAAGATTTAGAAGAATCTGGAGGATTCTGGCATTTAAAAGATTATTTAGCAGAAGATTTTATGATTGGAAAACTTGCAACTGATAAGAATAAAAAAGTAGCAATATCAAATTATTTTGTTGATAATGTAAATGAGTTTTGGGATACAAAAAAATTTTTAAACAGACACACGCGCTGGGCAAAGATGAGATATAAAATTGGCAGGTTTTATTACTTGAGTGAGCTATTATCAAACCCTGTCTTTTTAGCCTTAGTTGGATTTATTATTTCTGGTTTTTCAAAAGATTTTTTATATTTATTTGTTGGTTCAGCTATCTTTAAAGCCATGCTTGATTATTATACAGGATACTTAGTTAGCTCTGATATAAAATCTATATATTATTTTTTTTCTCCAATAAAAGACATAATAATAGGTTTTATATGGTTTGTGCCATTTTTTAATACAAAAGTTTATTGGCGTGGTAAAAAATATCTAATGGGCAAAAACACACTCCTAATCGAATCAAAATAACACATTACAAATATTTAACATTATCTTGAAGATTATTTAACAAAAAAATTGCATAATAAAAAAAGATGACAAAAAAGTCATTATTTTGTAGGAGGTGTTTATGTTAAAACCACAAAGGTGGTTAAAACTGCTAATGCTTGCAGTATTTTTGGTTAGTTGTATTTTATTTGATGCAAAGGTATCGCAAGCAGGCTGGTCAATTAATGGAGCAGGCGCGACATTTCCCTACCCAGTTTATACTAAGTGGGCTTTTGATTTTGAAAAAGCTACAGGCAACAAAGTGAATTATCAAGGGGTAGGATCAGGTGCTGGCATTAAACAGGTAACGCAGGGAGTTGTTGCTTTTGGTGGAAGCGATATGTGTCTAAAAGCAGATGAATTAAAAGAAAAGAATCTATTACAATTCCCATCACTTGTAGGCGGAATTTTGGTTGTTGTAAACATACCAGGTATCAAGGATAATCAACTTAGACTTTCAAATAATACCATAGCCAAAATTTTTATGGGTGAGATTAAAAATTGGGATGATCCTCTAATTAAAAAGGATAACCCCCGCTTAAAATTGCCAAATTTGCCAATAACCATTGTACACAGGGCAGATGGTTCTGGAACGAACTGGAATTTTACTTATTGGCTAAGCCAGGTAAGCAAAGAGTGGGATGAAAAAATTCATTACGGCTTATCTGTAAACTGGCCAGTAGGCGTAGGTGGCAAAGGTAACATGGGTGTAGCAAACTATGTAAAACAAATTTCTGGTGCAATTGGATATGTTGAATATGCATTCTGGTTACAAAATCGCCTAACAAGCGTAGTATTGCAAAATAAAGAAGGCAAATGGGTAGAGCCAAGTGTAGCGGCATTTAAAGAGGCTGCAGCAAAAGCTAACTGGCAGGAAAAAAATGGTTTTTGTGAAGTATTGATAAACCAAGGCGGAGCAAAAACATGGCCAATAGTTTCTGGTACATTTGTGCTTGTCCCAAATACAAAAAAAGCAGAACAAAAACAGGCTGTAGAATTTTTTAAATGGGCTTTTGAACATGGCGACAAAGCAGCTGAAAGCTTAGGCTATATACCTCTGCCTAAATCTACAAAAAATTTAATACTTAAATATTTAAGTAACAACGGCTTTTAAACCTTAATAAAAGAAAGGGTTTATTGAAGCCCTTTCTTTTATTTTATTCTAAGTAAAGGTATTTGTGGATTTTTCTTTTTACAGCAAGTTCGCCAATTGTAGCAAGTAATTCACTTGATTTATCTAAAAAGGCTTTGGACATATCTAAATTGCCTTTTGCTTGGTGATATAAAGCTAAGTATTTATAACCCAAAGCAATCCAGTGTACATCTTTAAGATTTAATGCAATATGCAAACCTTTTTTTTATCTTTTCCTTTGCTTTTTCAAAATCACCAATAACCCTATATGCATTACCGAGGTTTAAATAATCTACGGCTAAATTGGATTTTAAATCGTATTTTTTATCAATTTCTACAGCGAGGTTAAAAGACTTTATAGCTGTTTTTATTTTTCCTTTATAGTAGTAGATTTGACCAATGCTATTGTATAAAGCCCCTTTTTCTTGTTCTGTGGCTGTTTTCAAAATTTCTTTGTGGTAGTTTAAGATCTCATTTATTGTTTTCATATTACACCTCACTTAGCTTGTTTAATACTAAAATCATGCGATTTTTTAAATTCGTAAAAATCAAATAAATTAATATTTGGCTCAAGCAATGTTGCTATACTAAATGCGCTTAGAGATTTGGCCTGTTTTTTTAAAAGAGCAAGCAATTTGGAAATTTTTTCTTCATCTGGGTTGCCACTTTGTTTTGCAATGTGCAAAATAGCAAAGCTTACACTTACAAAACCAAAGTTTTTAACAATTCCATCCCTGTCTTTTGCTTTGATATAGCCTTGATCAATAATTTCTTTTGGATAGAACACCTTGCTGCCATATTTAAAATCATCTTGTGCTTTTATGCATTTTTCAAAAACCTCTTCAAAACTAATTTTTGATAAATCACAACCTACAAAAAAATCATCGCCCCCAATGTGACCTACAAAATAATGTTTTTGAGAAAAGGTTTTTTGTAAAATATCTGATAAGAATAAAATAATTCTATCTCCCTGTCTGAAACCAAACGTATCATTGTAAACTTTAAATTTATCTATATCAAAATAAATAAAAGCTGCCTGATTGGATTTGTTTATAACTTCTTGTATATAATCTTTTATAGGATTATTACCAGGTAGTTTTGTAAGCGGATTTTGGTTTGAAACGCGTACCAAATTATACTTATGGACAATATTTATTATAGTTGCAGCATCAAGACAACCTATGTATTTTTCATTTTGTACTACTAAAACTGGCGGTATTTCTTTTGTATTAACAGATCCTGTTTGTACAAAACTTTCAATTATATCTTCTATTTTGCTTGTTGCGCATACGATTGGAGCTTTTGTAATAACCGCAGATAGGGGTTTATTGTATGTTTTATTTGTTAACAAATCTTTTCCATAAGGTGAGTAAGCGTAATTTTTAAGATCTTTTTCTGTTATAACACCAATGGGTCGCATTTTATTGTCAACTACAGGCAGTAAATTTACGGAAGCGTCTTTAAATCTGTATAAACAATTTATTATGCTTTCATTAATGTTTATGGGTTCTATTGATTTTAAATTTTGTAAAATTAGATCTGTGTCTGTTTGCGATCTTGTGCTTTTTATCTCATTTATATGTTCATAAACAGATTTTAATGAAGATAGATCAATCTGCGGTTTTTCTATAAAATAGCCTTGGGCAAAATTAAAACCCATTTCTTTACATTCTTTTAGTTCTTCAAGTGTTTCTATGCCCTCTGCTATGGTTTTTATGCCAAGTTTTGAGCACAAGCTTATAATATGCTCTACAAATAATCTTTTTTTATGATTTTTATTTATATCGCTTATAAAAAATCTGTCAATTTTTACATAATCTGGTTCAAAGTTATAAACATACTCTAAACCAGAAAACTTTACGCCAAAATCGTCAATCGATATGCTAAAGCCCTGTTTTTTATAATTATTTAAAAGATTGATTAAATATTCAGAACATTCAAGATAATGTTTCTCAGAAACCTCAAAACAAATATTTGATGGTGATATATTAAGCTCGTCCAAGAATTCTATTGTTTTTCCAAATTCATAATCTTTTGAAGTTAATGTTCTATTGTCAAGATTATAAAAAAGCAAAGTATCATTTTGAAAAATATCGCTGTTTTTGATTTTTTGTATAGCTTTTTTTCTTAAATTAATATCCAGCGTAAACAAGCTATCGTTTGCGTATGCATAGTTAAATACCGCATCAATATTTTCAAAACCACTTTCTAAAAAGTTTCTCAATAGTGCTTCAAAACCTATGGATTTACCTGTATGAATATTTACTATTGGCTGGTATGCATGTGTTAGACTATCAAGCATTTTATTTATTGTCTCCTTCATATTTTGCTCCTTGGCTTTAAGCCAAAGTAATTACAAAAACTATATTTACCAAATCCAATCTTTAAGTTACATGCAATTGAAAGCTTTTAGCTAATTTTTCATATGTGTAGTCTTTGTAATAGGCTTGCATAATAGCTTTTGCTTCTTTTTTTGTCATAGTGGGATTTTTGTAGGGTTTTATATTTAAAAAAGATGCCATGGCGTTAAATAGGTCAGTGTTTTCAATCCTTTTTGAAGCAATTAGCTCCCTTGAGCGGAATCCGTAAGATAAAATTACTTGGTCTTCACCTGTGTGTGTTGTTGAAACAAAATACACATTACCCCTGCGCAAATTTGCTTTACCAGTTTGATCTCCATCTTTTGAGAGTGGATATGCGCATTTTGCAAGCACAGCACCAAGCGCGCATGAATCATAGGCTCTATACAGATAATTTCCAGTAATTCCTGTAAAATCTGGGCTTCGTGAGTCAATTATTAATTGAGCTTCGGACGGTTCAATTTTAAAGCCAGTGTAGTATTCTACAATGTCCTGGACTTCTTTTAAGCCTTTATTTTCAATTTTTTTTGTAATATAGGGTATGCTTGCTTTTACTTGTTTATATTTTAAAAAGGCTTCTGTTGAGTCATTATAATCTGCGCCAGTACCGAATACATTAAACCCTCCAGTGCCATGGTCGCTTGTAACAATAACAAGCGTTTTTGCGTTAGTTTTTAAATACTCATCAACCACATCTAAAACTTGGTCAAGCTCTGCTGTTTCCATTAACGCGCCCATGCAATCATTTGCATGATTTGCATGGTCAATTCTGCCAGCTTCAATTTGCAGTACAAAGCCTTTTTTTGCCATTTGTAGTTTTTTTAGGGCAATTGCACTCATTAAAGCAAGAGAAGGTTGACTTTCAAGATTTTTATCATTTAACCTATCAATGTAATGGTCAATATGAGATTTTGCAAATAAACCAAGTATTGGCTTGTTGTAATCGATTTGTTTTAGTTGCTTTTTATCTGTATATACAGCATAACCTTCTTTTTTAAAATCTGACAATGTATCTTTTTTTAGTTTAGGATTTGCTTCTTTACTAAAATACTTTAACCCACCACCCATAAGCACGGCAGGTTTTAACATTAAAGCTTCAAGCGCAATATTTGCTTCATCATCTCTGTCTTTATTATGAGAATACCATGCAGCAGGCGTTGCGTGTGTAACGCCTGTTGTTGTTACAAAACCAACATCATAGCCATTTTCTTTTGCAAGTTCCGCTATTGTTTTAAGAATTTTATCATTTGGCAATACACTTAAAAAATGATTTACTGTTTTTGTGCCAGTTGCCCATGCAGCACTTGCAGGTGCTGAGTCTGTTACAATACTGCTTAGAGATTCTGTGCCCATATATGCGATTGTAGCGTCATTGCTTTGAAACTTACTATAAAAAGTTGTTGTTTTGTTAATGCTATCTCTTAGGCTCTGCAGGGCTGTAAGCGTAGAAATGGGCATTCCATCGCCTACTATAAATATTATACCTGGTGTGTCAGTTTTTTCAAATGTAATTGGCTGTCCTATCTGATCAATCTGGCTTGAATAAACTTTTGGGTTAATTAAAAGTGTGGCAAGCGTTGCCCCAAATATTTCAATTGCTTCTCTGCGGCTAAATTCAGCCATATTTTCCTCCTTTTTTTATTTGTTGAAAGTGTATAATTTAAAGTGTAAATAAATCTTCAAGAATATGAAAAAAATTTGTAAAGATTTGATTGAGTAGATATCTGGCTAGCAAAATAGCCAGCCAGATATATCTTAATCGTTTCTTTCTTTGAGAGCTTTTTTGAGTTTTTCTATTACTGTTGTGTCTTCTAAAGTTGAAATATCTTGTGTTATGGGTTTATCTGTTGCAAGGGCTTTTAAAAGCCTTCTAACGATTTTTCCAGATCTTGTTTTTGGCATCTGGTCAACAAACACAATTTCTGATGGCTTGGCAATTGGTCCAATTTGTCTGCCTACATGATCCCTGATGTCTCGGACAAGTTCATCATGATGTGTTAAATCTACGCCTTCTTTTAGAACTACATATGCAAAAATCGCTTCGCCTGTGACATCATCTGGTACACCGACAACAGCAGCTTCAGCAATGGCTGGATAGCTTGTAAGTGCATTTTCAATTTCAGCGCACCCTATTCTATGGGCCGAAACATTTACAACATCATCAATTCTGCCTTCCATCCAGAAATAGCCATCTTCATCTTTGTATGCAATATCTCCTGTTAAGTAATATTTACCATCAAATGCGCTCCAGTAAGTTTTTTTGTATAATTCGTCATTTTGCCAGAGTGTTCTGACCATTGATGGCCATGGTTTTGTAAATACTAAATTGCCTGTTTTGTATGGTTCAGTTATTATATTGCCTTCATCGTCAACAATTTCCGGGAACGCACCAGGTACGGGAATACCTACAGAACCAGGTTTTTGTGGTACTATTGGCAAAGATGAGAGCATGTGGCCTGCTGTTTCCGTTTGGCCATATGCATCTATTATAGGACATTTTTCTTGACCTACATTTTTGTAATACCACAACCAGGCAGCAGAATTTAGCCTTTCTCCGCCTGTTGTTAAAAGTCTTAAAGAAGATAAATTGTATTTTTTAGGGTAATCTTCACCATATTTCATAAGTGCCCTGATGGCAGTTGGTGCTGTGTATAGGACATTTACACTATATTTTTCAATTAAGCGCCACCATTGGCCTGGATCTGGATAAGTAGGAATCCCTTCGTAAATTAATGTTGTTGAACCTACTGACAATGGACCATACAATGTATATGAATGCCCAGATATCCAACCTAAATCGGCTGTACTCCAGAATGTATCTTCGTCTTTTAAGTCAAATACCCATTTAGCTGTTAGAATTCTCCATATTAAATAACCAGCAGTTGTATGTAAAACGCCTTTTGGCTTTCCAGTTGATCCTGAAGTGTAAAGCAAAAAAAACGGATCTTCAGAGTCCATAACTTCGGGTTCGCAATAGTTTTTAGCATAATCCGGGTCACTCATGAGGTCATTCCACCAGAAATCCCTGAGCGTTTTCATAAAAACATCTCTGCCTATGTGTTTTACAACGACCACATATTTTATGTTTTTTAAATCTTTAATTGCTTCGTCTACGCTATCTTTTAGCGGTATGGCTCTACCACCTCTTCTTCCGCCATCTGCTGTTACTATTACATTTGCGTTTACATCAAGTATGCGCTCTTTTAGTGCAGCTGGCGAAAAACCGCCAAAAACTACACTGTGTATGGCTCCAATCCTTGCACATGCAAGCATAGCAATGGGAAGCTCTACTATCATTGGCATATAAAGAACAACCCTATCGCCTTTTTTAACACCTAAAGTTTTTAAAACATTTGCAAATTTATTAACCTGATAATAGAGTTCTCTGTATGTTATTGTTTTGCTTTCGCCAATTTCGCTTTCCCAGATGATTGCGGCTCTGTTTTTTTTCCATGTAGAAAGGTGCCTATCTATGCAATTATAGCTAATATTTAACTTTCCACCTACAAAAAATTTATAAAATGGAGCATTTGAATCATCAAATACTTTTTTGAAAGGTTCAAACCATGTAATTTCATTTTTTCCAAAATAATCCCAAAAGCCTTCCCAATCGTTTTTGGCCCACTGAATGTATTCTTCATAAAGCTTCGGATTTAAGTTAGCTTTTTGAAGAAACTCTTCTGATGTTTTGATTAATAAATCGTCACCTTTTGAAGTTTGACCGTTCATTCTATCCCCCCTTTGTATAATTTTATATTTCTCTTTTGAAATAATATAAGAATTTATTTTTAGTGTCAAGAAATTTTTTTAAAAAAATTTAAAATAAAAGTTAATAATTAAGTTTAAAAAAAATAGTTAACCATATATTATATATTTATGATTAAAAAAATTAATTTAAGTTGAAATTACAATAAAAAAAATAATTTGACCTGAATTAAATTTCAATTTATTTAAGTAATAAATTAGGAGGCTCATATGAAAACCTTAAAATATTTTGCAAGGCAGAAAGAGAATGTTAGTGTTAAAACTTTGGTTAAAGAAACGGGCGATTACAATTTCAAAAAACAAAGACGTTTTATAGGGTCAAATTTTGATTTGATTAATTGGAGCACAAAAAGCTCAACAATGTTTGACGGCGAAAGTTCTACAAGCAAAGCAGATACTTAAAATTATTGCCAAGCTATTGGGCTTGGCTTGTTTTAATCTATTAATTTATTCTACTATATTTGATACGACAATTGATATGCTGATTTATTATATTGGAGAGAATAATTTATTTAGACTTAACTCAGATTGTTTTGAAAATTACAATATTATTTTAAATAATAGCGGTTTTGAAATTAAAGACCCAGTTGGCAGAATTGCGAATAGTTCTAACATTAAAAAGGTTTTATGGAGAAAGCCCTCATTAAAACATGATCTATTGATAAAGCAAGAAAAATTATCAGATTATGAAGAATATATTGAAAAAGAATTTTGGTATGTTGCAAGAGAAATAGTAAATTTGGCATGGTTAAATGAAAAACTTGTGCTTATTGAGCCATTGGTGGACTTTAGGATTGGTAAGTTTGTGCAGTTAAATATTGCAAAAAAGTACTTTAAAATAGCAGATTACGAATTTAGATACAAAGCAAAATCAAAAGTCTTTAACAATGAAATTGTAATTAAAAGTTTAACCATGCAACCAATAGATAAAGACAATTACAAAGTTTTATATACAACAAAAACAAAAGAAAATGAGCTTAGCGAAAGTGAGCCGTGGTTTATACAAGACTACATTGAAGCTTTATATGATGTAACTGTTGTGTTTATTAGAGATAAAATGTTTGCGTTTGAGTTAGAAAGAAGTAACTTTTTAAGCAAAACAGTTGACTATAGAGAGCTTTCTGTTGACAAAACTGCTCAAAATTGGCGAGTTCACAAGCTAAGAGATGATACTGAAAAAAATATATTTAAGTTTATGGATGAATTAAAGTTGCATTTTGGAAGGTTAGATTTTCTCTATGATGACAAAGACTATTATTTTTTAGAAGTTAACCCAAACGGTCAGTGGCTGTGGCTTGATGCTAAAAACGAATTTGGAGTGATTGAAAAATTTATTGAAGAAGTTCGCCCAGATACACCAATAAACCCAATACCCGCGAGGTTTAGATGATCAAAAAAGCTATTTTGTGTCTTGTAGTTTTCTTTTATATTGATTTATATCAGGTTTTAGCAAATGAAATCTATGTTATTCCAAATGTTGCTCTTATTTTGCCAAAAAATAGCTCAATTAGCTCGTACTGGGTAGTAAATCCTATCGATTTTGCTTCAAAAGAAAACGCTGGCTTTTGCATTACGAATCAGGCAGTAGTTGGCTATATGGAAAAATTTGTATTTTTTCCAAACCATAACTCAATAGTCCAGGGTGATGGTGGACATAAAGGGTTTGTATGTTTTGGCGATCAAACCTTGGCTTTTTAAAATAAAGGCTATCTTGGTTATCTGAAAATTTTTCTTGAACCAAAAAATACACCAAAAGCTAAAATAGAAAAATTTGCCAGTCTTCCAATCAAAGATGCTAAACTTTTTACTGGCTTAAAAGACACCCTTTATTTTATTGGCTTTGATAACAAAACGCATTTTTACAAAGTCTACATTTTTAAAAAAGGCCCATCACATGGGTTTTTTGAAGTTTACTCTCAAAGGGAGCCCATAAGTAGCGCAACAGGCGATAAAGACAATATTTTAATTAGCTCGCAAAATAAAATTTATATGGTAAAAAACGGCCAAAGATTACTTTATTATACCAACCCAAATAAAAATTTTGAACAAATAATTTACAGTGGCTATGGGATTTTTTATACTACAAACGATTCTGTAGGTTTTATACAGAATGCTCAAGCTATGGATTTTGTAAAAGCAAAAAATTCCATGATATTTTTAAAAGATAATGTGCTTTATGTAATGTTTCCATTCAATATGGGCATAATTGGCTTAACAAACATTGATGAATTAAGAAAATACAACTTTCCAATAAAAAGCATGAGGTGGCAAGACTAACATGAAAAACTTATTTGTTTGCATAATTTTAGTAATTTTTTTAATTTTACCTGCCAAAACATATGCTGGAGCATGGGAGCAAGCCCAAGAACTTTGCAAATCAAGTGGTGGAAACTGCAACTACAATATACCAACACCTACGCCTTCTATTGACAAAAGCTACTCAACTACACCCTCTAATCCAAAACCCAGTTCATATACAAAACCAAAAGCACCTGCACTAAGCCCTTCTCAAAGCATGACGATAGGTATATTTGGCAGTCTGCTAAGCGGTTTGTTTAGTGGCATTGGAGATTTTTCAAGCAATGATTACGATTATGAGCAGGCTCAAAAGCAAAAAGCTTACGAAGAAGAACAAAAAAAACTAATGCTCCAAAAGCAAAATGCGCTAAACAAATGGCACGCGATCCAAAGTAGCACTCAATCAAGTTCTTCCAACGCTCAAAACCCACAAACCCAAAACCCACCAATAGCCTTTAAAAATTTTTTCAACACTCCAACTTCTAGCCTACAACCCGCATGGCAAACCAAAGTTAGTGCGCAGGATGTTAAAAATGTATCTTTGGCTCAAAGTGAAAGTCAATTTGATTTTAACCATGAAATACCGATTTTTATTGAAAATAGGCTTAACGATATTGTTCAAGAAAGCCCCTCATCAGTAGAACTTAATGAAAATTCTAAAAAAACTGTTATACACGCTCAAGTGTATTATCAGGAAAACAAGTTAGATAAATCCATACAACAATTAAATAGTGTGATAGAAAGTAATCCATTTAATCCAAATCTACATCACGATATAGCTTTGTTGTATGCTCAAGTTCAAGATTATCAAAAAGCAATTTCTCATATGAACATCTATCTTGCGTTGCTACCAAATGCAAATGATGCTCAATCAGTAAAAGATGAGATGATTAAATGGGAATTTAAATTAAAAGGCGATTAAAAAACATTTGCCAAGAGGTTAAAAAAAGTTTATAATTAATCATGTGAGAAAGTCAAAACAAGAAAGAAAAAATGAAGTATTTAAAGCTATAGGTAAAATTGCAGCTCAAAAAGGTTTTAATAATGTAACAACAAAAGCGGTAGCTGATATATTGCAAGTTTCGCAACCAGCAATTTATAAATACTTTAAAAATAGAGACGAACTAATATTGTATTTTCTGGATAATATAGAAATCCTTTTGAATAATATTATAAAAACAGCAGAAAAAGAAGATAATTTGTATGAAAGAATTTTTAAGCTTATAAATGAGCATTTTAAAATGGTTGAAAACAACGAAGTTCTTCCCGTAATGGTTTTTTCTGATGAAATTCATATTGGTGATATTCAAAAAAAAGAAAAATTGCAAAAAATTGTATTTGATTATAGGCAAAATATTATTAAATTAATTAATGATTGCCCACAAAATCAGGTTATTGCTGATATCATTTTGGGTAGTATAATTTTCAACGGACTTAAATGGCGTTTAAGTAATAAATCTTATTCTTTGTCGTCAAGGTCCGAAGAATTGGCTCAAACAATATGTAAATTATGTATAACAAAAAAAGAATAAATTAGATAATGGTATGATTTTCAAACCAATTAGACAAAAAAAAATCTCAGAAGAAATCGTGGATCAAATAGAGCTTTATATAAAAGATGGTATTTTAAAACCTAATGAAAAATTACCTTCAGAACGTGATTTGGCTAAGATGTTTGAAGTAAGCAGAAGTTCTGTTAGAGAAGCGTTAAATATTTTAGAAGCAAAAGGTTTGATTGAAAGTATTCAGGGTGATGGCACATTTGTAAAATCTGTTGGCGAAGATATACTAAAGGGTATTGACAATTTACTTGTTAAAGACCCAAGGTTAACCTGGGAGCTTATGGAAATTAGAAAAACACTTGAAGTTTGGGCAGTTGAGATGGCAGCAAAAAATGCCGATGAAGAGTCAAAAAAATGTGTTAGCGAAGCTTATTTAGAATTAGAAAAAATAAGCAATAAATCAAATTCTGGTGAATACGAAGATGCAGAGTTTCATTTATCTATCATTAGAGCTTCAAAAAACACTGTACTTTACCATATGATGATGTCGATTTTTAACCTGCTAAAGGATACTGTAAAAGTAGGCAGAGAATACGTCACAAAAATAAAAGGCTTATCAAAAAGAGAGTTGCTACTTGAACATAAAGCTGTGTTAGATGCAATTTTACAAAATGATCCTTTTCTTGCAAAACAAAGTATGTCAAAACACCTTTCTTTTATAGACCAAGAATTTAAAAATTACCTTGACAAATTTAACAAGCAAAACATTTAATGATAATTTATTTCTGTTTTTATTTTAACTTTCATAAATTATAAGATCAATATATGAGTTAATAATTTAAAAATTCAGTTGACATTTAATAAAAAAATACTATAATTTTAGACAATGGTCTGATTATTAGACCAATTTTTAGGAGGTGTGTATGGCCGAAGCCGTTGCAAAAAGTGCTATTTCAAAGGTAAAACGGTTTTTAATACCGTACATGTTTTTGTTGTATGTTATTAATTTTTTAGACAGAGTTAATTTAGGTTTTGCCGCTTTAAAAATGAACAAGGATCTTGGATTAAGCGCTGAACAATTCGGTTTTGCTGCTGGTATTTTTTTTATAGGTTATCTGATATTTCAGGTGCCAAGCAATTTAATGTTACACAAAATTGGCGCAAGGGTTTGGATATCATTAATTTTGGTAATTTGGGGTTTTGTTGCTACTTTAACTGGTTTTGTAAATTCACCAGTGCATCTGTATATTGCTAGATTTTTATTGGGTCTTGCAGAAGCTGGATTTTTTCCTGGTGTTATTTTGTTTTTAACATACTGGTTCCCACAGCGTGAGCTTGCACAGGCTGTGGCTCTATTTATGACTGCTTTGGCGTTTTCCAGTGTTATTGGCTCTCCTATATCAGGTATCATATTGGATCATGTCCATTGGGCTGGGCTTGAAAGCTGGAGATGGCTATTCATATTAGAAGGAGCACCAGCTGTTATATTTGGCATATTAACTTTCTTTATTTTGCCAAACAAACCATCTGAGGCAAAATTTTTAACTCAACAAGAAAGAGATTGGCTGACAAATGAGATAGCTCAAGAGCAAGCAGAAAAAGCCAAACAACAAAAAATGACAGTGGGCGAAGCTATGAAAAATGGACGTGTGTGGTTGCTTGCTTTTATTTATTTTTTTGGACTGATTATGGGATTATATTCAATAAGTTTCTGGTTGCCACAAATCATAAAAGGTTTGTCAAAGTCTTATAGTGCTCAGACAGTTGGGTTTTTAGCTATGATACCATTTTTATTTGCAGCTATAATGATGGTTGTTAATGGCTCATCAGCGGATAAAAAAGCAGAGTGGCGCTATCATACTCAAATTCCTTTGCTCGTAAGTTCTATAGCAATTTTTGCAATGTTATTTATAAAAACACCTGCTACCTCAATAATTGTCTTATCAATAGTTACGGCTGGAGCATATGCTGCGTTTGGACCATTTTGGGCACTGCCAAACAAGTTTTTATCAGGAGCAGCAGCTGCAGCTGGGATTGCAGTAATAAATTCTATAGGAAATTTAGGTGGATTTTTTGCACCTTACATAATAGGTTTTATAAAATCTCATACTGGCAATGTTTATTATGGATTAGCAACTGTAGGCGTGTCTTTGTTGATTTCTGTTATCTTGCTTGCTCTGTTGCCAAAAGAAGCAACTCAAGGCGCAAAACAATATTAATTTTATCGGCTTAGGCTATAATAGTCTAAGCCTTTGGTTTTTTTATTAGTTGGTTTTAGGAGGGCTAGCCTATGCAGAAAGTTTTGATTGAAGAGTTTGAGCGTATTGTTGGCAAACAAAACTGTTTTAGTGAAATAGAAGATACGATGGCCTACAGTTATGATGCTTTTCCAGAAGAGCCAAAAGCGCCCGATATTGTGGTTAAGCCCAATGATTATGAACAAATAGGCCAGATTATAAAACTTTGCAATGAAAACTCTATACCTTTGATTGTAAGGGGCAGTGGCACAAACTTAAGCGGAGGGACATTGCCTGTTAGTGGTGGTTGTGTAATGTTAATGACTGGCTTTAATAAAATACTTGATATAAACACAGATGATTTATACGCTATAGTTCAAGCAGGTGTAGTAACGCAAAAGCTTGCAGACGCTGTAGCCAAAAAAGGCCTGCTCTATCCGCCAGACCCTGCAAGCTTAAAGGTATCCACACTTGGAGGAAATGTAGCAGAAAACTCAGGGGGTCTAAGAGCTCTAAAGTATGGTGTAACAAGCCACTATTTAATGGGTGTAAAGTTTTTTGATAATGAAGGCAATTTAATAAAAGGTGGCGGAAAACCTGTAAAACTTGTAACAGGCTACAATCTACCTGGTTTGATGCTTTCCAGTGAAGGTACGCTTGGTGTAATGGTTGAGTTTATACTAAAGCTTGTACCGCCACCTCAATCAAGAAAAACGCTGCTTGTTGTTTACGATGATTTAATAAAAGCTTCTCAAACTGTCTCAGATATTATAAGTTCAAAGATTGTACCTGCAACGCTTGAAATATTGGACAACTTTACCATACAAACAGTAGAAAAATACCACCACCTGGGCCTTCCAACAAGCGCTCAAGCAATACTTTTAATAGAAGTAGACGGACATGAAGCTGCAGTAGAAGATGAGTACAAAAAGGTAGCAGATATATGCAAATCTTTAGGCGGCCAGATTTATATAGCAAAGGATGACTTAGAGCGCGACAGCTTATGGCAGGCAAGGCGTGATGCGCTAAGTTCTCTTGCAAGGCTTAATCCTACATTGATACTGGAAGATGCAACGGTACCAAGAAGCAAAGTACCAGCTATGATGCAGGCAATTAGCGAGATAGCCAAAAAGTATAATTTGCTTATTGGTACATTTGGTCATGCAGGTGATGGCAACCTTCACCCAACAATCCTAACGGATAAGCGCAATAAAGAAGAAATGAAAAGGGTAGAAAAAGCCATAGATGAAATCTTTGAAATAACCCTTAAGCTCGAAGGTACACTAAGCGGTGAACACGGTATTGGCATAGCCAAGGCAAAGTATTTGGAAAGCGAAGTGGGACAAAGCACAATTGCTTTTATGAAAAAGCTAAAATTTGGGCTTGACCCAGGAAATATTTTAAATCCTCACAAAATGAGTTTATAAGAAGGCGTGTTATGAAGGATAATAAAGTAGATGAAATAGTAAAAGAACTAAAAGAGCTAGAGCCTTTGATAATGCAATGTTCAAAGTGTGGTACATGCCAATCAGTTTGTCCCATATACGATAAAGATTTAATTGAAACTTCCGTAGCAAGAGGCAAGCTTGCCTTAATTGAAGCGATATATGAAGGGCGTATAGAAGAAGCACAAAGGATATTTAAACATCTAGATTACTGTGTAATGTGCACAAGGTGCAAACAGTACTGCCCAAGCGGTGTATCTACAGATGAAATATTTTTAAGGGCAAAATCAATATTGCGAAAAATAAAAGAACTCCCAAACTGGCAGAAAGCTGTGCTTAAAATTATCATGCAGAAACCTACTCTTGTAGCAAAAACAGCACCTTTGATGCACATTGGTTTGAAATTTGGCTCAAAACAGGTTAAAGAAGATGTGTTCAAGCCCTTATTTAAAGAGTTTTCGCAAAGAAACATAGTATCTATAAAATCAAGACCTTTTACTTCCAAATATGGTGGATTGAATAAAGCAAAAGAAGAAAAAATGCGTGTAATATTCTATCCAGGGTGCGCAATAACATACATTTATACCAACTGGGGAGAAGCTATAGTAGAGGTATTGAATTATTACGGTGTAAGTGTTTATGTACCAAAAACAAATAAATGTTGTGGTATACCTGCTGCCACTATGGGAGATCTTGATCTATACAAACAGATGGTAAACAAAAACCTAGATTGGTTTGACTCAATTGAAGACGCAAGCTACATAATAACAGCCTGTCCTACATGTCAGTATGGTTTAAATGATATGGGGCAAAAAATTACCAAAAGAAAAGCAAAAGTTCCTATGATGGATATAGTTGTGTTTTTAAAAGAAGTGCTTTCTATAGACATAGAACCTCAAGAAGAAGAAAAATCCACACTTCACATACCATGCCATTATGAAAGAGAAAAAGACAATATGCTAAAAGAATTTATGAGCAAAAATATAGCAAAAGACTTTTCAAGTTTAGAAAATCAAAGTTGTTGTGGCTTTGGCGGAACATTTAACATAAAATATTATAAAGATTCAGGTGAAATCCCGAAATCAAAAACCCAGGAAATTAAAGAAAAAGGTTTTAAGAAACTCTTTACTCCATGTCCTGGGTGTGCTATGCAGCTTAGTGATGTTTTAATAAAAGAAAACTTAGATACCAAAGTTATGCACCCAATAGAAGTCATATATGAAGGGATAAAAAAGCCAGGCTAAATAAGTCTGGCTTGTTGCTCGATAATTTGCTTTGCCTGGTTAATTATATTCACTATAACTTCTGTTGTAGTTGGTATATCATTTATTAACCCAATTACCTGGCCACATGCAAGTAAAGCATTGTCAATTGAACCTTCTTCTAACATTTTTTTACCATTTAGTCCGCTTAGATATGGAGCTAATTCTTCTAGTGTAGCTTTATTGTTTTCTAATTCTAAAACTTTTAAAGCGTGTTTATTTTTGAAAGCTCTCAGTGTATTTTTTAAACTACGTTCTACCAAAACCGTATCGGTTTCTTTTGCGTTAAGTAATGCTTGTTTAATGTTTTCATGCACAGGTGCTTCTTTAGTCATCATAAATCTTGTACCCATGTTTACTGCACAAGCGCCTAGTGATAATGCAGCAACAAATCCTCTTGCGTCGCCAAAACCGCCTGAAGCTATAATAGGAATATTAAGTTCATCTTTTGCTCTTGGTATTAAGATTAAAGAAGTTACATCATCTTCACCAGGGTGACCCGCACACTCAAATCCATCAATACTGACATAGTCACAGCCTATATTTTGTGCTTTTATAGCATGTCTAATTGATGTACATTTGTGTATAATTTTTACATTATTGTTTTTTAATTTTTCAATATAATCAGCAGGGTTTCTGCCAGCAGTTTCTACTATTTTTACACCACTTTGGACTATAGCATCAATGTAGGCATCGTAATTTACTGGCTTTAGTGTGGGTAAAAATGTAAGATTTACACCAAAAGGCCGTGTGGTTAATTTTTTTGTTTGTTCAATTTCATTTGCAAGTAGCTCTGGAGTTTCAAAACTAAGGGCAGAAAGTATACCCAAACCTCCAGCATTTGATACAGCGCTAACAAGTTCTTTTTTTGAAATCCACATCATGCCACCTTGCATAATAGGGTATTCTACATTAAAATCTTTTGTAAATTGTGTTTCAAACATTCTGTTCCTCCTCTTTTTACGTAAACGTCAAATTAAATATACCATAAATTTAAATATCAGTCAACTGTTATATATTATTTATTTAAAAATGTTTTCTTGACTTAGATAGACAAAAAAGTATAATTTAAAAAAAGGAGACAGTTTTATGGACTATAAAATATTAACTTATCCAGATAAAGAGCTAAAAAAAGTTTCAAGTGCAGTTGACAAGATTGATGATAGTATTTTAGAGCTTATTGATTCTATGGGCCGGATCATGTTAAAAAACAATGGTATCGGTCTTGCAGCACCTCAAATAGGTATAAAAAAAAGAATAATTATAGTGGATGAAAGGGCAATTGGTGCAAATAGTAACATAATAGCAATGGTTAACCCTAAAATTGTTTCATATGAGAGTTTTTATGAAGAACATGATGAAGGTTGTTTGAGTGTTCCTGGTTTTTACGGAAAAGTAAACGATCGCAGGCGATATATAAAAGTTCAATACCTTGATTTAAAAGAACAGGTGCAAGAAGTTGAGTTCGATAATTTTTTGTCGGTTGTTATTCAACATGAGATAGATCACTTAAATGGCATTTTGTTTGTTGACAGGATTAATTTTGTTGAAAAATTAAGATTTAAAAAATTTTTAAAAGAAAATAAATGAATATAGCTTTTTTTGGTACAAGCGATATTGGCATTGAAACGTTAAAAAGTATAAATGAGCATTTTTCCGTAAAAGCAGTTATTACAACAAAAGATAAAAAAGGCAAACGTAACAAAATTCTAATTGAAAGCCCTATCAAAAAACAGGCAATTGAGCTCGGTCTTAATTTTTTTCAACCAGAAAAGTTTGATGATAATTTTTTAAGCCAGATAAAAGACTGCCAGATGGGTATATTGTTTTCTTATGGCAAAATAATACCTCAAAATGTCATTGATGCTTTTAAATACGGCATTTTGAATATACATCCAAGCATATTACCAAAATACAGGGGTGCTTCTCCAATCATAAGCGCGCTCTTAAACGGTGATTTATACACAGGCATAAGCATAATAAAGCTTACCAAAGATCTGGATGCAGGTGATTGTTTAATGCAAAAGATTATTGAAATAACACCAGACGACAATAATATTACACTGTCAAATAGAATTTCTTACCTGGCAAGCCAGATGATTATTTGCGCTATTGAGTTTTATAAAGATGGTTTATTAAAACCAAAACCCCAAAAAGGCAATATATCATACACTAAAAAATTTAACAAAAATGATGCTTTAATAAATTTTGAAACTGATGACGCCTGTTTTGCAGTTAGAAAGGTAAAAGCTTTTGCTGGTTATCTGGATGCTTTTTTTTACTACAATTCAAAAATTTATAAAATATTAAAAGCAAGTGTTTGCGATCTTAGCGCAACACCAGCAACTGTTGTGAAAGTAAGCAAAAACTCACTTATAATAGCTTGTAAAAACAAAAGCATTAGTATAGAGCAAATTAAACCCGAAGGTAAGAATGCAATGTCAATTGAAGCATTTTTAGCAGGACACAAATTTCAATGTGGTCAAAAAATAACATAGAGCGTTTTGCTTTTATTTTAGCACCATTTTTGCTTATTCTATCTTTTTATTATTCTTTTATTTCTTTTTTTGCATTTGTGCCGCTTTTAATTTCTCTAAATTCACAAAAAAGCGCAAAAGTATTTTTAGATGTTTTTTTGATAATCAGTATTTCTTTTTTACCTTTTTTCCTTTTTTTGTATATTGGTTTATTAAAAGGTATTTATGTTTACAATCATGTACCGTTTTTTTTAGCTTTTTCTATGTATTTTGGTGTCTGTATATACCAGTTGGCATATACAATAGTACCGTTTTATTTAATAAAAAAATTTAATATCAGCTTTTTGCTTTTGCCTGTTTTTTACATAGCTTTCGAATATTTGCGTTCCATTGTGCTATATGGAGATCCTATTGGAAATGTGAGTATGTTTGTTTACAATATGCCATTTTTTATAAAAGATGCAACTTGGTTTGGTTCTTATTTTGTGGGGTTAAAACTTTTATTTGTTAATGTAGCAATATATTATTTGTACAAAAATAAAATAAAGCATGCCCTCATAATTTTAGGTGTAATTGCTTGTTTATTTTTTGTTGTTAATCTTCCAGCAAAAAATGGTTCAATGAAAAAATCCATAGCATTAATTCAGGGTAATATTTCACAATCTCAAAAGTGGGACAATGCTATGTTGATTAATAATTTAAATGTTTATGTAAATGCTACAAAAAAAACAAACGCTGATCTTGTAGTCTGGCCAGAAAGTGCTTATCCATTTTTATTTAAACCGCAAGATTTTGATAACCTACTTGGTTATTATAAAACACCTATAATTTTTGGCGCCCAAACCCAAAGGGGCAGTAATTATTATAATTCTGCAGTTTTTTTTAATAATAGAAAATACGACTATTATGATAAACACGAGCTTGTACCATTTGCAGAATTTATACCACTAAGGAAATATCTAAGCTTTATACCCACTGTTACGAAATTTGGTAGTTTTACTCATGGTAAGAGATTTACATTATTTGATGTTGATGGCCTTAAAACTGCGGCTATCATTTGCTATGAGGAAGATTTTGAAAATATTGCAAGAACTTTCAAGACTTTAGGAGCAAGGTTGCTTGTAGTTATAACAAATGATGCATGGTTTGGCAATACGCCTACATTTCATTTGTTTTATAGGGATGATTTTTACAGGGCTGTAGAAAACAATATATATGTTGCGCGATGTGCTAATACTGGTTTTAGTATGATAGTTAGTCCACAAGGCAAAATGATAACAAATTTAAAGCCTTATACTTTTGGCATACTAAAGGCTGATATTGTATTTGATGACAAAAAAATAACTATTTTTGATAAATTTGGACACTTTTTTGGTTTATTTGATTTAATTTTTACTGGAATTTTACTTTCAATAGCTATTATTAAAAAGAAAAAGGCAGCCTAAAGCTGCCCTGCTTGACACCTTTTGTGCACAAAAAGTTTCACGCAACTTATTTTGTTGCGTTTGTTGCGTTTGTTGCATTAGCTGGTGCAGCTGTTGCGTTTGTTGCGTTTGTTGCATTAGCTGGTGCAGCTGTTGCGTGTGTTGCATTAGTTACATTGGTAGTGTTTGTAGTGTTAGTTGCGTTTGTTGCCTGTTTTTTCTGGCAAGACGCAAGTGTTAAGCTTGATGCTACTACCACTGCTAATGCTGCTGTTTTAAAGCTTTTGCTCAATAAGTTTGACATTGTCTAAAACCTCCTCAAATGTCACTCTTAGATTAAGGTAATATACACAAAAAATACAAATTTGCAAGAAAAATCTCATTGTAATTAACATTAGCAACACAGCAAAAGCTAAAGTTTGACTAATCTTTATTAACTCATATAATGATTTTTGGAGGTTTCAAAATGAGTTATGTGTTAGGCGTAATTGGACATTCTAATGCGGGAAAAACCACTTTAATAGAGCATATTATAGCTGAGCTTAAAAAAGAAAATAAATTGATAGGAGCTATAAAGCATGATGCGCATGATTTTGAGATAGACCACAAGGGTAAAGATACATATAGATTAAAATCGGCTGGGGCAAGTTGTGTTGCTATATCTTCTCAAAATAAATGGGCATTAATTCAAGATGTTGATAAAGAAAAAGCGCTCAAAGAGATTTTATCTTTTTTTGATTATTGCGATTATGTATTTGTAGAAGGCTATAAGCTTGAGGATATACCAAAAATTGAAGTCTACAGAAGCGAATTTAGCTATACGCCCCTTGTACAAAGTGGTATAGAAAATGTTATACTTGTTGTAACAGATGAGCCTCAAAGGCACTTTGGTGTACCAACAAGGCACATTGATGACTACAAAGGCATTGTGGAGTTTATAAAACACCACGAGCATGTTTCGAAAATGAAAAAATGAATATATTGCAAATAGAACCAGCATTTTCTCTTTCTGGTGGTGCAAATCAGGTTGTATTAAATACTAAAGAGCTCATTAGAAGAAACCATAGAGTTTTTGTAGCAACAATTAAAGATTCTTATGTTTACAAAAATCTTGATGGATATTGTGAAATTGTAGAAATTTTTGATGATAATAACAGATCTGCAAAAATCATAAAGGATTTTTTAAAAAAGCAACACATTGATATAATTCATACACACCACCCAAAAGGTCATGCAATAGGTTTAAAATCTGTTGGGTTTCAGAAAAAAGAAAAACTAGTTGTCCAACGCGGTGTTATTTTTACGCCACAAAATTTATTCAAATATCTAAACCCAAAAATTGATGCGTATATTGCAAATGCTATGGCAGTTGAACGCTCACTAAGAAAGATTTTTATAAGTAAAAAAAAGATTCATATAATCTATAGCGCCATAGATCAAAACTCACTTGAATATATAGATAGAAAAGCTGCAAGGCAATATCTTGGTTTAGATGGTTTTGTATTTGGTATTATTGCAAATTATTCAAGCTACAAAGGCCATGATTTGCTTCTTGAATCTTTTGCTGTTTCAAAATTAAATGCCACACTTGCAATAATAGGTAAAGATACGCACAATCTTTTAGACAAATGCAAAAAGCTTGGTATATTAGACAGAGTAAAAATATATGGTCTTGTTGAAAATGCAGGGCGCTTTATGAGCGCTTTTGATTATCTGGTTGTGCCATCTTTAAAAGAAGCTCTATCCAATGTTATAATAGAAGCATTTTTTAGAAAAGTACCTGTTATTGGTACAAATATTGGTGCTATACCAGAACTACTCGAAGACCACAGAGGAATTTTGGTTGAGCCTACAAAAAAAAGCTTATCAGATGGCTTAATTAAAGCCTATATTGGCAAAGATAGCAATTTGATAAATAATGCTTATAAATTTGCAACAGAACATTTGACGATAGAAAAAAAAATAGATAAATTGGAAAGCTTGTATGAAAGGCTTATTTTAAAATGAAATTTATTTTTAGATTATTTAGAGCTTTACCATATCATATATTAGTTTGTTTTTTTAGCATTATAAGTATTTTGCTGTATTTTATTTTGACAAGCAGAAGAAAAATTGGTTTGAAAAATATTGAATTAGCCTTAGGTGTTGATAGAGCAAAAGCAAAAAATATACTTTTTAAAACTTACCTTTATTTTGCTAAAATGGTTGCGATAAACATTAAATATCTGGGGAATAAAAAATTCATAGAAAAACATTTTAAAATAGAAGGATTGGAAAACTTTGAAGAAGCCTTAGCGCATAATAGAGGCGTTATTTTTACAACTGCCCATTTTGGCAATTTTGAGATGCTTGTGTGTGGTTTTGCTGTATTAAAGCAATCAATTAATGTAATGGTAAGACCACTTGATAATATGGCTCTTGACAGGCTTGTTTTAAATTTAAGACAGTCTTGTGGCAATAATATTGTATCATCCAGGCTTTCAACTTTTGAATTTTTAAATATGCTTAAAAAAAATCAGATACTTGGAATACTTGCAGATCAGTATGGAGGCTCAAAAGGTTTAGAAGTGGATTTTTTTGGAAAAAAGGCAAAATCATCAGAAGGCATAGCTATACTTTCATACAAAAATAAAACGCCAATCTTACCAGCATATTTAAAAGAAGAAGGCAAAACATACAAGATAGTTATAAAAAAACCTATATATCCAAAAGATGAGCCATTTAGGCAAGCCGTATATACAATAATGTGTAGCATTTACGCAGAATTTGAAGATTGGATAAAAAAAGAGCCAACAAAATACTTATGGATGCACAATAGATGGAAAACCTAGCAGTTTTTTTGGATAGAGACGGTACAATTATTAAAGACGCAGGGTATTTGAAGCGCTTTAGTGATATTAGACTTTTGCCTTACACAAAAAAAGCTCTTGAGTTATTTGCCAAGATGCATTATAAAATTATAGTAGTTACAAATCAATCAGGTATTGCGCGCGGTTATTTTAGCGAAGAATTTGTAATAAAAACCCACGAGATAATAAACAAACGTTGTTCGAATTTGATAGATGCTTTTTACTATTGCCCGCATTTACCTGAAGATAATTGTGCTTGCAGAAAACCAAAAACAGCTTTAATCGATCAAGCAATTGCTGATTTTAATATAAAAAAAGAAGGCTCATATGTTATAGGTGATAAAGAATCGGATATTGAGCTAGGCTTAAATGCGGATATTGAGCCAATTTTGGTATTAACTGGAGAAGGCAAAAAGTATAAATCAACAACAAAAGCATCTTACATATTTAAAAATTTATATGAGGTAGCACTATGGATTTACCAAAAGGTTTCTATGGTATAACGCTTGAAACAGATAGTATAGGCACATGCAAAAAGCTATTAAATTTTGGCGTACAGATGATTCAATACAGGGCAAAAAATCTATCAAGCAAGCAAATGCTAAATGAATGTTTTCAAATAAGAAGTCTTACAAAACAGGCCAATGTTTTGATGATTGTAAATGATAGGGTAGATATTGCCTTGATTGTTGGCGCAGATGGTGTTCATGTGGGGCAAGATGATATACCACCATCAAGTTTGAGAAAAATCGTGCCTAATAACTTTATCATTGGTTTATCAACACACTCTATAGAGCAAGTTTTAAGCCCGGAAGTTGATTTTGTAGATTATATCGGTGTTGGGGCAATATTTGAAACAAGCACAAAAGACACAGTGGTAATCGGAACAGAACTTGCCAAACAAATGGTTGATTTATCCAAAAAGCCAGCATACCTTATAGGTGGCATAAAGTTATCCAATATAGATAGCATAAAAGGCATTGGTGCTTATGGCTTTACAAGCATATCGGATGTACTGTATAATGATTATGAGCATTTTTTGGAGATGATAAAGAAGTGGAACAGTTGATAGATCCTTTTGGTAGAAAAATAGATTACTTAAGGATATCCGTTACAGACAGATGCAATTACAGGTGTGTGTATTGTATGCCGCTTGAAGGTGTACCTTTCAAAGATATGAGCGAGATTTTGACTTATGAAGAAATTGTGTTGTTTGCAAAAGCCGCATATGATCTTGGTGTTAGAAAAATTAAATTAACCGGCGGAGAACCTTTGGTTAGAAAGCACATATACAGGCTTATCAAGATGTTAAAAGATATTGGCTATAGCGATATATCACTTACAACAAACGGTAGTTTGCTAAAATACTATGCACAATTGCTTAAAGAAAGCGGACTCAATAGAGTTACGGTTAGTCTTGATACGCTTGATAAAGATAAATTTAGATCAGTTACAAGGCTTGGCAATTTAGACGATGTAATGTCAGGTTTCGATGAACTTGATAAGGCAGGTTTTACAAATACGAAAATCAACAGCGTAATTATGCGTACCTACAATATTGAGTGCATAGAAAATTTATTGAATTTTGCTATATCAAGAAATTACGAGATAAGATTTATAGAATATATGCCAACGGATTTTAATGAAAATTTTAAAGAAAATTTTGTATCCATAGATGAAATAAAAAGTATAATTAAAAATAAACACAGTCTTAGACAAACAAGCTATAAAACAAATGGGCCAAGTCAATATTGCGAAATTGAAAATACACGCGTTGGCTTTATTACACCTTTATCTCACAATTTTTGCGCTTTTTGCAATAGAATTAGACTTTCTTCTGATGGAAATCTTATACTGTGTCTTGGACACGATATAAAAATCAATTTTAAAGATGTTTTAAAACAAAAAGATCTATTACAAATAAAAGAATTACTAAAAAAGTCTATAACAAAAAAACCAAAACAACATCAATTGCTTACAACAAATATCCATCAATCTTTTTCTAATATTGGAGGATAAAAAGTGGAATTTACGCATTTTAATAAGCAAAATAAGCCTACTATGGTAGATGTATCAAACAAAGAGGCAACGCTTAGAATTGCTAGCGCGCAAGCTATTGTTAGACTATCTAAACAAGCATACATTGCAGTTAAAGAAGGTACAGTTAAAAAAGGAGATGTATTGTCTGTGGCAAGTACAGCAGGCATAATGG
Source organism: Desulfurella multipotens (assembly GCF_900101285.1). Lineage (NCBI taxonomy): Bacteria > Pseudomonadati > Campylobacterota > Desulfurellia > Desulfurellales > Desulfurellaceae > Desulfurella > Desulfurella multipotens. The sequence continues at coordinate 102,877 of NZ_FMYU01000002.1, forward strand.
GAGCAAAGCAAACGCCACACTTGATACCGATGTGCCACCCATTAAATATTGAGCAAATAAACATTGATTTTGAATTAAACGACGAAGATTGTACAATAAGAGTCATTTCTACTGCAAAAATAACAGCAAAAACGGGTGTTGAAATGGAAAGTTTGTGTGCCTGTTCTATTGCTGCTTTAACTATTTACGATATGTGTAAATCTATAGATAAATCAATTGAAATAACAGATATTTATCTGCTTAAAAAAAGTGGTGGCAAATCAGGTGATTTTGAAAGGCAACTCTAAATTTTAAAAATTTGCCCATTTCAATAAATTTGCTATAATAAATTTAGTTATGTAATAAAAGTTCAAAAATATGAAAGATGTATTGTTTAAAAAGTTACCCATAATTATTTATGAATCAATAGTTAGTATAAAATGCGAAAATGTAGAAATAATAAGCATTGATTTACTGGAAAATACTTATGTTGAATCCTTAACGGGCTATACAAAAGAGGAACTATCAGATCCATTATTTTGGTTTAGCAAAATTCACGAAGACGACAAGCATACTATTTTAGAAAAATTATCCGCTTTAAAAACCGATGAATCAACAAGCTGTACCTACAGGTTTCTTACAAAAGATGGTTCATATTTATATTTAAAAAACAATGTCTATATACTTGAAAAAGACGGCAATACCTATAAAAATATTGGTTTTGTAGAAAATTTAACAGATGTATTTAATTTGCAAGTACAATTGCAACAATCACTTGATTTGTTTAGATTATTATCAGATGAATCGCCTGTTGGTGTTTACATGCTTGGTAAAAATTCTTATATTTATGTAAACCAAAGAGCTTTAGATATATTGGGATATACATTTGATGAAATAAAAAATATTAACCCCATTGACTTATTTTATGAAGAAAAAGATAGATACAAAATAAACGATATCTTACAAAGACGCTTTAGTGGAGAGAAATTTTCTTCAAATTATAGCGAAATAAAAATGATAAAAAAAGACAAAAGTATTATTTATGTAAATTTATCTGCAAATACTATTAAATACAAAAATGAGTATGTAGCCTTTGGCACACTTGTTGATATTACAGATCAAAAATTAATTGAAAAACTTTATTTTGTACTAAAAGAGATAAATAAACTAATTACTTTTGTAAACGATGAAGCAGAGTTATTTGAAAGCGTTTGCAGAATTTTGGTTGAAAAGCTGGATTTTGAGCTTGCAAGTGTTGGTTGTATAAACGAAAATAGAGATTTTATAATAAAATATTTAAATGCTAAAAATGAATCAATTTTAGAAGATTTTAAAGCTTTAAAAATATCAGCAAACCAGGATTTACCATACGGTAGAGGTACTGTTGCAAAAGCAATACAAACAGGCAAGATTACACTTGTAGCCAATATTAATTTAGATGAATCAATGAATTATTGGATTGAATACTTTAAAAAACACGGTATTTTATCAGCTTGCGCAATACCTATAATGTTTAATCAAAGTATTGAGTATGTATTACTGTTACATTCAAAAATTATTAACCAATTTAATGAAAAATATTTAGATATATTGGAAGAAATAAAATCTGATATAAGTTTTGCGCTCCAGAAAATAAGGGATCAACAATACAAAACCATCCTGGATAAGGCTATATGGTCTTCTTCAGAATGGGTGTTAATTACTTTTGCTGATGGCACAATTGAGTATGCAAACAAAGCGGTAAGTGATATTTCCGGGTATGATCTACAAGAATTAATCAATAAAAAACCTTCTATTTTTAAATCTGGATATCACAGCGATAAGTTTTATAAAAATATGTGGGATAGTTTGCTTAATGGAAAGAATTATACATGTACTTTTGTAAATAAAAATAAAAAAGGAGAGCTATTTTATCTTAATTCTTTGATTATTCCTGTAAAAGTTAATGGCAAAATAAGCCGGTTTGTTGATCTTTCAAGAGACATAACAAAAGAAATAAGGCATCTTCAAACAATAGAAAATTTGTCAAATATATATGCTACTTTGTCCGAAATCAATCAATTGCTTGTGTATGAAAAAAAAGAAGAAGCAATATTTAATAAAATAACCGAAATCTTAATCAAGTATGCAAAATTTAAAATCGCGTATGTAGCATTAACTGATGAAAACAACAATTTTTATATAGGTGCTTCAAGCTTTGAAAATCCATCCCATCAGGTTTTTTTAGATTTTGTATCTGAACAGTTCAATATTTTGAAAACTCAAGATAATGATAAATTTAATCTACATAGATTTCCCTTTTTTAAATCCGTTAAAAATAAACGTGTTTACATAATAAATGATGAAAATACAAAAGATTTGCGACCCTTTAATACTGAAGCTGCAAAAATTGGTATGCGCTCATGCTGTTCTATACCTATTATTAAAAAAAATAAATCAATTGGTGCTATTGTAGCTTTATCTGACAAAGCAAACTTTTTCAACAAAAATATATACGAATTATTAAAAGAAATTACACTGGATATAAACTATGCGCTGGACAATATAGAAACTCAACGATGGCGTGATATTGTTATGCTTGCAATAGATAGAAATGAAAATTTAATTGGTGTTATGGATAGAAACTTTAGACTAGTATATGTAAATGAAGCTGTTGAAAAAATTACAGGTTTTACAAAAGATGAGGTCATTGGTAAACACCATTCTATTTTTAGTTCTAAAACGCACAGCAAAGAATTTGCAATAAATTTTTATAAAACATTAACTTCTGGCAAGATTTTTTCCGATGTTATAACTTACAAAACAAAAGATGAAAAATTTTTTAGTGCACTTGTTAGTATTGTACCGTTCATAGAAAATAATCAAATACAGTACTATGTGAGTATTGCAAAAGATATATCAAAAGAAAAAACTCTCTATGAAAAGATCAATTATTTAACTAATTTTGATGCTTTAACCAATCTGCCAAAACGTCAGGCTTTTATAGATTACATTGAAAGATTTATAAAACGTGCAGAAATTGAAAATAAAATCGGAGCAATTGCCATTATAAATCCTATTAATTTTGGTAACATCAACAAAGCGTATGGTTTTGAATTTGGCAATGAATTACTTAAGAAAATAGCAGAAAGGTTAGGCAAAATAGTAAGGCAAATTGATATAGTTGCAAAGCTTGAATCGGATAAATTTGCGGTTTTGCTTAAAGATCTTTCATTTGAAGAAGATAGTTTAGTTTTAATGGTAAACATAATAAAAGTTCTCTGTGATGATTATAATATAAATGGTACTATAGTTAAGCTTTCTTTTAATGCAGGTGTAAGTTTGTATCCAAAAGATTCAAAAAACCCAAAAGTACTTTTGGAAAAAGCAGAAATTGCGGTATCCGATGCTAAAGAAAAAGGAGAAGGGGCATTGGGTTTTTACAGACAGGAAGTAGAAGATAGTGCAAAAGAAAAACTCTCACTTAGGTACAATATAACAAAAGCACTTTCTAATAAGGAATTTTTGGTATATTATCAGCCTTATTTTGATACAAAAACAAAAAAAATCATAGGGGCAGAATGTTTGCTGAGATGGAAAAAAGGTGATAAAATTATACCGCCTTTAGAATTTATACCTTTTTTAGAAGAAACGGGCCTTATTTTGAATGTTGAAGAATGGTTAAAAAATGAAATAGCACAAAGTATTAGCTTAAGAAAAAATAAAATACCTATATCAATAAACATTTCACCAATAAGTTTTAAACAAAAAAGATTTATAGATGAAATTGCTTCTATAATAAATTTATACTCAATTGACCCTTCTTTGATTGTGATTGAAATGCTTGAACGTACATTTATAGAAGATTTCCCATATTATAAAGTTTTTTTGAATTCGCTTAAAAGTTACAATATAAAATTAGCTTTGGATGATTTTGGTACAGGTTACTCTTCTTTGTCATATTTGAGTGAGCTACCATTTGATTATATAAAGATAGATATATCTTTTGTAAGAAAGATGCTTTTTGATTCAAAAGCAAAATCTATTGTTGAAACAATTATTTATTTATCACATAATTTAGGTATAAAGACAATAGCAGAAGGTATAGAAAATAAAGAGCAACTTGATATGTTAGAAAAATTAGGCTGTGATGCCATGCAGGGATTTTTATTATCAAAACCTATCACTAAGGAAGAATTTGATCGTTTAATAGGAGAATGATGCTATGAAAAATGTAGAAAATGAAACAAAACCGTCAGTAAAAATCAAAAGATGGTGTGAAAACTACCCAGCAGAGCGCCCACCCAGGTTTTTGAGGGCATTTATGTTGTATATTTTAACTCAAGGACCCAGGCATGGCTTTAAAATTATAGAAGCACTCCAGGATATGGGTATAAAGTATGAAGATGTGGGTGACTTTGGCTATATTTACAAAACATTAAACGCTATGGAAAAAGATCACCTTATTGTTTCATCTTGCGACATTAATGATAAAGGTAGAGGTAATTACAAAAAAATCTACACGCTAACAGATAAAGGAAAAGCAGAACTCAAACTCTGGATCGTATCTTTAACAAATTTAAAAGAAAGTCTTGAGAGTTTTTTGCATGCATGTAAAAATATACTGGAGAGCTTATGAAAAAGATAGAATTTTTGTTTTTTAGCGGTTGTCCAAATTCTGAGCCTACTTATAACAATTTGATGGAAGCGTTAAAAGAATTAAATTTAAGTATTAATGTTGAAAAAATTGATGTGGAAACACTTGAAAAAGCTAATGAAGTAAATTTTTTGGGATCACCATCCATATATATTGATGGTGTTGATATTTATACAATGCAAAAACCAAAAGAAGTTAATTATGCCTGCAGGACTTTTGATATAGGTGGCAAAAAATCTGGTGTAATACCAAAAGAATTTATTAAAGATAGACTGAAAAGTTTTATTTAGTTTTCAAGTCTTACGTTAGCTTAAAATTTAATATATTATATTTAAAAAATATTTGCTTGACAATTAACGTTATATAAAATACTATATATCAAAAAGGAGGTGTATGATGAAAAAGTTACTTACTGTGTTATTTGTTATTTTTTTTGTTCATATGTCTTATGCAAATGAACTAAAAGTTGTGATTGCGCCAAACCTTGACAAAGTAATAAAACCAATCAATGCAGAGTTTGAAAAGTTAAATAATGGTGTTAAAGTAGTAACCATACCACTTGTATCTGGCGCTGCTTATCAGCAGATTACCAATGGTTACCCTGTAGATGTTTTTATGTCAGCTGACGCAAAGTATCCACAAGAGCTGGTAAAAAAAGGTTTTGGCGATGATTATTACATATATGCTATCGGTAAACTGGTAATCTGGACAAATAGCAATGTAAAATTGGACAAAGATTGTATAAACACTTGTCTTGATGGAAATGTATCGCATATTGCAATTGCAAACCCAAAACTTGCACCTTACGGAAGAGCTTCAATTGAAGCTTTAGAATCTGCCAATATTTACGATAAAGTCAAGCATAAGATAGTTTTTGCAAATGATGTATCACAGGCTCAACAGTTTGCTCAAACGCGTAGCGCTCAAATAGCTTTTATACCATTGGCTTTGGTAATTAAATCAAATGTAGGTCATTATTGTGAAGTTGACCAAAATTTATACAAACCAATAAAACAGGCAATGGTTGTAATAAAATCTTCAAATGAAAAAGAATTGGCTAAAAAGTATGTAGATTTTATTAAATCAAATCAAGCAAAAGAAATATTTAAAGGATTTGGGTATGCTACGCCATAATTTATTTGTTATTTTTGCTTTTTTGTTTTTTTGTAATGTAAGTTTTGCTTCAAAGCTTGTGATAGTCTATACACCGAGTATGCAAGGACCCATAAAAACAATTAATTCGTTATTTGAAAAGCAAAATGGAAATATCGAAATTACAGCAATACCTATTATCGCTGGGGCAGCTTTTGAACAGATAAAAAATGGCTACCCTGCAGATATTTTTATATCGGCAGATACAATGTATCCCAAAAAACTTATTGAAGAGGGTTTTGCTTTAGAAAACTCATACTTTGTATATGCAAAAGGTGTGCTTGCCCTATATTCAAACCTTGAAATACTAAACAAACAAAGTTGTTTAGAAAACGTAAGTAAATTTCAAGGCTATATTGGCATAATTAACCCAAAGCTTGGTCCATATGGCAAGGCAACAATGCAGGCTTTAGAAAACTCACATTTGCTATACGAGACTCAAAAAAGGTTTGCACAAGGAAAAGATGCGCTTCAAGTGTTGCAATTTGCTCAGACAAAAAGTGTATCTATGGCTTTTTTGCCACTTTCATTGGTAATAAATGAAAAAAGTGGTAATTATTGCATTGTAGATAAGAAATTATATTTGCCAATAAACCAGGCAATGGTTATACTTAAATCGTCAAAAAATAAAAATGACGCATTTAAGTATTTAGAGTTTATGAAATCAAATAAAGTAAAAGAAATATTAAAAACTTACGGTTTTGAAGCTTAATTTTGGGAGTTTCAATGATTTATTTTTCGTGTGAGGAAATAGACAAACTAATTAGCGATGATTTAGCCTACAGCGATTTGACAACTGATATTTTAGATATTGATGGTGATTGTAAACTAGAGTTCATTGCAAGGCAGGATCTGGTAGTCTGTGCAAGTGAAGAAGCAAAAAGTGTATTGAAAAGGTTTGATTTAAAGATAGAAACACTTGTGCCTTCCGGGAGTTTTGTCAATAAAGGTCAATTGTTGCTTTCAGCATATGGAAATTTCAAAAATGCACAGAGTTGCTACAGGATTTGTTCCAATTTAATGGAACACGCCAGTGGTTTGGCTACAAAAACAAGAAATTTTGTAGAATTGGCAAAAAGCCAAAATCCAAGTATCAGAGTAGCCACAACAAGAAAGACCTTTCCATTTGCAAAAAAACTTTCAATTAAAGCAATTTTAAGCGGTGGAGCAAGTGTCCACAGACTTGGTTTATCAGAAAGTATTTTGATTTTTAAAGAGCATATCGTGTTTATGGGTGGTTTTGAAAAGTTACTTACCAAAGTAGACGAGATTAAACGCAAAGCTTACGATAAAACGGTGTGTGTTGAAGTTGAAAATCTTGATGAAGCAATTTATTTGGCAAAAGCTGGTATTGAATTTTTACAACTTGATAAATTTGATATAGAAAAAACCAAACAAGCCACAGAATCTTTAAGAAAAATTAATAATTCCATAAAAATTGCTGTAGCTGGCGGCATTAACGACAGCAATGTAGTAGAATACGCAAAAACCGGTGTTGATTCTATTGTTACTTCCTGGTTGTATTTTGCAAAACCAGCCGATATTGGAGTAAAGTTTACAAAAATCGGATAATATTCCACTTTGTGCTTGACATATTTTTATTTTTGTATAAAAATAAAATAACTATATGGCAAAATCAAAAAGGAGGTTTTGAGTGCATTCATTAGTTTTTATTAAGCAAGTTCCAGATGCGGCTCAAGTTAGGGTTGATTATGAAACCGGTACACTTATAAGAGAAGGCGTACCAGCTATAATTAACCCGTTTGATACGCATGCTATTGAAGCAGCAGTCCAGATAAAGGACAAATTTGGTGGTAGTGTATCTGTTTTGTGTATGGGCCCTCCAATGGCAGAAGAAGCGTTAAAAAAAGCGCTTGCTATGGGTGCAGATAATGTGTTTTTACTGAGTGATAGGGTTTTTGCAGGTTCCGATACATTGGCAACAAGCTATGCACTATGGGCTGGTGCACAAAAAGTGATACAAGAAGTTGGTCCGGTTGATATATTTTGGGCAGGAAAACAGGCAATCGATGGAGATACAGCTCAAACTGGCCCAGGTATAGCAACACGCTTTGATGTTCCTTTGGTTACATATGCAGTTGAAATTAAAGAGGTTGACCCACAGGCAAGAAAAATGAAAATAGTAAGGTTGCTTGAAGGTGGTACAGAAACCGTTGAAGTTCCAATGCCATGTTTGATAACAACGGAAGAAACACTTAACCACATAAGGTTTGCTCCATTGCCATACCTTATAAAAGCTGCCAGAACACCTGTGGTTTTGCTTAATTCTTCAAATACGACGATAGATGCATCTCAATGCGGTTTGAAAAATTCGCCTACAAAGGTTAAAAAGGCATTTACGCCACCAAAAAGAGAGCGTGGAGAGATGATCGAAGGGAGTTTAGACGAAATTGTAAATACAGTTTATGCTAAAATAGAGCCAATGCTTAAGCAGTTGGGAAAAGTTTAAGGGGTGGATAGATGATTAAGCAAGATATAACACAATATAAAAATGTATGGGTTTTTATAGAACACAATGAAGGCAAAATTGAGAGAGTATCTCTTGAATTGCTAAGCAAAGGTGCAGAACTTGCAAAAGATCTTGGTTGCGAAGTATGTGCATTTACTGTTGGAGATAAAGTTGAGCAATTTGCAAAAGAAGTTGGTGAATATGGAGCAAAAAAGTTTTATATAATCGAAAATCCAGCATTGAAAGAGTACAGAACAGAGCCGTGGAGAGATGCAATAGTATATTTAATTGACAAGTATAAACCTGAAGTTGCTTTAGTGGGAGCCACTACACTTGGTAGAGATCTGGCTGGTACTGTAGCAACAAAATTATCAACAGGTTTAACAGCAGACACTACAGCTTTAGATATTGATCCTTCAACCAAAAACCTTTTAATGACACGACCCACATTTGGTGGTAACCTTATGGCAACAATATTTTGCCCAGATAACAGACCCCAAATGTCAACAGTGCGACCAGGTGTTTTTAAAGCTGTAAAAAATCCTACAAAACCAGAGATAATAAAAGAGAAATACGATATTACAGAAGATAAAATAGTAAAGAAAATTATCGAAAAAGTCCAAACAGGTGAAGAAAAGGTAAATTTGAGTTTTTATGAAGTAATTGTTGCTGGCGGCAAAGGTATGGGCAAAAAAGAAAATTTAAAATTGCTCGAAGATCTGGCAAATGTTCTTGGTGGTACCTGGGCGGTTTCAAGAAAAGTGGTTCAGGCTGGTTGGGCACCACAATCAAGACAGGTAGGACAAACTGGTCAGACTGTCCACCCAAAAATTTATATAGCAGCAGGTATTTCTGGTGCTGTGCAGCACGTTGCTGGCATGAAATCCTCAGATATTATAATAGCAATAAATACAGATCCAGAAGCGCCGATATTTGAAGTGGCTACATATGGGATAGTTGGCGATTGTTTACAAGTATTACCAAAAATGACAGAAATGTTTAAACAAAAGTTGGTTAAATAGGGAGTGTAGATATGAGAAAAAAGGATTTTGATGTTGTTATAGTAGGTGCAGGACCAGCTGGATTGGCTGCAGGGTACGTTTTAGCCAAAGCAAAAGTTAATGTAGCAATTATTGAGCGTGGTACATTTCCTGGTTCAAAAAATGTAATGGGTGGAATTTTTTATAGAAAAGCACTTGATGATTTAATGCCAGATTTTTACAAAGAAGCGCCACTTGAAAGGCATATTATAGAACAAAAATTATGGTTAATCTCAGAAGATTCTGTATTTTCTACAGGAATTAGGAGTGAAAAATTTAATAAAGAACCATATAATTGTTTTAGTGTGTTTAGGGCAAAATTTGATAAATGGTTTGCGCAAAAAGTTCAAGAAGCAGGTGCTCTAATTATAAATGAAACTGTGGTGAAAGACCCAATTGTTGAAAATGGTAAAGTTGTTGGTGTTAGAACAGATAGACCAGATGGTGACTTATACTGCGATTGTGTAATAGCGGCAGATGGCGTAAATTCATTTTTGGCAAAATCTTTAGGTTTAAGAGAAAAAATTACACCAAATAAAGTTGCAATAGCTGTAAAAGAGATTATTGGATTACCGGAAAACGTAATTAATGACAGGTTTGGTGTGTCAAATGATTCAGAAGGTGTAACAATTGAAATCACAGGTCCATATTTTGAAGGTATGGAATCGATGGGTTTTATATATACAAATAAAAATTCTGTATCCATTGGTGTTGGAACTATAATTGAAGATATAATAGAACACAAAGTAAATCCAAATGATTTGCTTGAAAAATTCAAAACGCATCCTGCTATTGCGCCATTGATAGCTGGTGGAGAAACAAAAGAGTATTTAGCTCACATGATACCAGAAGGTGGCTATTACGCTGTACCAAAGCTTTATACAGATGGATTTATGGTAACAGGCGATGCTGCGATGCTGGTTAACAGTGTTCACAGGGAAGGTTCAAACCTTGCAATTGAATCTGGAAAACTTGCAGCACGCACATATCTGGAAGCAAGAGAAAAAGGCGATTTTAGTGCTAAATCGCTCAGTGCCTATCAAACAAAAATGGAAGAATCATTTGTATTAAAAGACCTTAAGATGTATAGGAACTTACCTCATCTTCTTGAAGAAAAACGATACCTATTAACAAAATATCCACAGTTAATTATAGATTCTATGTATAATATTTATAATGTGGATGGTGTTTCTAAACCGGATAAAATTAAAGCTATTAAAGAAAGATTGAAAAAAGATTTTGGTTACTGGAACTTGGCAAAAGATATGTTTACATTATGGAGGAAATTAGGATGAGAATTGAAGATAAATTATATTTAGTAGGTTATAATGTAGACGAAGAAGGTTCTCATTTAGGTGTGAGTGATCCTGAAGCGTGCAAAAAATGTCAAGGTAGGCCCTGTACATATGTGTGTCCAGCCAGTGTTTATACTTATGATGAAGAAGAACAAAAGTTATCTATAAACTATGATGCATGCGTGGAGTGTGGTACTTGCAGGATAGCCTGTGATTATATTACTTGGAGATACCCAAGAGGTGGTTTTGGAGTTGCATATAAATTTGGATAGAATCATATTGACAAACAATTTATTAAGAGTAAATTGTTAATTAGAAATTTTACGTAAGGAGGTTTGATATGTCCTTTTTAAAGGAAAAATTAGCTGAGAAAATCGCTCAGCACAGACCACGCACTACTAGGCTTCTCAAAGAGTTTGGTAATGTAAAAATTGACGAGGTTACTATCTCGCAGGCTATTGGTGGGATGAGAGGTATTAAGTGTTTGGTAACTGATATTTCTTACTTGGACCCAGAAGAAGGAATTAGATTTCGTGGTTACACAATCCCAGAAGTATTAGAAAAATTGCCAAAAGTTCCAGGTGCAGAGATGCCTTATGTTGAAGGTCATTTTTATTTACTGTTAACAGGTGATATCCCAACAGAAAAAGAAGTTAAAGAAGTAGCAGAAGAGTTCAAAAAGAGAAGAGCTTTGCCTGAGTATGTAAAAGATACTTTAAAAGCTATGCCAAGGGATACTCACCCAATGACCATGTTTGCAGCTGGTATTTTAGCAATGCAAAGAGAGTCAAAATTTGCAGCATACTACAACGCTGGTAAATTTAACAAAAACACAGCGTGGGAACCAATGTTTGAAGATGCAATGGATCTGATGGCAAAGTTACCTTCACTTGGTGCATATATATATAGAATGAAATATAAAAGTGATACACATATACCATCAAACCCTGATCTTGATTTAGGTGGTGATTTTGCTAATATGATGGGTATTGATAAACCATACGATGATGTTGCAAGATTGTATTTTATACTGCACTCAGATCATGAAAGTGGCAATGTTTCGGCTCATACTGCTCACCTTGTGGCATCAGCATTATCTGATGCATACTATGCATATTCTGCTGCTATGTGCGGTCTTGCTGGGCCATTGCATGGTCTTGCAAACCAGGAAGTATTAAAATGGATACAAGAAACCATAGATAAGAAACTAGGTGGAAAGGTTCCAACCAAAGAAGAATTGAAGAAATTCGTAGAAGAAACATTGGCAAGCGGTCAGGTAATACCAGGATACGGTCATGCAGTTCTAAGAAAAACAGACCCACGCTATATGGCCCAAAGGGAATTTGCACTTAAGCATATGCCAGATGACCCAATCTTCCAGGTTGTTTCAATGCTTTTTGAAGTAGTTCCACCGATTTTGTCTTCACTTGGCAAAGTAAAGGATCCATGGCCAAATGTTGATGCACATTCTGGTTGCATCCAATGGCATTATGGTGTTGTAGAGTATGATTTCTACACAGTATTGTTTGGTATCGGAAGAGCATTAGGTGTTCTTGCCAACCTTGTATGGGATAGAGCACTTGGATATGCAATTGAAAGACCAAAATCTGTTACTACAGATATGCTTGAGAAATGGGCAGGAATTAAGTAATTTAAGGTTTAGCGAAAATCTAGCAAGGGAGGGGTTTTTAAAATAAACCTCTCCCTTTTTTTATGGAGGGATGTGTGGATATATTAATTACAGGTGGTGCTGGCTTTATTGGATCAAATTTAGCTCTTGCACTTCAAAAAATGGCTGATAATATATCAGTTGTTGATGATTTTTCCAAAGGTGTCTACAAAAATCTTGAAGGTTTTGAAGGAGATGTTGTAGTCGCAGATATATCTATTAAAAATTTTGATTGGGAGCATTATTTAGATTTTGAACCAGACTATATTTTTCATGAGGCTTCAAATACTGATACAACATATCCAGACGATAAAGAGATGCTAAGAAGCAATATTGAAGGTTTTAGAAATGTACTAGAGTTAGCTATAAATTCTCAAGCCAAAGTTATTTATGCATCAAGTGCTGGTGTTTATGGAAAGGGTACTATCCCTATGAGTGAAAATTCTCAAAGAGACCCAAAAAATGCATATGCGTTTTCAAAGTATATAATGGAAAATATAGCAAGAAAATACGCAGAAAATTATGATTTAGAATGTGTGGGTTTGAGATACTTTAATGTTTATGGTCCCAGGGAATCTTTTAAAGGCAAAGCAGCAAGTATGATTTATCAGTTAGCCTTGCAAATGAAAGAAGGCAAAAGACCGCGCATATTTGAATTTGGAGAGCAATTTAGAGACCAGATTTATGTTAAAGATGTGGTTGAGGCAAACTTGCAAGCTATGGAAGCACCATCCGGTGTTTATAATGTGGGCACTGGTAAACCTACAACTTTCAATAAAATTGTGGAAGTTTTAAATAAAGTTTTAAAAACAAACTTAGAACCAGAATATATAAAAAATCCCTACACTCAATTTTATCAGGACCAAACATTGGCTGATATGAATTTATCTGCAAGTAAAATGGGTTTTGTAGCAAAGTACGATATAGAATCTGGTATAGAAGATTACATGAGGTGGCTTGGCTTTGCTTGATATTGAAAAACTTGTAGGCACTTCTTGCAGATTGTGCCCAAGAAACTGTAAGACAAATCGCAATATAGAAACTGGTTTGTGTAAAACAAACAATAAAATTGAAATAGCGAGTTTTAATTTACATTTTGGCGAAGAACCTCCAATTAGCGGAAATTATGGTAGTGGTACTGTGTTTTTTGCAGGTTGCAATATGGCCTGTGTGTTTTGTCAAAATTATCCAATAAGTCAGTTAAAAAGCGCTTATAAAACAATTGATGAATATGCACTTGCTGATATTTTTTTAGAATTGCAAAATAGAAAAGCTCACAATATTAATTTGGTAACACCTTCTCATTTTGTTCATTTGATTTGCAAATCTATTGAAATTGCAAGACAAAAAGGTTTTAACATACCAGTTTGTTACAATACAAGCTCTTATGATAAAGTGGAAGTTATTGAATATCTAAACGATTATGTTGATATTTATTTAGCTGATTTAAAATATGCAGATGATGAGTTATCTTACAAGTATTCTGGTGTGTCTGATTATTTTAAGGTAGCTACAAGAGCAATTATAAAAATGCAAGAAACAAAAGGTCCTTTAATATTAAAAAACAATTTAGCTATAAAAGGACTGATTATAAGACATTTGGTTTTACCAAACAATATCGAAAATTCAAAAAAAGTTTTGGATTGGATTGTAGACAATATAGACAAACCCACAATTTCTTTAATGAGGCAGTATTTTCCTGCATACAAAGCTTCTTTATATCCAGAACTATCAAAAAAACTAAATAATTCTCAATGGAACAATATACTTGATTATGCCTACAAATTAGGTATTGATGGTTATTTTCAAGTAGCCTAACTTTTTAGAGATAATTAAACAAACTTAATTGGTTAATTTTAGCAAAACTTTGTAATAAAGCCTGCATAATCGTAATTTCTCTTTGATAATCACTAATTATTTTTGCATAGTTTGCATCTTGTAGGTTGGATAATGTTTGAGCATTAGATAAAGAAGTATTATCAATGCGCTTTTGCGCAAGTTGCATACGCTGCTCATAGGCACCAATAACCGACCGATTTGCATCTACTTGAGATAGAGAATCTTGAATATTAGTTATTGATTGTTGAAGCATGTTTGTAAGTTTAATAGAAAACGAATCGCCATTTTTTAATAAAGGGGTTACATAGGTGCCATTTATTTTTTGTGGTGCTAAAGTTAAATTTAGTCCATCTGGTAACTGAATTTGTGTAGTATTTAAAAAGCTTGCAATAGCATCATTTGAATTTGCAGCTGTTGCATAAGAAGCAATTGCATTATTTTTTGAGTCTAAAACGGTTATTTTAAATATCCCACTTGCAACACCCATTGTAATTTTGCCGATATTTTGGTTTTTTGAATCCATAATTGTAATTGTATGGGAAGCTGTAATATCACTTGAGCTACCAGATACGCTAAATGTCCAATTTTGAGAATTATTACCTGTATAATAGCCAGAAATAGTTGGCATAAGTGTAGATCCCGCACTAAAGCCAGTTGCTTTTGAGATTTGATTTACACTTTGCCCAAGTATTGCAGCCTGGGCATTGTCAAATGCATCAAATACATCTATACCACCGCCTTGCTGTATAGTGTTAAATACACCAAATATATTAGCTGAGCTGACAACATTAATGGATAAATTAAGTTTACTTGTCCCACCTCTTAGATCTTGTATTACAATTTTGCCGTGCTGGATACATGCAGATACTGTGCCCAAAAATGCATTTGAAATGCCATGGCTTATTGAGTTAAACAGACCAAATACTGGTATTGAGTTTGATTTAGTTTGTATTGCTATATTTAATACGCTTGAGCCTACTTTATTGTCAGCAATGTGTATTATGCCATGATTTATGGTAGCTGTAACATTAAATACTCTACCGATACTTGTAAGCATTGCAGAAACTGTGGTGTTAGCAGAAAATGATATTGTTGTGCTCATTCCAGAATGGTTTAAACCTCTAATTATGATTGCGCTACCATTTGTAAGTTGGCTAATAGTTGTAGTACCATTTGCAATTGTACCATCTGAAAGAGTTAAAGTTGTATTATTTTGTAAAACTTCTTGAGTACTAAGGTGAGTTATGTAATTTAATAGTTGAGATACTGTTGCATTAGCAGATACTAAAAAAGCTGGACCAGAAACAATATTACCGTTGTGATCTATTCCTGTTAGCACTATCCTTTGTCCAGTTTGTAAAGCTACATTTGATAAAGCGTTTGCCAAGTGCAAATCTACAAGTTTTGTTTGAGCAGTTGCAGGGTCATTTGAAGAGTTTAGCAGCAAGTTGTTTGATTGAAGGGTTTGATGCTGCATATAGAGCATGTCTTTTGCATTAATGGTTATTGGTGTATTTAAACCGTCAGAGTAAGCTATAGCTAGATTGTTGTTATCTCCCACGTAGACATTGTTTCCACCTGGAGAATAAGAAAAGGTAAAACTTCCACTTGCGCCTTTTGGTATATAAATTTTTATTCCCCTACCTGTATTAAACCAACCTCCAGTTTGTAAAAGGTTTGAGATGTCTGCAGAATTTGATAGAACATCGCCGCCTGCGCTTGATCTATCAATGCCGTCTGAGCTTATTGATATTACATTGCCATTACTATCTGTAATTGAGAGTTTTCCTGAAGTAATATTAACTGTATAAGTACCACTTTGAAACTGATTTAAATCTCCAAAGTTTTTTGAAGTAGTAATCTGAAAAGCATTGTTTGAAGGATTATTTATAATCGCCGCCTGTTGCGTAATATTTTGCACGGGTGCTGTATTTGTCAAAAATCCGCTAAATAAATAGTTACCACCAAACATTGTATTTGCACTGTTTTTAATTTCTGCTTCTACTGCCTGGAGTTGTTGGGCGATAGCAGTATTACTTGCTATGTCGTTTGTAGCATTTGCAGCTTGAATAATCAAAGAACCAGAATTTTGCAAAAGCTGGCTGATATTTTGTGTTGCAGTATCTTGAGCTGAAAGTAAAGAGTTTGCATAATTTATATTCGATTTATATTGATCAAACCGTGTTTGTATATCGCTTATAGTTAAAATTTGCGAAAGTGCTATTGGGTTATCTGATAGGTTATTGACACTTTTCCCAGTGGCCATTTGAGTTTGTGTGTTATACAGTTGAGTATTTACATTGTTTATATTTGATAAAAAGTTGCTATATAGCATATCTTGTGTTATTCTCATAACACACTCCTACTGCACCATATTGATTAAAGATTGCGTTACTTGTTCAATTACACTTATAAATCGTGCAGATGCTTGATAAGCCATCTGGTATTTAATTAGATTTGCAGCTTCTTCATCTAATGATACGCCTTCTTGAGATGATACTAAGTTTTGTGTTTGTGTAACAAGAGCGTTTTGGGCACTTAAAAGGTTTTGGTTTGCCTGGACATCAGAGCCAATTTTGCCTAAAAATGCGTTGTAGTATTGGTTTATTGTTTGCGTGTTTGAAATCATTACGTTTTGCGTTTGTAAGTTTGCTATAGCCAAAGCATTTGAGTTATCACCAGGCAACATAGATTTGCCTGCAGCAATTTTGCTTTGATCATTTACAATTACCGGATTAACGCTTATATTTGAAGCGTTTGTGCCAGTAAAAAATGTATTTATACCGACAGCAGCTAAAAAGTTAGAAGTATCGCCAGCAAATGAAAACGTATATCCATTGTTAGATATAATTTGTACATAGCCTTGATTTATACCAGATAAACTCATCGAAATGCCATATTGACCAAGAATATTATTAAAGTTTTTGCTTATATTATCAAAACTATCATTTGAAGTTATTGGTATAGAAACTGTATTTACAAGATTATTATTCGAATCATAGACATTTACACTTAATGTCCCACTCTTTAGAGGTAGATTTACCCCCGCTTCTTCTGATTCGGTAATTGAATTTGATGCACTATTAAGCTCGTATGTACTTTGCGTTTGTGTATATGCACTTAATCCGCTTCCACCTGAGTGTAGAATATTTACTTGGTTTATAATAGAGTTTGAAAGGGTATTTAGACTATTCATATAATCTGGAAGCTTTTTTGAAGCCAATTGTATAACAGCCCCAAGGCTTCCTTGGGATATCTGGTTTGTTATATCTGTGAGGTTTCCAATTGCATCTTGAAAAAAAACATTGTTATTTTGACCATTAGTGGTTTTCGTTATAAGTTTATTATAAGTGGTTCCAGATACAAGCGGTAAACCGCCAATTAATATTGTAAGATCTTCTTGAGAAGTTGAGAGGGTTTGGTTTTGCTGAGATGGAGCATATGTGTTAAATACATTTACATTTGCAATCTTTTGGAGTTGCTGAATTAACTGATTTCTTTGATCTATAAGTGTATTTGCAGTTTGATTTGGTGCAAGAGTGGCTAGTTTTATTTCGTAGTTTATATTTGCTATATTTTTAGCTAAAGTATTAATTTGATTTACATATGATGTCATTTGTGAGTAAAGGTTATTTTGCAATTGCTGTAGTGAATTATATGTTGATTGAATAGTTTGAGAAAGTGTCAAACCGCTTTGGATAACTTGCTGGCGTGCTGTCGCCAGATCTGGGTTTGAAGAAAGTGATTGCCAAGAATTAAAAAAATTATTTAGAGCTGTATTTAAACCGGTATTGTTTTGTTCATTGAATAAATTTTGCACTTGCGTAAGTTGGTCATTTAATGTTTGATAGTAGGATTGTAAATTTAATTGTTGATTTAGCGTATTGTCTAAAAGCTGGTTTCTTGCAGATGTAATTGAATTAATCTGTGCCCCTAAACCAAAAGCACCAATTTGAGTTATTTGAGGGTATTTTTCAACTATATTTGGTGATTCTCTAGTATATCCTGGCGTATTGGCATTTGCTATATTATTACCTGTTATATTTAGCGCATTTTGTGAGACATTAAGTCCACTTACTCCAATGTAGAGACCGTCAAAAATAGAAGGCATCTTTATATAGTCCTTGTAAAATTTGATTTGTATGGTATATAAGCTTTGTTATTATATGTTTGATTCAATTGCATGAAGCTTGCATACAAATTTAGCATGGAAGTTGAAAAAGCTAAATGTTGTTTTGCAATTTTCTCATTTATGCTATTTTCGTAAAGAAATTTACTTGAAATTTCAATAATTTTGCTTTCATATTTTGATATAATAGCTTTTGAAACGCCTAATTCTTTTAGTTTATTGAGATTTGTATTTATAATATTTAGATAAGTTTCTTTTTCTTGAAGAATTGACAAAATTCCATCTGTATCAACTGTAATAAGGCAAGCCCTTTCTTTGCGTGAAATCTCTATTAAACGTTCATAGCTAGTTACTATAGTATTAATGCATAACTCAATTTGTTTATCCATTTTTTAATTCCTCAAGTATGTTTTTTGCTAGTTCAGTAAGGTTTGGTTTATATGTGCCATTTTCATAAGCTTTTTGAACTGCTTCAAGGCGTTTTTGATGGTTTGTTTCAATATTTGATATGTTTGCTAAAACTTTTGCTACTTGCGAAATATCGATGCTATCTTGCGATACACTTCTTTTATCGCTATCAATTTGGTTATTTTGTTGAATTTTATTTTTTTGAATTTTGTTCTGGTTTGTTAGAGCCTCTATATTTGAACCAAGCACATCTATGATTTTCATTTTTCACCTCCTTAGTCTAAATATCGGATGATAGCATAAAAATTTAAGCTTTTTCATAGTAAGAAATTACCTTTTGAACATATTGAACAGTTTCTTTAAATGGAGGTATTCCGTTAAATTTTTTAACATTGCCAATACCTGCGTTATATGCTGCCAAAGCAAGTGGAATGCTCTTTAAATTTGCGATCAAATCACTTAAGTACTTAGTACCAGCCATAATATTTTGTATTGGATCGAATACATTTGTTACACCAAGACTTTGAGCAGTTTGGGGCATAAGTTGCATCAATCCTGCTGCACCTTTTGGAGAAACTGCTTTTGGGTTAAAGTTTGATTCTGCTTTGATAACACTTAGTATTAACTTTTCTGGTACTTTAAACATTAAAGAAGCCTGTTTTACAATTTCTTTAATGTCTTTTGGTAGGTTTATTTTAAAAGGAATATAGTTATTTTGATTAAGAGGTATTGGTTGTTGAATTTTAGGAGATTTTGTCTCTTCAATAGCTTTTTTTAAAGAGTTGAAAATTAGATTTGCAATTCCAAAACTACTTGTATCGGCAAGTTTATTTGCCAAAGCATTTTGATACATAGACCTATAAATACTATTTTCAGCCGAATTGCCAAGTGTGCTATCTTCTCCTATTTTCATAGTTTTCAACATCATTTCAATAAAGATTGCCTCAAAATCTTTTGATAATTGTTTTAATTTTTCTAAATTATGATTATTGTTTTGGTTTATTGTTCCAATACTTTCAACATTCATCTACATTACCTCAAGTGATGCATTCAGGCTACCTGCTTGTTTTAATGCTTCTAGTATAGCAATAATGTCATTTGGCGTAGCGCCAGCTTTATTTAAAGCATTAACGAGGTCTTTTACTGTTGCACCTTTGTAAAAATTTAAGAAACGGCTTTGTTCTTGATTAACCGTAATTGTTGGATTTTGTGTAACAGTTGTTTGACCGGCTGAAAGTGGTGGAGGCTGTGAAAC
The DNA here is from genome assembly GCF_900101285.1 of Desulfurella multipotens. Classification (NCBI taxonomy): domain Bacteria; kingdom Pseudomonadati; phylum Campylobacterota; class Desulfurellia; order Desulfurellales; family Desulfurellaceae; genus Desulfurella; species Desulfurella multipotens. The sequence continues at coordinate 122,749 of NZ_FMYU01000002.1, forward strand.
TTGCCTGTTTGGGCTTATTGTTACGGTTAGATTGCCATGTGACACACTTACCGGATTAACTGTTACATTACCACCAATAACAACTGTACCTGTTCTTTCGTCTATAACTACTTTTGGTTTTACTTCATTTTGAATTGTTAATTGGTTTATTGCTGATACGAAACCTACTATATCGCCTTTATATAAATCAGGAACATCAACAACAACACTTCCAGAATCATTTGCATGAGCAATATATTGTTTAAAGTGGGAATTAATTGCCTGCTGTATTCGATTTGCCATTGTGAAGTCCGGATGATTCAAATCAAAATACAATTTATCCATCCCGGATAAATCGACTTCAACCTGTCTTTCTACTATGGCTCCATCTGGTATAATAGCTGTTGTAGGGAAATTTTGCCTTACGTTGCCCCCCGCTGTTCCAAAACTAAAACCACCAATAGATAATGGGCCTTGAGCTACAGCATAAACTTTACCATTTGCTCCAACCAATGGAGTCATAAGAAGTGTGCCACCTTGTAAGCTTTTGGCATCTCCAATCGAAGCTACATTTACATTTATACGTGAACCTTCTTTAATAAATGGTGGAAGATTAGCTGTTACCATTACCGCTGCAATATTTTTTGTTTGTAGACTTGCTGTTAAAGCTGGTGGTAAATTTACGTCAAAACGCTTTAACATATTAATAACGGATTGTATTGTAAACTTTGCGTTTGTTCCATCACCTGTTCCAGCAAGTCCTACTACAAGACCGTATCCAACAAGTTGATTTTGCCTTACACCTCTAACATTTGTTATATCACCAATTCTAACTTCAGCTGCGTAAGAGTTTACACTATACAAAATAACCGTTATTATAATCAAAAATTTTAAAAAGGTCTTATGAGTTGCCATAGTTTTGCAAGCCATCCTATATTGTGCGTATCACTTACAACACCTTTGCCATTATAGTATATCTTGGCATCGGAAATCAAGTTGGAATCTATTGTGTTTGAGCTTGAAATATCATATTTGCTTATTATACCAGTTAATACAACTGTATTTTCTTCACCATTTGTATATACCTGTTTTTCACCTCTTATAAAAAACCTATTGTTTGGTAATGCTTTTATGATTCTTGCTTCAATTGTTGCAGTCAGAGTATTGCTGGATTGATTTGTACCAGAGCCTTTATAGCTATTTGAGCCACCAAAATTAGCTAAATTGTTGCCACCACCACTTGCTAAATTCAAAGCGCTAAAAATACGGTTTTGCATGCCGAGCAAAGTAGTAAGACCACTATTTGTCGAGGAGGATTCACTTGTTTGTGTTTGAGAAGTATTTTTGCTTACTGTTTGTTCGCTTACAATTACAGTTACTAAATCTCCAACATGAGAAGCTTTGATGTCGCTTACAAGGCTCGAAGAATTATCACTCCATAAAGAACCCAAAGCAGTTTTATCACTTTCTTGTACGGATGGTTGATCTTTTACATATTGAGGCATCTTTTCGTAATTAGCTTTAATTTGAGCGCTTGAACACGAAGCAAGCATAAAAGCTATACCAATTAAACCAAGATGTTTAAACTTCATAGCCTACCTCCTGCTACGAATACTAGCAAAATTTATTCCAGAATTTAAAAACGAGTGATTTTTGTTGAGATTTGTTAGATATAGATTATTATACTATAAAAACAAATAAACAGGGAGGTATACTATGAAGAAATTAGTTCTTACAATAAGTGGTGTAATATTTAGTTGCAGTCTTGCGTTTGCTGGCCCTTCTGGCTATGGTGGGTGTCCTGGTCCAATGATGAAAGGTTATGGACAAGCACAGTATCCGATCCAAAATATTGGCGAAGCAAAAGCAAAAGATATGATAAGACAATTTCTTGATTCAAATAATATGAAAGATTATAAAATTATAAATATACAAAAAATTCAGGTCCCAAGGGGCACTGCCTATTATGCTACAATTGAAGGAAAAAATAAACAACAGTACGAAATACATGTAAATCCATGGGGTTATGTAGTAGGACCATTTGCTTTGCCAAGATAATCTAAAACGGTCTAAGTGTGTGTGTTCCCACTATAATTTTTTTAATATTTGATAGTCTGTGTGTTTGGATTGTTCCAAATTTATCAAGACTGATAAATAACTTTTGGCATTCAAACTCACGAGTTGTAAAATCAACATATTCGATTTTTAATTTAGATTTGCAACTTGTAAGTGTGTGATTTATATTTATTGTTTTAATGTTTTTTAATTGTAGTTCTATGTTTGGTCTATGGCAGGCAATAATATTGTTTTTAATAATTCCCTGTATTGGCTGGTTATTTATTGTAATAATTTTGTCAAAAGAGGGAAGTTGTTCTAATATTTGAACAGCCCACGAGTTATTTTTTTCATTGCCTGATTTTTGATCTAAAAATTTATCTAACTCAGATAAATATATTACGCCATCATCAAATGACCTTATATTATCAATATTAGTTGATAAATTTAAAAACACAACAACACTTATAAACTTTATTGTTGAAAAACGATTATCTAAATGCAATAAATATTTCTTTAACTGTTTTGTAAAAAGAATTGTTTTGTATAATGGATTCGGTAATTCTTTATATGTTTGATTTAAGTGTTTGTCTGTTTTTAGTTGTATAATTTTATTTTCTTTATAAGAATCGAATGTATCATTTTTAAAATTTGCTGCATAATACACAGTTCCTTTATAGTTTTTCATTTCTATACAAAATATTGTGTTGTTATGATAACAAATTGCATCTATTTCTAAAAAATGATTTTTGTTGTAAGGACTTTTTAGTATGCGATTGAAAAACACTTTATAATTTTTTTCTATTAAAAATTTTTGCAAAATATTTTCTGCACCAAAACCAAATAGTTCTTTATTGTTTGATTCAATTAAGAATAATCTATCCCATAATTTTTTAAATACGCAAAAAAGAAACATTACACATTAATATCAATATTTACGCCTATTTGATTTTCTTCTTTTGGACAAAAATTTAAAATCTCACAAATACAATCATAGTCTTGAAAAAATTCTTTGTGGTTTTTTTTAGAATAAAATCTAAGTATATTTTTACCATCTTTTATAATTAGGTCGATTTCAAAGTTATCAAGATTTTTTTTAAATTTTTTTAAAAAAAGCTTTTTATATTTATTTGAGGTTTTCTTTTGTGATTGTTTTTTCTGGGGTTGCTTGTTTTGTCTATAAAAACTTTCTTCTTTTTCGCTAATTCCTCTAAGTGCGTCAATTTTTTCAATAGCTAATGTTTCATCGTCCATTATAAAAAAATTCTAAAAATTTGGCTATGGTGTCAGGCAAGTCTTTTCTTTCACATATTATATCTATAAAACCCTTTTCCAGTAAAAACTCAGATCTTTGAAAACCTTCTGGCAGGGCGTGGCCTATAGTTTGTTCAATAACACGTGGACCTGCAAAACCGATTAATGCTTTTGGCTCTGCTATAATAATATCCCCAAGCATGGCAAAACTTGCAGATACACCACCTGTTGTAGGGTCTGTTAATACAGATATATAAGGCAATCCTTTTTCGGCAAGTTTTGTTAGGGCAAAAGAAGTGCGTTCCATTTGCATTAAAGATAATATACCTTCTTGCATTCTTGCTCCGCCAGATGAGCTTATAATAACCAACGGTAGATTATGCTTTATTGCCTTTTCGATAGCTCTTACTATTTTTTCACCTGTAGCATAGCCCATAGAGCCACCTAGGAAAGAAAAATCCATAACAACAATTACGCATGGTTTATCTTTGATAGTGCATGTGCCACAAATTACGGCTTCTTTATTGGATGTTTTTTCAATTGCTTCGTTTATTCTATCTTTATAGGGTTTTAGATCAACAAAGTTTAGGGGGTCTTTTGTTTTTATATTTGCATCAAATTCTTTAAAACTGCCAGGATCAACTGTTATGTTTATGCGATTTTTTGCTGATATCCTAAAATAATAGCCACATTTGCACACCCAAAAATTACGCTGTAGTTCATCAATATAGGTAGTTTCTCCACAGGATGGACATTTAATCCATTTTTCTTCGTTTTTTTTCTTTTTTTTGAATAACATAAAACTCACCTTCTATATACAATTTTTCCTTTGTAAATGGTCTGTTCTACGCTTCCTACCAGCGTTTTATTATTAAACGGTGTATTTTTGCCTTTTGATTTAAATTCATTTGTATCTACTACCCATTGTTTATTGACATCAAGCAAAACAATATTTGCAAAAGAACCTTCAGATAGAGTACCTGCATCAAGTCCAAAAACTTTTGCAGGTTTAATAGTTAAAAGCTCTATAGCTTTTTGCAGGCTTATAATATTTTGTTTGACCAGATAGGTATTTACAACACCAAAAGCTGTTTCAAGACCACTTATACCAAAGCTTGCTTCTTGAATTGGTACGTTTTTTGTATCAAGCTCATGCGGTGCATGGTCTGTTGCAATAGCGTCTACAAGATCTTGCTTAAATGCATTTTTAATCATATCTAAATCTTCTTTAGACCTGAGTGGAGGGTTGACTTTAGCGTATGTATTATAATTGTAAACCTCATCTTCTGTTAGCGAAAGATGATGAGGTGTTACTTCGAATGTTATATTTAAACCTTCTTTTTTGGCTTTTTTGATTAGTTCTATAGATTCTTTTGCACTAACATGGCATATATGTAAACGAGCTTGGCTTACTGATCTTAGTATTTCTATATCTCGAGCTATCATGATGCTTTCTGAGATGTTTGGTATGCCTTTAAGACCAAGTTCAAAAGCTACTTTGCCATCATTTATTACGCCATCTTTTGAAAAGGCGAGTTCTTCTTCGTGTAAAGCAAAAACTGTTCCAATATCCTTTGTATAAACCAAAGCAGTGTATAATAAATTAGGATCAAATACTGGCTTACCATCATCGCTAAAAGCAACACAACCGGCATCTTTTAGGCTTAAATAATTGCAAAGCTGTTTACCTTCCTGATTTTTTGTTATAGCCCCAATTGGGTAAACATCGCAAAAACCTGCTTCTAAAGCTTTGTTTTTAATGTAGGATACCACAAGCTCACTATCTATTGGTGGGTTTGTGTTTGGCATACAGCAAATACTTGTAAAGCCACCAGCTACTGCAGCCAGTGAACCTGTCTGGATAGTTTCTTTTTTTGTAAAACCAGGTTCTCTTAAGTGTGTGTGTAAATCAACAAAACCTGGGCAGACAACAAGACCACTTGCATCAATTTCATTATCTATTGATATGCCGCTTGCATTTCCAACAAGTTCAATTTTATCGTTATTTATTACAACATCTGCAATCTTTTGGATATTATTTGCGGGGTCAATTACGAGACCTGAGTGGATAATAGTTCTCATATTTCACCTAATTTTTTTATTATAAGTTCATTGACTATCTTGGGGTCAGCTTTACCTTTTGTTGCTTTCATTACAGCACCTACAAAAAAACCTATTGTATTTTTCTTTCCAGCTTTGTACTGCTCAACTGCTTTGGGGTTATTGGCTATTGCTTCATCCAGGGCTTTTTCTATAATTCCTGTATCTTGAATAAGCGTTAAATTTTCTTTTTCTATAATTATTTTTGGCGAAAGGCCAGTTTCATACATTTTTGCAAAGACCTCTTTTGCTATTTTACCACTAATAACATTATTTTCAACTAAATTTATTAGTTCAGCTAAGTCGTCGGGCTTTATTAAAAGCTGTGTAATATCCTTATTATCTTTATTTAAATAGCCTAATGTTTCAGTTAAAACCCAGCTTAAGGCAGATTTTGGGTTTGATTTTTTTGCAACTTCTTCGTAAAAATCGGCAAGTTCTTTTGACTCAATTAGTGTTTTTGCGTCTTCTTCTTTGATATTGTAAGTTTTAATAAATCTGTTAAATTTTTGTAAAGGCAACTCTGGCAAATCACTTTTGATCAACTCCAAAAAATTGTCTTCAATAACAATAGGAACAAGGTCTGGATCAGGAAAATACCTGTACTCGTAAGCTTCTTCTTTTGAGCGCATAGGTTTTGTTGTAAAAGTTTTTTCATCAAAAAGCCTGGTTTCTTGAACAATTTCTTTATTATCCATGACTATTTGGATTTGGCGCTCAATTTCGTACTCAAGGGCTTTTTCGACATGTTTAAAAGAATTCATGTTTTTGATTTCTACTTTTGTGCCAAGTTCTGTTTGACCTTTGGGCTTAATTGATATGTTTGCATCGCATCTTAGCGAACCCTCTTCCATGTTTCCATCACAAATGCCAAGGTATCTAACAATCCTTCTTAAAGATCTTAAGTATTCGTAAGCCTGTCTTGGTGTGCTTATGGCTGGTTTCGATACGATTTCAAGCAAAGGCACGCCCGTTCGATTAAAATCTACGAGGCTTGAGTCGTGCGTGTGTATTGTTTTGCCCGCATCTTCTTCAATGTGTATACGCTCAAGAGGTATTTTTGTAAAGCCATTCTCATCTTCAATCTCAACATAACCACCAGTTAAGATTGGCAGTTCATATTGCGATATCTGGTAATTTTTTGGTAAATCTGGGTAGAAGTAATTTTTTCTTGCCATTACAGAGTACTTGTTTATATTGCAATTTAGAGCAAGACCAAGTTTTACCGCAAATTCCACTACTTTTTTGTTTAATACAGGTAAAACGCCTGGCATACCCATACATATGGGACACACATTTTCATTTGGAAGCAAACCAAATTTTGTTGAACAAGAGCAGAAAATTTTGCTATCTGTTAATAGCTGTATATGAACTTCCAAACCAATTGTAGGTTCGAATTCCATGCAGTGCCTCCTCTAATAAGGGTTTATAATAAAATCTTCAGATTGTTTAATATCTTTAAACTGAGCTTTAGAACCCTGAGGTGTTTTGATATAGGTTACCTTTGATTCAATAATAAATTTTATTGCCATTGAGTAAATTTTGTGTTCAACTTTTAAGATTCTATCAGCAAGACTTTCTGGTGTATCATTTTCATGCACACTAACTGCACCTTGTATTATAATGGGCCCACTGTCAAGTTCATTTGTAACAAAATGTACAGTTGCACCACTTATTTTAACACCAGCTTCTATCGCTTGTTTTTGTGGGTGCAAGCCTTTGAAAAGTGGCAATAATGATGGGTGTATATTTAAAATTTTACCTTCAAATGTATCTACAAAACTATCATCTAGTATACGCATAAAGCCAGCAAGCACGATTAAATCAGGCTCATATGGTAAAATGTTATCAATTAATTTTTTAGCATAGTCTTTTCTTGTTAAACCTTTTGGATCTAAAAAAATCGTTTGGATATTATTTTGTTTTGCTATTTCAAGACCTGCACATTGTTTGTCTGATACAACGCAAACAATCTGTGCTTTTAAAAACCCATTTTTTATGTTATCCAGTATTGCTTTAAAATTTGAGCCTCTACCAGATAACATGCAAACTATTTTAAACAAACCCCACCTTCTTTAACCACATATCCGATAGGATAACTTATTATTTTGTTATATTGTAAAGTTTCAAGTACAATATCTTTATTATGTTCATCAACCACTACAACAAAACCAACACCCATATTGAATGTCCTATACATTTCTTCTTTTGAAAGTTTTGCAATATCAGCAACTAATAAAAATTCTTCCTGTGTTTTTATTGTTTTTGTGTCAATTTCGCAACCAAGCCCCTGAAGGCAGCGAGGTATATTTTCAATAAAGCCCCCACCTGTGATGTGCGCTGCAGCTTTTATATATTGTTTTATAAGTTTAACAGTAGAGACATAAATAAGCGTAGGTGTTAACAAAATTTCACCAAGTGTTTTATTGTTTACAATTGTATCAAGTTTATATTTTGCAATTTCAAAGAACGCTTTTCTTATCAGAGAGTAACCATTTGAATGAAAACCGCTTGATGCGATGCCTATTAAGCAATCACCTTCTTTAACATTACCTTTAAATAAATCTTCTTTTTTTCCAATACCCACGCAAAAACCCGCTAAATCATACTCTCCTTCGTTATACATAGAAGGCATCTGTGCAGTTTCTCCACCTGCAATAGCACAATTTGCTTGTTTTAAACCTTCTGTTATACCTTTAAATATATCTTCCAATACTTTATCTTCCACGTGGCTATATGCTATATAGTCCAAAAAAAAAGTTGGCATAATGCCTGTTGTTATTATATCATTAACATTCATGGCAACTAAATCAATACCTACGCTATCGTGTTTGTTTGTAGCAAAAGCAATTTTAAGTTTTGTGCCAACACCGTCTGTTGTACTTGCAATTACTGAATCGCACCCAAACTGTTTTAGGCTAAATAGACTGCTAAAACCCCCAATCGTTGATATAAAACCTTCTTTTGGCAAATCTTTTGACAATTTTTTTATATTTTCTACAAACCTATTTCCTTTATCAATATCTACTCCGCTATCTTTATAATTAATCATTTGGTTCCCTTCGATTTTTTAGGATTGGTTCAAAATTTTTATATACAATCATAATAATGCCTGTAATGGGTATAGCAAATATTATGCCCAATATTCCATATAATTCGCCAAAAAATATTATAGCAACCAAAGCAAGAAGTGGATTTATGTTTATTGTTTTAGAAAAAATAAGGGGTGCAACGATATTTCCAATAATAAAGTGTATTGATATAAAAACCACTCCTACTTCAAGTGTAAGCAGTAAGCTTTTGTTTACAGCTATTGCAAGAAAAAGTGGAGGTATGATTGCTACTATGCTTCCAATATATGGTACAATGTAGGCGAGACCGCTTAATATAGCAAATATAATGGAATAGTCTAATCCAACTATTTTAAAGCCAATATATGTAAGAATTGTAACAAGCAATATTATAATTAAAAGTCCTTTTATATAACCTATACTCATTTCGTAAATTTGTATAAAAACATTTAGATATGGCTGACCCAAAACATAATATATAAACTTTTTCAAACTTGATCTATAGTAGTTTCTTGAAACAAGCATAAAATAAGATATTATTGGTGTTATTACTAATGCCGAAAGAGCAGTTAAGCCCTTTATAATACTGAACATTGATGACAAAGCAAAACTTGGCGCAGAAGTTTGTATATTGCTAACAAGATTATTTAGAAAAACTATAATTTCTCTTCTCCAACCAAAGCGTGCTAGAATGGAATAATACAAATGGTTCAATACATTTTCTAAGTTTACAATAAGTTGAGGTATAGATTTATCCAGTTTGTTTATCTGTTGTATTAAAACAGGTACAATTAAAGAAAATATAAACACAATTAAAGATAATGCAAATAAAATACCAAAAAGTGACGAAACCCACACAGGGATGCCAATACGACTTGTAAATTTAACAAAAGGATAAATGCTTTCACTTAAAAAGTATGAAAAAATAAGAATTACTGTAAAAAAAACTACCTTAAAAAATAATAAATAAACTAACCCAATAATTAGGGCAAAAAAAGCTATATGCTCAAAGTAAGTCTTTTGCTGGTTATTGATTAAAATTTATATAACCTCTTCTTCTTGTTTTTCTCTTAATCGTGCCCTAATTTCTTTTAGGCGTTCTTTTTCTTCCTGAATAGCTTTTTGAGCTTCTTCTATATTTTCTATTAAAAATTTCTTCTTTTCATCAATATAATCTTTACCTTTTTCAATTAATTCTTTTGAGCTTTGGGCTATTTTTGAAGCCAGATTTTCTATTTTTTCTTCAATATTTTCCTTTTGCTGTTTTAATGTTTCAATACTTCTATCTTTTATTGTTGATAATTTATCTTTAGCTTCATTAGATTTTTCAGATTTCAAAAACCATATTATTGCTGCACTTGCTGCAGCAGCCCCAATTAATGCAATACTCAGTAAGTATTTTTTACTCATCTTTATCTCCTTTGAATTTTTTTACAAAATTTACTATACCAAACAAATATGCATAAACCTCATCCAACTTTTCTTCAATCGATTCTACCCTATCAAATACATACTCAATGTGAGCTTTTGCTTTCTTATTCGTATCAATTACAAGATTGCTAACAGAATTTGAAGCTTCTTTTGCACCATCTAAAATATCAGAAAGTGTTTCTTTTGCTTTATTTGACAGTTCTTTTACACTAACAAGTATTTCTTTTGACATATTCATCATATCTGTTGCTTTATAAAACATATCTTTTGAATCAGCTACAAATGGTTGAATTTCTTGTTTGATCTCATCAATTTTTTTTTGTAATTTATTATATTGATTTTTAACCAAAATTAAAGCAACCAATCCCGATATAGCAAAACCTAAATAAACAACCGCTATAATAACTAGTGAAACCTCACCTATATTCATTAACTCACCTCCTAATTAGCTAATTATATAATGAAAGCATTTAAAAATCAAATTTTTTTAGACAAATATTCTATTATTTCGCTTGCTGCTTCTTCAATAGACTTTTTTGTAACATCAATTTTTTTCCACGATGGGTGTTTTTTGTATAAATTTTCTGCGTATTCTATTTCTTCGTAGATTTTTGACATTTGTGCATAGGATTTAACACCGAGTTTTTTTGCTCGTTCTTGCCTTATCTCAAACAATCGTTGAGGACTAATGCTTAAAAAAAATATTTTATCCTGATTAACTCTATTTAGCGCATCTGGTAATTTTTCGTCCTTAACTATAGCAAAGTTTGCTACTTTGTAGCCTTCTTGTGATAGGTATATACTAAGTGGTGTTTTACTGGTTCTTGAGAGTCCAATTAAAATAATATCCGCCTTGTCAAGATCCTTTGCACTTTTGTTGTCATCATGCATTACAGTGTATTCTATAGCTTTTATCTTTTCAAAATATTTGTCACTAATAGTATGTAAGAGTCCTGATGCCTTTATAGCTTTTTCCTGTAGAAATGTTTCAAATTTTTCTATAAAATAACCAAATAGATCCATTACTTCAATATTGTTTTGCATAAAAATATTTGTTATATTAAGTCTTAAGTCATTGTTTGCAATCGTTGCCACAATAAGCGGTTTTTCAATTAAGGCTTTTTTTAGTATTTCATTTGTTTTTGCGCTATTCACATTGCCAAAACGTCTGAGCACTATCTCTGATTTTGGAAAATGAACCAAAAATGCTCTAACAAATCTTAAAGCAGTTTCTCCTGTGCCATCAGAGACTACATAAATATACTTCATCTAATTCTCCAAAACTTTTTTCAAAAAATAGAAAAACCATATTAAAATAAAACCTGTAACAGGAAATATTGGGTTTATAATTTTAGACTGTGCCATGGCATTAAATAGCATTAATATACCTAAAAAAGCTAAAGAATACAGTGTGCCTAAAAAAACCTTGCGTACAAAATCGTCTTTTCTTGCAGAAATATTTGTACTCATAAATATCAGGCACGGTAAAATTGCAATAATACTTAATGCGTAAACAATCTTAAAGACGATTTCTGAGACATATAAAAAACGGTTGTGTTTTATGCTTAAGTATTTTTTGTAGAGTTCTATAATGTTTGGCGTTTGATATTCTAAGCCTTTTACAAAACTAATAAAGTTAAATTCGCTAAGTCTTAAACTGTCCTTAGATGATAAATTAATACTGCTTTTTGACAGATCTATGATTGTAGGTTTTTCCAAGATTAATCCAGATTTAGTAAATTTACCCATATTAGAAAAAATTACTTTTTTAATACTATCTGGACTTACAATATATGCTTCTATATCGCTTGCCAATTTTTGATTGTAAAAAATGGAATTAATTTTTACAAAAGTATCACCTTCTTTTGCCCAGAGGTTCTGATTTTTATTTTCTATATAAATTTCTCTAATAAGCAAGGCTTTATCGTATGTATATGGGACAATAAAATTATCTAGCGCAATCATAAAAAAAACCAAAAAAATAGCTATTGTGTAAATTGGTTTTGCTATTTTAAGTGTACTGATGCCACTATTTTTCATAGCTAAAATTTCGTTTGTATATGCCATGTATCCTAATGTTATAAGTGTGCTTATGCTAAATATAAAAGGAAGCAAAATGTAAGCCATTTTTGGTGTGTATGCAAGGTAATAAGATAAAGCAAACGATAGTTTTACTTTATTAGAAATAATTGTTGATAGATTATTAAAAAAATCAATTACATAAAACAGACTAAGAGCACTAATAAAAACTAGTAGAAAAATTTTTATAAACCGCTTTGCGATATAATTATAAATAAGTTTCATATTTTTTTGATATATACCAGTGTTCTAATATTTCTGGTATGGCATGTTCAAATTCATCCAGACTTAACATGTTTGAAGCATCAGAAAGTGCTTCTTTTGGGTTTATATGCGTTTCAAAAAATAAACCATCAACATTAATACTTGCTGCTGCTTTTGCTAGAAATGGTGCATATTGTGGTGTGCCAAGACTGCTTTTTGCGCCACCTGGTAGTTGCATTGAGTGTGTAGCATCGTAAATTACAGGTACACCAAGCTCTTTCATTATAAGCATACCTCTAAAATCAACCACTAAGTTATTATACCCAAAGCTTGATCCTCTTTCTGTTAACCATACATTGTCATTGCCAGAAATTTTAACTTTTTCTACTGCATATTTCATATCCCATGGTGCCATGAATTGCCCTTTTTTTATATTTACAATTTTACCAGTTTTTGCAGCTGCAACCAAAAGATCTGTTTGTCTGCATAGAAAAGCCGGTATTTGTATAACATCAACTGTATCTTTAACAATATCTGCCTGGTTAGGCAAGTGTATATCGGTCGTGAGTCTCATATTAAAAGTTTTCTTAACTTTTGCCAGAATTTCCATACCTTTAAAAATATCAACACCTCTGTAAGAATCAATACTTGAGCGGTTTGCTTTATCAAATGAAGCTTTAAAAATTATTTCTATGTTGAACCTTTCACTTATTTGTTTTAGCCTTTGGGCAATTTTTAATACAATTTCTTCAGATTCTATAACGCAAGGTCCTGCAATAAAAAATTTATCCATTTCTTTCCTCCCTAAATATATACCAAATAAATGTTTAAGTTTCAAATTCAACGACTGTGTTTTTTCCTCTTTTTTTAGCTTGATACATTGCATAATCTGCATTTTTTATACAATCTGTAAAATTTTTACAACTATCAGGCCAAAAAGCTATACCAATACTAATAGTTCTTCGTATGCCATTTAAAGTAAATGCTTCAACACTGTTTTTAATACGATTTGCAATGCTAAAAGCAACATTTTTTGGCACGTTTTTTAATATTACAACAAATTCTTCTCCACCGTATCTTACACACACATCGTTTTCTCTTAGGTTTTGATTTATTATTTTGGCAATTTCTTTCAAAAATTGATCGCCTGTTTTGTGTCCGTATGTGTCGTTTAAAGATTTAAAATTATCAATATCTATAAACAAACATGCAAAATTAATGTTGTTTCTTTGTGTTTCATTGAATAATAAAGATAGGTATTCATCCAGAAATAGCCTGTTATATGCATTTGTTAGAGGATCTTTGTATGTTTGGTTTTTAAAAATGTTTATCGTTAGTGTGTAGCCTATTACATCTTTTACCTGTTCAAATAGTTTTTTGATTGCCTTTGAGTCACTTATTGGCTTTTTATCTATTAATTGAACAATTATAGTTGTATTGTTTTTGTAAAATTTATCAAATAATGGCAAACATACTATATGATAGTCTTTTGAGCACTCTGATTGTATGTTGCTTTGCAGTCCATTTTTTATAGATTGAAAACATTTGCACTGTGATATATCGTTATATGAAATTTTGCAATTTTCACAGTATATCTTATTGGCATAGGTTTTTTTAATTAAGTTATTTTCCACAATAAATATATTAACATCAAAAAGATTATACTCTTGTTTTAATAATTTTCTAAAAGCTTCATACATTCGATCTATATCTTCAAATTGTAGCAGTGCATTTTTAATTTTTTGGATTTTAATTATGTTGTTTGAGTAATCTAAAAAATTATTTATAATACAGCTTACTTCGTCGCTTGAGCATGAGGTTTTCAAAGCAGGATTGGTTAAGTCTTTAAATTCTTCTGATAATTTTTTAAGCAATTTAATTTTTTTGTCAAATTTTGACAAAATATTGTAAAAAATTACAAAAGATACAATAAAAACAACAAGTCCTATTAAAAAACTTTTAATGAGAAATTTATAAAACAACTGCTTTGCATAAGATAAGTTTTGATTAAGAACTTTGTTGATATAGCCTTTTTTAACAGCGCCTATTACTTGCATATTTGGAAATATATCAACAGACTGCTTTATCATAGATCCATTAGGTATAGTATTAAGATTAAAGATGCGGTTTTCATATTTTATATAAAAGTGGTAATTTTTATTGAAGTTTAGTTGTTTTAGATAATTTATTATTTGTTGTGGGTTTTGGTTTTTATTTTTGTATATTTCGCTTTTTATGTATAGAAGCTGTGAATTTAGCGCCTGTTTTTCTTGAGCAATTATTTGGCTTTTTATATAATTTTTTTGCAGGTTAAAATAGCCAATACTTATTGCAAAAAATACAAGGTAGCCACTTAATCCAATTAAAACAATCAAAACTACAAACCAAAACAAAAGTTTGTATTTTATGTAATAGTTTATTTTGGCAAATAGCCTTTTCATTATAAAAATTATACCATAAATTAACAAACTAATAAAGAATGAATTAGCATTTTTTTAAAAATCTGTTATAATCATTGTGTGAATTGGTTTGCTTTGATTTTGCTATCTATTGGCCATATTGTAACTGATATCAATCAAAGCGCAGTACCTGCTATGCTACCTTTTTTTAAAAAAGAGTTTGCTTTAAATTATGCACAAACAGGTATTATTTTGCTTGTTACAAATGTTTTTTCTTCTGTAATACAGGTATATTTTGGATACATAGGCGATAAAAAAACATGAGATATTTGATAGTTTTGGGTATTTTACTTGCAAGCGTGGGTGTTGGGTTTTCTGGTTTAACCAGCAATTTTTATTTATTGCTTTTACTTGTTGCACTAAGCGGGCTTGGAGTTAGCGCATTTCACCCAATGGCTTTTAATGAAGCAAGCAACTATACAGGTGATAAAAAAGCTACAGGTATGAGTATATTCTCATTGGGTGGCAATATTGGTTTTGCTATTGGTCCACCATTGATTTATTTTTTGATATATAGGTTTGATATGAAAGGTACACTAGGTGTTTTAGTAATAAGTTTGCCTATTATTTTTTTGATACAGATTTTGCTTCTTAGCAAAAAAACAAAAAAAACGCACAAAAAAAGTATAAATTTGCCGCTTGAATTTAGTATAGACAGATTAAGTTTGTTTTTGCTTATCTTATACATAATGTTTAGAACATGGATTTATTTTGGTTTAATGTCATACTTGCCATTTAAATACGCAATGTATTTAAAAGATCAACCTTCATTTGTTTCAATATTGTTGTTTTGCTTGCTTTCTGGTGGTGCTGTGGGCACAATATTTGGTGGTATGCTAGCAGATAGAATTGGTACAAAAAATGCTTTACTTGTAACTATGATCATGACGTTTGTTTTAAATATAATTTTTAACAATGTAAAAAATGAAACTGTACTATTTATTTTTGCATTTTTGGTAGGATTTGTTTTGGTATCTACATTTTCTGTAACTGTAGTGCTTGCTCAAGAATTTTTGCCACATAAAAAAGCACTTGCTTCTGGTATAGCAGCAGGCTTTGCCATTGGCACAGGTGGTATTGGTGTTAGTTTATTTGGTGTAGTTAGTGATCATTTTGGATTAAGTGCAGTTTTTTATATTATTGAAGCATTGCCTGTTTTTGCCATTATTTGTTCAATTTTAATAAAGAAGCCAAAACCGGTCAAGATTTATGGATAGGCCTTTTGTAATTTTATGTGGTTTGGGGTATTTTGAAGTAAAACTACTTGAAGCTGTATCACAATTATATCCTGTAGTTGCAATTGACATAGATCCAATAAAAATCAACTCACTGAAACCACAATTTGAGGATTGTGAGTTTTTGCATGCGGATGCAAGCAGTATTCTTACATGGAAAAAGTTGGATTTAAAAAATCTTGTTGCAGTTATTACAACATTTACAGATAGCGATATAAACCTTGAGGTTTGTCGAATAATAAGGCTTAATTTCCACTCAGATAAACCAATTATAGTTTTATCATACAGTGAGGATCGTCAGGAAGAGTTTAAACAGTACAATGCTAAAATAATAAAACCCATCGATATGGCTATTGAGGCTGTTATTGGAAGGCTGCAAAGAAATTATTCGAAAGCTATAAATATAGGTCTTGGGCAGTCCGAGATCATAGAAGTTAGCGTTTTGTCAAAATCTCACATAACTGACAAAAAATTAAGCAAACTAAAAGCAAAGAGTTGGCATGTAGCTGCAATCTATAGAGACGATCAGTTAATTATACCAAATGGCGATTCTGTTATTAAGATAAATGATAAGGTTATACTTGTAGGAAACCCAAGAACACTTGAAAATATTTCAAATATTTTACTAAAAGGCATACCTCAGTTTCCCTTACAGTATGGACAGGAATGTATAGCTTTAGAAAACAGCCCAAAAAGCATAATCAATGAAACAATGTATTTATCAGAAAATTTATCGGCTAAATTTACGCTTGTTTCGTACAAGTTTCCTTTAGCAGATAGGTTAAATCACCCAAAGCTTAGTACGCCCGATACAATTGTAGATAAATTGAAAGATATTTTTACCTTAAAAGAAGATGTAGGCTTGTATATATTCCCAGAATTTGACGATTTTTTAAATTTAAAGTTGAAATCGATTTTTAAAAAATGCACAAAGCCATTTTTAATAGCAAAAGGTGCATATCCGTACAAAGGCATAATAGCCGTAATGAATTCTTTTGATATGCTTGGTGTTCTTGAGACCACAATTGAATTATCAAAAATATTCAATGTTGAATATAGAGTACTGTTAAATGTTATGCCAGATAGCCTGTCTACTTTGAGCGAAAAAATCCAGATTAGGAAAGCTGCCGCTTTGGTTCGTGATTTTGAAAGTGTGTATAAAACAAAGATAAATTTTAAAACGCAGGTTAAAAATCCTGTTGTGGGCACAATTGAGTTTACAAAGCATTTCCCAAATCATCTTGTGGTGCTAAATTATAAAAAAAATTCAAAAATATCTTTTTTAAAGCCTCATATAGCTTATTTAATTGTAAAAAAAATAAAAAATAGCGCTTTAGCAGTGCCATTATGAGCGATCTGGATGTTTTTAGACTGTTACTTATAATATTTGGAATGTTTATAATGCCTTTCATATCAAAAAAAATAAACATACCTTTTGCGGTTGGCGAGATACTTTATGGAATTTTAATTAAAAATACGTTTCCTATTAATTGGCATGATTCTGCTATTGTAAATTTTTTATCATTGTTTGGCTTTATTGTGCTCATGTATATGGCTGGGCTTGAGCTTGATATAAGAACGCTCAAGAATGTTACAAAAAAAGATGCATTTGCATTTGTTTTGTATTTTTTTGTAGTTATCGGTTTTGCTTTTTTTATTGCAAAACAAATGAATAAACCTGCAATTTATGCACTGGCATTTAGTGTTACTTCTATTGGTTTGTTGTACCCTGTTTTAAAAGAGCATAATATGATTAATAAGCCGTTTGGTTTAAAGATACTGATACTTGGAAGTATCGGTGAAATTATGAGTCTATTTGCTATAATAATTTTTAACCTTTATTTTAAGTTTGGCTTTAGTTTAGAATCTTTGATAAAACTAACACAGCTTGCCGTATTTGTGATACTTTCTATTTTGTTTTTAAGGCTTCTTAGGCTTTTTTTGTGGTGGTTTCCTCATTTGAGCGAAATTTTTCTTAAAACTGGTAACACTACAGAAACAGGCATCAGAACAAATTTTTTAAATCTTATAGTTTTTGTATTTTTATCAGATATATTAGGCATAGAACCAATCCTTGGTGCTTTTATAAGTGGTCTTATTTTATCTTTATCGTTACAGGAAAATGAAAATATCAAAACAAGTTTTGGCATAATTGGCAATGGCTTTTTGATTCCTATTTTTTTTATTCATGTGGGCTTGTCTTTTGACTTAAGTGCAATGATGAGTTTAAATATGATCAAAGATGCTTGTTTGGTTGCAATTGTGATAGTTTTGGTAAGATACATGTCCAGCTTTGTTTTGCTGTTTTCTGATTTTAAATTGAGAGAAATTTTTATAGCACCAATTGGTATTTCTTTCCCTTTGACTTTGCTTGTTGCCGTATCGCAATTTGGTAAAAGTTTTGGTATTTTGGATGCAAAAGGCGCTAGCATGCTAGTGTTAAGTGCAATGCTAACAAGTTTTATATACTCAAATGTATTTAAATCAATACCTTTGCGCTAATTGTATTGATTTCTGCGCCTAAATTTTGTAGAATAATCGTTTGTATGGATAAGTCATTTGAAGCTTCAAATTTTATAGAAGAAATTATTATAAAAGACTTGCAGGATGGCAGGTTTAATTATGTTCAAACGCGTTTTCCTCCAGAACCAAATGGTTATTTGCATATAGGACATGCCAAAGCTATCGTGATTAACTTTGAAATAGCCAAAAAATTTGGTGGCAAATGTAATTTGCGTTTTGATGATACAAATCCTACAAAAGAAAATATTGATTATATAAACGCCATAATAGACGATGTTAAATGGCTTGGTTATGACTTTGGTGATAAAGTTTATTATGCTTCAGATTACTTTGATGAAATGTATGAGCTTGCTAAAAAACTTATTGAGAAAGGCAAAGCATATGTTTGCAACCAAAGCCCAGAAGAAATTAGACAAAGCAGAGGCACATTAACTCAGCCAGGTATTGAGAGTCCTTACAGAAATAGAAGTGTAAAAGAAAACTTAGATTTATTTGAAAAGATGAAAAATGGAGAATTTAAAGAAGGTGAGTGCGTATTAAGGGCAAAAATTGACATGTCTCACCCAAATTTAAATATGCGAGACCCAGTTATGTATCGCATAATCAAAACGCCCCATCATAGGACAAAAGATAAGTGGTGTATTTATCCTACATATGATTGGGCGCATGGTTTGGAAGATTCTATAGAAAAAGTTACGCATTCGTTGTGTACACTTGAGTTTGAAGATCACAGAATTTTGTACGATTGGTTTTTAGATGAGCTTGGTGTATTTCACCCAAGGCAGATTGAGTTTGCAAGGCTAAATTTAACATATACAGTATTGAGCAAGCGAAAACTTTTGCATTTAGTTGAAAATGGTTACGTAAATGGGTGGGATGATCCTAGAATGCCTACAATTAAAGGTTTAAAAAGACGCGGATTTACAAGAGATTCTATAGTTGATTTTATAAAAACAATAGGTGTAACAAAAAGCAATTCTATTGTAGATTATGCATTACTTGAGCATTGTGCCAGGCAAGATTTGAACAAAAAAGCAAAACGCGCTATGGTTGTGCAAGATCCAATTAAACTTATAATTGAAAATTACCCGGATGATAAGGTAGAATACCTTGAGGCAGTTAATAATCCAGAAGATGAATCTTATGGCAAAAGGCTAGTTTCTTTTAGCAAAGAACTATTTATTGAAAGAAATGATTTTGCTATAGATCCGCCTAAAGGATTTTATAGGCTAAAAGTTGGCCAAGAAGTTAGGCTTGTATTTGCATACTATGTAGTTTGCACTGGTTACGAAACAGACGAAAATGGCAATGTAGTGACAGTTAGGTGTACTTATGATCCAAACTCCAAAGGTGGCTGGAGTTTGGATGCTAGAAAGGTTAAAGGTACAATTCATTGGGTAAATGCAAAAGATTATCTTGATGTTGAACTTAGAATATACGATAAGCTATTTTTAAAGGAAAACCCTGAAGAAACAGAAGAAGAAAAAGATTTTACATCAAATTTGAACCCAAATTCACTTGTAATAAAGCTTGCAAAAGCAGAAAAATCTTTACTTGAAGCAAAAGATTTTGAAAATTTTCAATTTTTAAGACTTGGTTATTTTTGCAAAGACCCAGATTCAACAAAAAACCATTTAATATTTAATAAAACTGTTGATTTAAAAGATAGCTATTCAAAAATTCTAAAAAAATCTTAAAATGCATATCATTTTCGAAAAATTTGTTAAAATAAGTAAAATTAAAATTTCACCAAAAAGTATTATAAAATGTACAAATTGCCCACAGTATAATAAAAATCCTTCATGTCCGCCAAATTCACCAGATTATTTTTTATCTGTCAAATGGATATCAAGCTACAAAAAGGCACTATTTATTAAATGCTACATTGACAATACAATGTTTGAACACGAAAAAAGAGAAATGATTAAAATGTTACTTGAAAAAGAAAAGTATTTTTTTTCCCAAAATAAATTTTATGCATATGCATTGTTTCCAGGCAATTGCAATTTGTGTCCTGTATGCTCGTATGAAACAACAAAAGTTTGTCAAAAGCCATCAAGTGTACGTTATTCACTGGATGCTGTGGGTATACAGTTAGATTCTCTAGTAAAAATTGATTTTTCAGAAAGCGTTTTGTACGGTTTAGTTTTGATTGAGTAAATTGTTATAGTCTTGTTAGTTTCTGTATTAGTGTTGGTTTATTTATACTGCTTTGAGCAACAAGTGGTATTTTTTTGTCACTATAAATTAGATTGCCAACTATTTGACCTTTGCTAATTGGCAATTTTAGTTTTTTGTCCAACACTATCTGTAAATGTGTATTTTTTGAGGGCCAGACAATTGATGAAAGAGAATCTTTTGCAATTAAATTTGTTTTAAAACCGTTTGGATAAACCAATGTAGCAATTAACTGATTTTTCTTTACAATTTCTTTTAAGTCAAGGTAAGGTTTTAGGCTATCTAAAGCTTTTATTGCGCCATTTAAAGCTGTCATTAGAGGTTCTTTTCCGCTTGCACCAAATATTGCACCAATAATAGTTACTTTTTTGTAACTAACAAAATGATCTGCAGCAAACACAAAATTAGCTCCAATTTGTGGCATTGAGCCTGTTTTTATACCAACAATCCCATCTTTTCTAAGGACATAGTTTACATTATATACTGTGCCGCAAACAGGCAAAGTAGCTTGAGCCATACCAACGATTGATCTAAAAGTGTGCAGTTCAAATGCTTTTTGTGCCAGCAAAACCTGGTCATAGGCGCTGCTTTGAGTCTTTAGACTAATACCAGCTGGATCAGCATAATGCGTATTTGTCATGCCAAGTTCTTTTGCTGTTTGATTCATTTTTAATACAAAATTTTCAACACTGCCTGCATCCCACCTTGCAAGCAGAGTTGCAATATTATTTGCAGATGGCAAAAGCAAAGCTTCTAGCATTTGTCTTTCGTTTAATTTTTCACCAGCTTCGACTTTTACTACGGATTGACCATCGGCTTTATCTTTTAAGTATTCTTCAACATCGCGTTTTGTTATGGTTAACGCTTCTCCATTTTGGCCAAATTGGAGCGGATGATCTTTAAGAATGATGTATGCTGTCATTATTTTTGCTACACTTGCTGTTGGAAACGGTGATTGATTTGGTGTTTTATCAATAAATCCTTCGTTTTGTATTGCAAGCGCACACTGAGTATTTTGCGGCCAGTTTATTTGTAGTGAGCCGCTAGTTGTTTGGTTAGTGGCCATGATAAGCTTTAATTTTGGTTTGCCAATAGGTCTTAGTATTTGTATCAGCGCTAAAATTATTAAAATTGTAATCAAAACTGGTAATTTACTTTTTTTTCTTTTTTCTGCTTTCATTACAACCTCCAAACAAACTTTAAGATTAAAAGAATTTTTTATAAAGTCAAGTTTTTTTGTGAAGCAATTTTTATAAATATTCTAACTTGTTTAAAAATTAAAGCAATGATAGGATAAAATCTGTATTTATTTGACAGTTTAATTAAATTTTAGTATGTTAAAGCTAAATAGGAGGGTAGCAATGAATGGTTTAAATATTCAATTAAATGAACAAGAATACGTAGAAAGTATTAAATACTATAGTGGTACATATTGGCAACAGGTTGAAGATACTGCCATAAGAGAATGCTTTAATACTGTAAGATTTATTGCTTTTGCTGTAAACCCTACAGATATTTTTACATTTTGGGAATACGAAAAAAAGTATGATTCTAAACTTTATATAAGGCTATTTGATGTTACAAATATAGATAATTTTTTTGAAGGTAAGTTTAATTGGTATAAAGATATATATGTAGGAAATTATTGTGGAAGATATAGAATTAATGGTCTTATACCATCTGCTAATTTTGTATTGCAACTGGGAGTTTTTTCTGAAAATAAATTTGTAAGGCTTTTGCAGTCAAATTTTGTTAGAATGCCAAATAATTCAATTTCTACTAATACAACAATAAAAATGGCAACAAAGGTTTTCGATAAGTTTGAAAAAAGTAGTGTAAAGATAGAAAAAATTACATATTTTTATTTTGGTAATTTTAGAGAGCCAGCTCAAACATCTCAAGGAGTAATAAAATGAGTGGTTATTTGAATTTAGTTTTACATGCACATTTGCCTTTTGTAAGACATCCTGAGTTTGAAGATTTTTTGGAAGAAGATTGGTTTTATGAAGCATGCCTTGAGACATATATGCCACTTTTGTCTATGTTTGAAAGACTTCGCAAAGACAATATTCCATTTAAATTAACAATGAGCATTACACCAACGCTTGCAAGCATGATGAAAGATGGTTATTTGATTGGAAAACTAGAAAAAAGGATATATAAGCTAAAAGAGCTTATTAGTAAAGAAAAACAAAAAAAGGCAAATACACCTTTTTATAATACTATTCTAATGTACGAAAATTGGATTGAAAGTAACCATCAAATTTTAGAAAAGTATGATTTTGATTTAACAAAGGGTTTTAAAAAATTTTATGAAAGTGGAAATTTAGAGCTTATAACATGCAATGCAACGCATGGTTTTTTGCCTTTTATGCAGGCACTACCAAAATTGGTTGAGGCTCAAGTCAAAGTGGGTGTTGATAGTTTTAAACAAACATTTGGTTTTAAACCAAGTGGTATCTGGCTTGCTGAATGCGGGTATTATAGGGGCATTGAAGAAATTTTGCAAAAAAACGATATTGAGTATTTTTTTGGCGAAACACACAGTATTATGTATGCAGACGAAATGCCAAAATATGGTGTTTATGCACCAATGTATACACCGAGTCTGGTTGCATGCTTTGCCAGAGATCCGGAATCTTCAAAGCAGGTTTGGAGTGCCAAAGAAGGCTACCCTGGCGATTTCGATTACAGGGAATTTTATAGAGATATTGGTTATGACGAAGATTACGATTACATAAAGCCTTATTTACATTTAGATGGTCAAAGACGTTTTGTTGGTCTAAAATATTACCGTATAACCTCGAGCTTTTCAGATTTAGGAAGCAAAGAGCCATACAATCCTTTTTGGGCTCAAAATAAAGTCAAAATTCATGCTGCAAACTTTTTGTTTAACAGACAAAAGCAGTTTGAATACCTAAATAGTATAATGGATAGAAAACCTATAGTAAACGCTATGTTTGATTGCGAGCTTTTTGGTCACTGGTGGTGGGAAGGTATAAATTTTTTAGAAGAAATTTTTAGGCAAGCGCATAGTGTAAAAGAATTTGGTGTAGAATTTACTAGTGCAAAAGATTACCTGCGAGAGTTTCCAACAAACCAGATGAGTAATTTATGCGAGTCAAGCTGGGGCTATAAAGGTTATGGGGATGTATGGTGCGAGGGCTCAAACGAGTGGATTTATAGGCCTTTATTTGAAGCTGGCATAAAGATGGTTGAAAAGGCCACGCTTTATAAAAATACCAAAGATAAAAAGATAAAGCGTTTATTAAATCAAATGGCTCGCGAATTGCTCCTTGCACAAAGCTCAGATTGGGCTTTTATTATGAAAACAGGCACTATGGTTGACTACGCAATAAAGCGCACAAAATTGCATCTAAAACGCTTTGAGTTGCTTTTGGATTTTTTAGAAAAACAAGCTGTAGATAAAACCTTTTTGGAAATAGTTGAATTTAGAGACAAAATATTCCCAAAAATATCTTACAAGGTTTATGCACTTTGAAGCAGTTTTTTTTAGTTTTAACTGGCATTTTGATGCTGTTCAACATAGCATTAGCTGCAAAAGATGAGCCCACATTTATAAAAGCAGATCATATTACATACGATGAAGCCATAACTACATATATTGCAAAAGGCAACTGCGAAATTAAAAAAGATAACCATGTATTAAAAGCAGATGAAGCTATCTACAATAAAACAAACGGCATTGTTCAACTGTATGGCAATGTACAAATTTATGATAATGAAGGTGATTGGGTAAAAGGTCCAAAAGCTGTCATAAATATTGATACTTTTAAAGGTTTTGCTGATAATGCGGTTTGCTTTGTTGCAAAAAATCATTTATACATAAAAGCAAAGCGCATAATTATGGATGATAAAAATCACTACTACGCAAGTGATACAACAATTACTGGTTGCGATTGCCCAGAGTGTCTATCTTTTGATACAAAATATGCACCCGAATGGTCAATACATGCAAAAAATACCTATATTGTAAAAAACAATTATGTTTTTAGCTATCCTTTGTGGTTCAATATTGGCAAAGTCCCTGTTTTTGTATTTCCTGCAATAGAAGAACCTCTTGTTAGAAAAAGCGGCTTTTTGTTTCCTAGTTTTGGTTACTCTAAAACAAACGGTTTTAAGTATTACCAACCATATTATTGGGCAATTAATAAATCTCAAGATGCCACATTTACATCACAATACGATGGCAAAATTGGCTATGGTTTAAATACACAGTATAGATATTATTGGACAGATAACATAAAAGGTCAATGGGATATAGAATTGTTTAAAGACACAACGCCTCCAGCAGGCGACATAAAGCGTACAAGACTTAATCTTGATATCACTCAAAACGCAGATTTTAAAAAGTATGGAGATCTCAAGGCAGATATTCATTATTTAAGCAACAAGAACAATTTGCGTGTTATAAATGATGACAATATGCAGCTTACGAGTAACCTCTATACTACAAGCAAGCTAATGTACTCAATACAAAATGGACCATACTTTTTAGGTGTAAATAATTATTTTTACCAGGATCTAGTAGCACCAAATAACTCTCAAACTTTACAAAAACTGCCAGAAGTATTTATGGGAGCAACAAATTTAGACATTTACAAAAAATTGTCATTGGATATTTCTTCACTTTATTCATACAATTACAGACAGGATGGTTTAAGAGGAAATGTTTTGGATATCTCGCCAAGTTTTTCTTACCCATTTAAAATAGGTTTTGTCAATTTTTTACCAACAGCTGGAATTCATTATCTTTTTTCTAATTATTCAAATGGCTTAACTGGTTCGCAATCAAGCGTTGTACCCAAGCTTAGCTTAACTGCTAGAACATCATTTTTTAAAATATACGATTTATCAAGTGGTAATAGATATAAGCATATTATTGCACCAGAAGTTAGCTATACTTTTGTACCAAAGGTCAAACAGGAATTTCCAGATTTTGTAAATACGTATCCCCAAAAAAGTGCACTTAATTTAACGCTTGAAAATACGATAATTAAAAGGACAGTAAACGACAAAGGCGAAGCTGATTACAGAGAAATTTTTTATAATAAAATTACTCAAGAATACAGATTTGCAAATTATGCAAATGCACCAATAAAACCTATAGATCCAATAGATACTTATATTTTTCCACGATATGTTTATTCGAATGGTCCAATTTATGAAGAAACGCGCATTTCACCATTTCCTTTTTTTAATTTTTCTTCTCAGGCTTATTACCAATGGCAAAAACACACATTTACCTACACAGCAGATAACCTAAACTTTAATTTTAATACATTTGGTTTTTCTATTGGCTATACTACAGCAAAAGATTTGGATTTCAATACTACAAGTAATGGTATCACATATTCTGTCTTTTTCTATCCAATAAAGAAGCTTTATACCTACATTAGTTTAAATAGAGATATACTTGATAGTTATTTTCCACAAAAAAGGGCAGGTTTTTATTACACAAGTGATTGCTGGGGCTTTGGTTTGGATGTTTTTCAAAATGCGGTTCCACAGCAAGTAGGTAATACGTATATAGCAAATAAAAATGTAGGCTTTTGGATAACTTTATCACTAAGGGGTATTGGTGTCTTCAAAAAACGATGAGCCAAAAAAGGCAGTTGCGCTAAAATACGTAAAAGAAAAAGATAAAGCACCTAAAGTTATTGCAAAAGGAAAAGGCTACCTTGCATTTATAATAGAAGAAACAGCTAAAAAGCACAACGTTTACATAAAAAAAGAGCCAGCTCTTACACAAGAGCTATATAAACTAAATATTGATAGTCAAATACCAGAAGAATTATACGAAGCCGTTGCAAAAATACTTAGTTTTATTTACAAATTAAAAAAATTATGAGGAAAGCTATGTTTGAAGATCTGGTTTTAGATATAAAGCCTATCGGCTGGGTAGAATCAAGTTTTGAAATTGGTATGAAAGAAAAAACGCAAAGCTATATTGCATATTTTTGATGAGTATACTCAAGGACTTTTTAGATTAGATGAGTTTAAATATATTATGGTTATTTTTTACTTTCACAAGTTCAACGATTTTAACTTGTTAGCAACGCCCCCTCACAATAATCCAGATAAAGCTCAATATGGTGTGTTTGCCACTCACTCACCAAAAAGGCCAAACCATATAGGGGTATCAACTGTGCCAATTTTAGAAGTTGGGCAAAATTACATAAAAATTGACAATTGCGACATGGTGTTTGGTACTCCAATTTTAGACATAAAAGCACAGTGGATCTAATTTAACTTTTAAGTTTGGGTGCGCTAGGTATTGTATGGGTATGGCAATCTACACAATCAAATTGCGCATTTATACCAACAGCTTTTTGTGCATTCCACTGTAATGGTTCATTATATAATCCTTCATGATATTTGTTTAATTCTTCTACAAGTTTATATGCTACACTTGCAGATACTCTTGCGCACCTATCAAGCCTTTGAGCACTTGCTAGAGGGTACCCTGAAGCCTTCATCCACCTACCACATGATACATGGCAAAGGGGCGATTTGCTAGTGGTTTTTGGCATTTTGATATCTGTTTTTGGACACTTTGGCTCAAATGTAGGCAAATTTGTATTGGAGTACCAATACATCAAATTTGATGCTATTAGGCTAGCATAATCAGGTTTATCTTTTTGGGGTTGGCCTATAATTAAA
>NZ_FMYU01000016.1:0-24173 GCF_900101285.1 Desulfurella multipotens
TGCCACACTTTGCATAGGTGGTGGTGAAGCAGTAGCAGCGATATTTGAAAATGTTTAAGGAGGATAAAATGATTAATAAAGTAGGCGTTGTAGGCGCAGGCCAGATGGGAAATGGGATAGCCCATGTATTTGCTTTGCATAACTATTCTGTCGTGCTATATGATATAGCTCAAACCCAGCTTGACAAAGCACTAAAAACAATAGAAGAAAACTTAAAAAGGCAGGCTAAAAAAAATACCATACAGGAAAGCCAGATAGAATCAACTCTAAAAAACATAAAAACCACTACAAACTTAAATGATGTTTCAGATGTGGATTTTTGTATTGAAGCATCACCGGAAAACGAGGCTTTAAAGTTAGATCTTTTTTCTAAGCTAGATTCTATAGTCAAAGAAGGCTCAATAATTGCTTCTAACACTTCTTCCATATCCATCACAAAACTTGGTTTTCAAACTAAAAGGCCAGATAAGGTAATTGGTATGCACTTTATGAATCCTGTGCCTGTTATGGAACTTGTAGAGGTAATAAGGGGTATTGCAACAAGCCAAGATACCTATAACACTGTACTTGACCTAGCAAAATCACTTGGCAAAAACCCGGCTTTATCAAAGGATTATCCAGGCTTTATCGTAAACCGTGTGCTTATACCCATGATTAATGAAGCAATATATGCTTACTATGAAGGTATAGCTTCCATTGAAGATATAGATAAGGCTATGAAGCTTGGCACAAACCAGCCGATGGGACCATTTGTACTGGCAGACTTTATCGGATTGGATACAGTACTTGCCATACAGAATGTACTGTATGAAGGTTTTAAAGACTCAAAGTACAGACCATGTCCTTTGCTTGTAAAAATGGTAGAAGCAGGCTATCTGGGCAGAAAAAGCGGCAAAGGCTTCTACGATTATACAAAAAAATAAGGGGGATCTATGAATATACTGTTTGAATCACAAAACGGCACAGGCTACATAACAATAAACAGACCCGATAAGCTTAATGCTCTAAACATAGATACGATAAATGAGCTAAAAGAAACAATCTTAAAAGTAGATCAGGATAAAACGATTAAATGCGTAATTATCACTGGCTCAGGTGAAAAAGCATTTGTAGCAGGTGCAGATATAGAATACATGCAAAAGCTAACGCCAAATCAAGCACTTGAGTTTGCAAGGCTAGGCCAGGAAACGCTTCATTTAATGGAAACTTCAGGTAAGCCTTTTATTGCATGTGTAAACGGTTATGCGTTAGGTGGTGGTTTTGAAGTTGCTTTGTCATGCGATATTATACTTGCTCAAAGCAATGCTAAATTTGGTTTTCCAGAAGTAGGCCTTGGTATAATACCTGGCTTTGGCGGTACGCAAAACCTATCTCGTCTGATAGGAAAATCATTGGCTAAAGAGCTAATTTTTAGTGCAAAGATGATAGATGCTTCAAAAGCAAAAGAAGTTGGCATAGTTAGTGAAGTTTATCAAAGCAAAGAAGAGCTGCTCCAGGCAGGAAAAGCCTTATCTGAGCAAATCCAAAAAAATGCACCTTTGGCAATAGCTCTTGCAAAAAGGGCAATAGTTGATGGTTTTAATCTAACAAAAGAAGATGGTCTAAGGTATGAAGCAAGTTTATTTGGCGTGGTATTTTCAAGTAACGATGCCAAAGAAGGCTTAAGTGCATTTGTAGAAAAAAGAAAACCAAATTATACAGGAGGATAATATGAACTTTCAATTAACAGATGAAGAAAAAATGGTTCAAGATACCGTAAGAAGCTTTGCACAAAAAGAGCTAAAACCCATAGCATCAGACATTGACAAAAACCACAAGATACCAGATTCAATAATAAAGGGTTTAGCAGAACTTGGTCTTTTTGGGGTCTATATTCCTCAAGAGTACGGTGGCGCTGGTTTGTCTTTTTTATCATACGCAATAACCGTAGAGGAAATCTCTAAAGTGTGTGCATCAACCGGTGTGCTGATAAGCGCACACACATCGCTTTGTGCAAACCCTATATACGAGTTTGGCACTAAAGAGCAAAAAGAAAAATACTTAATACCTCTTGCAAGTGGCCAAAAGATTGGCTGCATTTTGCTAACCGAACC
Organism: Desulfurella multipotens; assembly: GCF_900101285.1. NCBI lineage: Bacteria > Pseudomonadati > Campylobacterota > Desulfurellia > Desulfurellales > Desulfurellaceae > Desulfurella > Desulfurella multipotens. The sequence goes on from NZ_FMYU01000016.1 coordinate 2,094, forward strand.
TGAAGCAGGCTCAGATGCAGCAAATGTATCCACAACGGTCAAAAATGAAGGCGACTACTACATAGCAAATGGCAATAAGATATTTGTTACAAATGGCGGTTATAAGGATATTGGTATATTAATTGCAACACATGACAAATCACTGCGCCACAAAGGCATAGATGCATTTATTTTGGATTTGAAGTCCGAAGGTGTGGAGCTTCAAAGAAATGAAGACAAAATGGGCATAAGGGGCACATATACATCCGTTTTTGCCTTAGAAAATGTTAAGATACCAAAAGAAAATCTGCTTGGCAAAGAAGGAGAAGGCTTCAAAATCGCAATGGATTGCTTAGATGGTGGTAGAATTGGTATAGCTGCACAGGCACTTGGTATAGCAGAAGGCGCATATGAGAGAGCCCTAGAGTATGCCAAAGAGCGCAAGCAGTTTGGAAAAACATTGAGTGAGTTTCAGGCAATTCAGTTTAAGCTTGCCGATATGGCAATGCACATTGAAGCAGCAAAGCTACTTGTATACGAGTCTGCATGGATAAAGGATAACCTAAAAAACGGAGCAAGCTACAATGATCTAATAATAAAATCTTCAATGGCAAAAGCTTACGCATCAGAAACCGCTACCTATGTAACCAAAGAAGCGCTCCAGATTCATGGTGGCTATGGCTATATTGCAGAATACGAGATAGAGCGCATGTATAGAGATGCAAAGATAACAGAAATATACGAAGGTACAAATGAGGTTCAAAGGATAGTAATATCAAAACAGTTGTTGAAATAGGAGGGTTTAATGTCAAAATATCCGGAGCTGGATGTTTTAGATAAAGAGGAATTAATAAAAGTAATAGAAGATGAAGCTAAAAACTGGCTTGCACATGACGGGTTATGGTTTCAGGCTGTTGAAAGGCATTTTGGAATGGATGCTGCAATAAAGCTTGATGAAGAAGCATGGAAGGATTTTACACAAATTGAAGCAAGAAGGATTATTGAACGGCTTAACTTGCCTGAAAATAGTGGTCTTGATGGTTTAGAAAAGGCGCTTAACTTTAGAATGTATAGACGCATAAATGAACAGGTTATAGAAAGACCAGATGAACATACATTAATATTAAAAATGGTTACATGTCGGGTGCAAGCAGCACGCCAGAGAAAAAAAATGCCATTTTTCCCATGTAAAAGCGTTGGGATTATTGAGTATGGCTATTTTGCAAGCACAATTGATAGCCGAATAAAAACAAGAGTTATTAAGTGTCCACCAGATGATATTACAGGTGCTGGCTATCACTGTGCATGGGAGTTTAAGTTAGAAGAATAGGGAGGTAGTGTATGTATGCATCTAAGAACAATTTGAGGTTTGTTACAGCAACAAGCCTATTTGATGGTCACGATGCCTCTATTAATATTTTTAGAAGAATTATACAAGACAGTGGTGCAGAAGTTATACATTTAGGTCATAATCGTAGCGCTTATGAGATTGTTCAAACGGCACTTGAAGAAGACGTAAACGCTATTGCAGTAACTTCATACCAAGGTGGTCATATTGAGTTTTTTAAGTATATGTATGATTTGCTAAAAGAAAATAAATCTGAATATATCAAAATCTTTGGTGGGGGAGGGGGTGTTATTGTCCCTTCCGAAATTAAAGAATTGCAAGATTATGGTATTTGCAAGATATTTTCTCCTCAAGATGGTATGCAGATGGGACTGGAAGGAATGGTTGATTATATGTTAAAGGAAAGTGATTTTTTAACATTTGAGGAAGAAAAATTTGAAGAATACTTGCAGAATTTACCCAAAACTCTGCCAAAAGCAATAAGTTTGGTTGAAAAGCTTATAACTCAAGATAGTTGGACTGATCATCACGAAGAGTTGTTCCAAAAATATTTTAAAGAGCTTTCAAAAGATACTAAAGTGCTTGGTTTTAGCGGGTCTGGTGGTGCTGGCAAATCATCTCTTATTGATGAATTGCTCAGGCGATTTTTAAATAATTATCAAGATAAAAAAATTGGTATATTGGCGGTTGATCCCACAAAGAAAAGCAAGGGTGCTTTACTTGGTGATAGAATAAGGATGAATTCTCTGCCGCACAAAAACGCTTATATGCGTTCTATGGCGACAAGAAGCTCAAATATGTCAATATCAAAAGCTACGCAAAAAGTCATTGATCTGTATAAAATGTCTGGTTTTGATTTGATAATTCTAGAAACCGCCGGTATTGGTCAAAGCGATATAGCAGTGATTGATATAGCAGATTACAATATTTATGTGATGACACCAGAATACGGTGCCGCATTGCAGTTAGAAAAAATTAATATGCTTGATTATGCTGATGTAGTAGTATTAAACAAATATGACAAGGAAAGCGCTGAAGATGCCCTCTACGAAGTAAGAAAACAGTATATGCGAAACCACAAGCTTTTTGATAAAAAATTAGAAGAAATGCCAGTTTATCATACGGTAGCTTCAAATTTCAATGATGCTGGTACAAATTACTTGTTTTATAAATTAATGCAACTTGTCGGTCTGGAGAGTCAAAAGATTTTTGAGCCAATTAGTGATGTATCTGTAAACTTTTTAATACCACCTCACAGAAGTAGATATTTAAGTGAAATTGTTGCAAGCATTAGAGATTACAAAAAAATGGCAAATAAACAAATAGAACTTGCAAGCAGTTTATATGCACTTGAAGGAACAAAAAAAATACTGCAAAAGCAACTTAATACTTCTATTGAACCAAACGAAGATTCTGATTTTGCAGATTCAAGTATTGATGAAAGCTTAAAAAGAGAAAATTTAGAAAAAGCGCTAAATGTAGTAACTCAAGAAATACAAAAAATAAGATCACAGCTTGATACGCAAACAATAAGAATGATTGAGAACTGGAATAACCTAAAAGACATGTATTCACAGGATTTTCTTGTATCCAAAATACGAGATAAAGAAATAAAGTATGAATTGACAAGCAAAACTTTATCTGGTAACAAAATACCAAAGATATCTTTGCCAAAATCAAACGATTATGGAGAGATTGTAAAATTTCAATTGTTAGAAAATGTACCTGGTAAATTTCCCTATACAGCAGGCACATTTCCTCTCAAAAGGCAAGATGAAAAACCAACAAGAATGTTTGCAGGTGAAGGTACGCCAGAGCGCACAAATAAGCGATTTCACTATCTTTCTGAAGGTCAGCCTTTCAGCAGACTTTCAACTGCTTTTGATTCAATAACCTTATATGGTCAGGATCCAGATTTAAGGCCCGATATTTACGGTAAAATTGGTAATGCAGGAGTATCTATTGCAACGGTTGACGATGCAAAAAAACTCTACAGTGGTTTTAATTTATGCGATCCTAACACATCTGTTTCTATGACAATAAATGGACCAGCGCCTATGATGCTTGCAATGTTTTTTAATGCTGCAATTGATCAGCAAGTAGAGAAATATCTAAAAGAATCTGGTAAGTGGGGTCAAGCCCAAGACAAAATAGATAGCTATTACAAAAAACTAAATGTTGAACGTCCTAAATATAATAAGGCTTTTGGTGTTAAAGATGCTGATGAAAATCATCTGGGTTTAGGTTTACTTGGCATAAGTGGAGATTTGGTTATTGATAAAGCTACATATGAAGAAATAAAAAAATATACTCTAAATGTGGTACGTGGTACAGTCCAGGCAGATATTTTAAAAGAAGATCAGGCTCAAAATACATGTTTGTTTTCAACAGATTTTTCATTAAAACTTATGGGCGATATACAGCAATACTTTATAGATAATGCTGTCAAGAATTACTACTCTGTATCGATATCTGGCTACCATATTGCAGAAGCAGGAGCAAACCCTATAACTCAACTTGCTTTTACTTTGGCAAACGGTTTTACCTATGTTGAGTATTACCTGGCACGTGGTATGAAGGTTGATGATTTTGCGCCTAATTTATCGTTTTTCTTTTCAAATGGTCTTGATATAGAGTATTCTGTTATCGGTCGAGTGGCTCGCCGTATTTGGGCTATTGCTATGAAAAACAAGTATTCTGCAAACGAACGTAGCCAGAAACTAAAATACCACATACAAACATCCGGCAGATCTCTGCATGCAATGGAAATAGCTTTCAATGACATAAGAACAACACTCCAGGCTTTAACTGCCATTTACGATAATTGTAACTCTCTTCATACAAATGCTTATGATGAAGCAATTACAACTCCTACAGAAGAATCTGTTAGAAGGGCATTGGCTATTCAAATGATAATAAATTACGAGTTTGGAATGGCAAAAAATGAAAACCCTCTTCAAGGTTGTTACATTATAGAAGAATTAACTGACTTGGTAGAAGAAGAGGTGTTAAATGAGTTTGAAAGACTTTCAAAAAGAGGCGGCGTGCTTGGAGCAATGGAATCAAGGTATCAAAGAAACAAGATCCAGGAGGAATCTCTATACTATGAGAGACTTAAAAATACCGGAGAGTTGCCAATTATAGGTGTAAATACATTTGTAAATGATAAATATATACAAGAAGATAAAATTGAACTATCAAGGTCAACAGAAGAAGAAAAGAAGTGGCAACTGGACAACTTAATTGCATTTCAAAAGCGCAATGAAGCATTCTCAAAGCAATATCTGGATAAATTAAAATATATAGCTCAAAGTAGTGGTAATATATTCGAAGAACTCATGGAAACCGTAAAGTACGCATCACTGGGTCAGATTACAAATGCCTTATTTGAGGTAGGTGGCAAATACAGAAGAAATATGTAATTTTTGTAAGGAGTTGAAATGGAAAGTTTAATTTTTGGGATTGTGCTTTTAGCAAGTATAGGTTATTTTTTCTACCGTGTAAATTATTTATACTCACTGCTTAAGTTTGGTCAAAAAGAAAACCGTTTTGATAACCCTTTTGAGCGCCTAAACAGTGCTGTAAAAAATGGTCTGTTGCAAATGTGTCATTTTAAAGTAAACGATAAGGATATAAACTATGCTGGTATTATGCACGCTCTTATTTTCTTTGGGTTTGTAGTTTTGCTTTTTGGTGAAATAGAGCTAATTATAAAAGGTTTTATACCATCTTTCAGTTTTAGCTTTTTGGGAGTTTTGTACCCAATCTATCTATTTTTGGAAGATTTATTTGCATTTTTGGTGCTTGTAGCTATTGTTATGTCTTTAATAAGGCGATTTGTATGGCACCCCAAAAAGCTCAATTATCATTTCAGTGCATATTTGATACTTATTTTTATTACTATATTAATGCTTACATTACATTATATGGCAGCGCTTGAGATGGCTAAGGCTAATCAGATAAATCCATATGAACCATTTGCTTCTATTGTATACAGGTTGCTTAATATTAATTCATACAATGAATTAGCCTACCATATAGCTTTTTGGGTGCATATGATTGTTTTACTAGCATTTTTGGATTTTATACCAAACTCAAAGCATCTGCATATTTTAGCAGGCATACCCAATAATTATTTTGTAAACTTAGGACCTTCAATGGCTTTAAGAGATCTTAACTTTGAAGATGAAAATGTGGAGAGTTTTGGTGTAAAAAATGTAAATGAGCTTACATGGAAGCAATTGCTAGACGGTTATGCTTGCACTGAGTGTGGAAGATGCGCTCAGGTGTGTCCTGCAGCAAATACAAACAAGGTTCTTGTCCCAAGAGAAATTATACTTGGCATAAAAGAAAATCTATTTCATAACGCTCAAAATTTATTTAATAAAAAAGAATTAATACCTATAGTTACAAATGAATTACCCAAAGATAACCCTCATGGGTACTATGAATATGGCTTTACAATTCCAGATAAAGCGCTTTGGCAGTGTACCACATGTGGAGCCTGTCAAAATGTATGTCCTGTTGGAAACGAGCATATTAGAGACATGATTGATTTAAAGCGTTATGCAGTTTTAACTCAAGGTGAGTTCCCAGAAAAACTTGTGCCTATTTTCAACAACATTGAAACAAACTCAAATCCATGGGGCATTAATGCAGACTACAGGCTAGACTGGGCAAAAGGGCTCGATGTAAAAACCATAGATGAAGTGCCAGATGCAGAAGTTTTATACTTTGTGGGTTGCGCCAGTTCTTTTGATGATAGGAGCAAAAAGATTGCCCAGAGTTTTGTTAAGGTTTTACAAAAAGCCAATGTAAAATTTGCTGTTCTTGGCAAAAAAGAAAAATGCTGTGGTGATAATGCAAGACGACTTGGGAATGAGTATTTGTTCTACAACCTTGCATTAGAAAATATAGAAACTTTTAAATCCTACAATGTAAAAAAAATAGTTACTACATGCCCACATGGCTACTATACACTAAAGAATGAGTACAAAAAGCTTGGAGGGGAATTTGAAGTTCTACATCACAGTCAGTTTATAGGCCAACTGTTAAAAGAAGGAAGAATTAAGTTGTCAAATAAACTAAACCAGACTGCCACATTCCACGATTCTTGCTATTTGGGCAGGCACTCAAATTTATATCAACAGCCCAGAGAGATTTTAGCACAAGCTGGACTAAAGCTTTCTGAAATGAAAAATGCCTTTTGCAATAGTTTTTGCTGTGGTGCAGGCGGAGGCATGATGTGGCTTGAAGAAGAAGGAACACGCATGAATAAAGTAAGAACCAATCAGGCTATTGACACAAGTGCTTCAAATATAGTAACTGCGTGTCCGTTTTGTATGATAATGTTGGATGATGGTGTAAAAGATTTATCAAGGGATGATATTAGCGTGCTTGATATAGCGCAAGTGGTTGAAAAAAGCATGGCTTGATAATTGCCAAAAGCGAGTTATCTTGTATAACAAGGAGGTTTTGCTTATGTCAAAAAAAATATTAATGCTTGTTGGAGATTATGTAGAAGATTATGAAGTTATGGTACCATTTCAAATGCTACAGATGGTTGGTTTAGAGGTTTATGCTGCTTGTCCAAACAAAAGAGCACTTGAGTTTGTTAAAACTGCGATTCATGATTTTGAAGGTGATCAAACATACTCAGAAAAACGTGGACATAATTTTATGTTAAACTGCACATTTGAAGACATAAAAGAAGATAGCTACGATGCACTTGTGCTTCCAGGTGGTAGGGCACCAGAATACATAAGACTAAATGATAGAGTAATTGAAATTGTAAAACATTTTGCTCAAAATAAAAAACCTATTGCGGCTATTTGTCATGGTCCACAAATTTTGATTGCAGCAGATGCAGTTTCTGGATACGAACTTACTGCTTATCCAGCGTTGAAACCAGACATAATAAGAGCTGGTGGCAAATGGCTTGACCCAAACCAAACTTTTTCAAATGCGTATGTTGATAGAAACTTAGTTACAGCACCAGCCTGGCCAGCTCATCCTGAGTGGATAAGAAAGTTTCTGGATGTACTTGGTGTTAAAATTACTTTTTAAAAGTGTATTGTAAGAGTGTTTTTTTGACAAAGCCTGTAAGAAGGGCTGAGTTTTACATTGGAGGAGATTCTTCATTTGCTTTTGTTTTTTTCTTAAAGCGCAAAACGAAGAATCTCCTTTGTCTTAAATACACAAAGTTGCAAAACTGTTGTATGAGAACTAAAATTTTACAGATAAACTTGCCACTACACTAAAAGGTGCACCTACTTGATATGTAGTTTGGCTATACATTGAAAAGTTTGAGTCTGGTGCATTTATTGCACTTATATAACGCCTATTCAGTAAATTTGTAAAATCTAGACTAAATAAAATTTCTTTTAACTTCCATAGATTTTTTTGCTCATAACTTATATTAAGGTTTGCAAGAAATACTGATGGTACTTCTTGTGTATGCATCAGATCGCCATAACGTTTTGACATATAACTAAAATACGGCGTAAAAGAAAAATGATCAAATTTGTATGTAAAACCTGCTTTGAGAATATTTTTGGGCACGTTTATTATTTGTTTTCCTTTTACATCATAATAGTTATTCATAAACGAAACATTTTGCGTATAATAAAACCTATTGTAGCTATAATCTGCAAAAATAAGTAAATCTTTAAACGGAGTATATCCTGCTGCCAATTCAAAACCATATGATTTTGCTTTTGCAGTGTTGGCTGGCATTTCTGCTATTGTATTGTTGTTAACTTTTATTGGTGCATATGTACCAATGTTTTTTACATCACTGTAAAATACTGTGGGATAGAAATAAACATTATTATTGTTGTATCTTAAACCTATATCAAAATTATCTGCCGTTGTCATTTTGAAGTATTTATCCCATAAGGATTGCAAAGTAATGCCTTTTTTCTCAAAAACCGGTTTGTTTTGAGCAAAAGAAGGCCACAAGTTAAAGTTTGGTGCTTGAAAACTTTTGCCATAGTTTGCATATAAATTGATATAATCGTTTAGCTGATAATTTATGCCAATGTATGGCAAATACTGTCTAAAAAGTTTAGCATTGGCTGTTTCAAACTGGTCTTTTTTGGCAAGGCTTATTGCTTGGTTGGCATCTTGAGTAGTTATGCCGTAAGTATTATAGCCATTGATTTGAGCAGTTTTGTACATTAGATATTTTAAGCCGGCATCAACCTTAATTTTTTTTGTTTTTGCTTCTATGTTTATAAAAGGTGAATTTATAGTATGATAGCTGTGATCTGCAAGTATGCCCCATTGTTTAAATACAAGTGTATTATTTTTTGGGACGAAGTTTTCTATTGCATAGGGAGGACCTGGCATTTGTTGCTTGTGAAACCAATATCCTGCACTTATTTTATAATTTTTTGTTATATCCCAATCAAAACTTGAAACTATTCCAAAAATATTACTATTGTATAAAAATTTTTGTACAAATTCAGAATTGTTTGAAGTATAGTAATTATGACCTCTAACTGACCAATAGTAAGGTTTTAAGACAAGCTTTGATGTGTTTGAAGTATTGATAGTAAAACTTGGTAAAACAAAGTAATCTCGTGTATTTACATAATTATAATTGTAGTATAAGGGGCTGTTTGGGTTATTATTGTAATCTAAAGCATAATTCTTATTTATATTTGAGGCTTGAGAATAGTTTAAACCTAAATATGTGTTGTGAAAATCACTATTGTAACCTAAATAGATTTCGAAATTTAGCAAATTGCCAAAATTTTTTGTTAAACCAAACATTACATTTTTGCGCACAAAGTTTCCATCGCCTTTCCACTTATTTGCATAAGCTAAAGACGATGAAATGAAAGTTCTAAATCCATTTATATTGCCTGAGTCTAATCTTACAAAACTTTTAGAATAATCATAACTACCAAAACTTTGATTTATTATAGCACCAAGTTTATCCGATGGTTTCTTAATAGTTAAATCAATGATGCCAGGAAAATCACCAAATGAATTGAATCCAATATTGGGCTTTATGGCTCCATCATACACTGAAATATCTTGAATATTTTCTAAATCAAACACATTTGAAGTGAGATTCCCTGTTGGACCATTTGGTGTTGGAACACCATTTATGTTTATTATACCAGCTTTTGTACTATCAATGCCCCTTAGTCTTAATGTTTCATCATTGCCGTATGCATCTGGACCTTGAGTATTTACAGATGGAATCATGTTTATTGCATTAAATACAGAATTATTTGATCCAGAAAATGTCTTTATTGCTTTTGTATCTAAATTGTATTGGGTTGTAGTTTGTGTGTCAAGAATTTTTGTATAATCGTTAACCATGAATTTTTTTGAAGCCTCAACAGTAATACCACTTAATTCTAAGGCGTAGGATTTTTGTGCAATTAAACAACAAAAAAGCCCAACAGCAATTAATTTTTTTTTCATATTTTTCTCCTTTGGTTTCATAAAAATAAATTTATGCTTATAAATTTTTGCAAAAATTATCTCCCTTTAAAATTTTAAAGATAGTGTAGTGTAAAAAGATCTTGGTGGCGTTGCATAACCGTAACCCCATGAAGCATAATAAAACCTGTTAAATATATTTTGAGCGTAAAGGCCAATTTTTGCGTTATTGTTTATTTTGTAAGATAGATTGGCATTAAATACTGTGTATCTTCCAATTTGATGACCAGAATTATCATACATAGTGCTTATGTATTGGCCATTAAGTTGAGCATAGATTCTGTCATAATTAAATGAAAGTGCACCTGATGTGCTATTGTATGGAATGTTGCTTGTCTGACCAAATGGACCATCTGATTGAGTATATGTATCAGAAAGCGATAATTCTAAGTATTTAATGGGTTTGTAAGTTAGAGTTGATTCTACGCCTTTTGATATGGTTTTACTAATGTTTATTGGTATAAAATACTGAGATCTTCCAATTAAAGAAGCATATTTTATATCTATTAGGTTATCAATTTTTGACCAGAAAAATGAGCTTGATATCTGAAGTTTATCGCCGAAATTTTGAATAAAGCCTATATCAAATGTTTTGGATTTTTCTGGCTGAAGGTTGGGGTTTCCTTTTAAGTAACCAAATCTAAATGGTGCTCCATTAGCATATAAGTCAAACATGCTTGGCGCTACAAAACCAGTACCCCAGTTTGCTTTAAATATAGTATTTGTTGGTTCAAAGTAATAGTTTGCCCCAAGCTTATAAGTAAAGGTGTTGCCAAATGTTTGGTAGTGGTCTTCTCTAGCACTTGCCTGCAAGTTTAGATTTTGTATGGTTTGTAAAACCTCTAAAAAGGTACCTGCATGTTCTCTTGATACATTAATTTGCGGTGTGTAATCGTATATTGCCCTATCTTTGCCATAGTCTACACCAAGGACGATTTTTGTTGTGGGTGCAACATTGTAACTAAAATTAAGACTTGCACCATAAGTGCGGCCTTTCCACGGTGCGCTTGATGGCGAGTAGTAATAACTATTATTTTGCATGTAGTGAGTTTCAAAGTTTAATGTAGCTTTTTCAAATTTTTTCTCAACGTTTAGTTTTGTAAAATAATAATCAACTTCATGCCTTGATGATTGAGCTAATGGTGTGAGATTTGAAGGTGCGGAGTTATTGGGACAAACAGGATTGTCTTTGGAATATTTGCATATATCAGTATAATTTGTACTTTTATATGAGTCTGTTATGAGGTTTGCACTTAGACCATTGCCAAAATCGTAACCTAAATTGCTATAAAATGAGTATTTGTGATAGCCATCTCTTTTACCGCCTTGTGAATATGTGTGTGTTTTATAATTATACGAGTAAGTTTGTGGTATTCCTGTTGTGTCATATGCAGAACCTGCTACATAAAAATTGAACTTTTTAATCTCGCCAGAGAGTGCCAAATATTCTTTAGTTGTACCAAAAGAACCGTATGTTTGATTGTAGTCAATATGGGGCTTGCCTTTGCCTTTTTGGGTTATAATGTTTATAACACCGCTTGCTGCATTTGCACCCCAAAGACCACTTTGGGCACCTTGAAGTATTTCTATTCTGTCAATATTATCTGGCATAATTGGCCCAAGATTGAAATGTGGAAATGGATAATAGGGACTCATGATACTAACTCCATCCATCATAACTTTTGGGCTTACCGGAATTCCTCTTATAAAAGCCATCGTTTCACCACCAATACCGCCACCTTGTTCTACTGATACACCTGGTAATTGATTAAGCATATAACTTAAAAAGAGATTACCATTATCTTCCATTTTTTGTTTAGTTAAAACCTGGATATAAGTAGGTGAATCTTCTATTTTTTGATTTACTTTCGATGCACTTACTACAATTGTATCTAAATTTACTGCAAGGGCATTTTGAAATAAAGCAAGACAAAATACTGATGTTAAAATAAATTTTAACTTTAACTTCATATACTCCTCCTAAAAACCAAAAGAATTTAATATTTGTTTTGATCGTTTTGAATTTATTAAAAAATCAAAAAACTCCTGTGCTTTTTTGTTGTCTTTCGATAGTAAAACACATTTTTGAATAACTGGAAAATAGCTATTTTCTAATATTTTAAAGTTGTTATCTTTTAGTGTGCTTTTTACAAAAGAAACAGGCAAAAAAGCAACCTGGGCAATGTGCTCTAATACAAGTCTTGATACTTCAAATGGACTTTTACCAAACAGTAGATTGTTTTTTACTAAATCCATTAGTTTTGTATTTTCTAAATACTCAAAAGCCGCTTTACCGTAAGGCGCAATGTTTGGATCTGGAAGAGCTATTTTTGCAGTAGAAATCTCTGGTATTTTATTTTCAAAAGACCACAGGCAAAGTTTTCCTTTTGCATAAACTTCACTTGTGCTTGCAAGATTCAAAGAAACTAAATCATCAGCACTTTTTTCATCGGCGCTTAAAAAAATATCGTACTTTTTTCCTTTTAAAATCTCTTGATAGTATACATTACAGTTTTCTCCTATAGTTAATTCAAATGAAACCGATTTGTCTTCAAAATTATCTATAATTTCTTCTATAATGCCACTTAAGTTTGGTGCACATGCAATGCTAACAGTTTCCATAAAACCTCCAAATGTATAAAAATTTATATAACGAATACAAAAAATTACCCAATACCCGTATAAAACGATTTATTTAACGGTGTATATTTTTTGTTGTTAAATAAAAAATATTTACTTTCAATATTAAAATTGTAAATATGAGGGTAAGCGACATTGGCAATATACATTAATCCAAAAATCCATTCAACGCTACCAAAGTCCCACCCGAAAGGTAATTTATAAACTTTTTTATATTTTGTGGCATTAATATTAATATTATGATTTTGACAGTAATCAATAAAATCTTCAGTTTTGCATGAAATAAAACCTGAGATAAAAACGATATCTGGATTGTATGAGATAAGAGTTTCTTTGGATATATTTATACCAGGTTTTCCTTCTTTTTCTAATTTTAAAACTTCAAGGCCAACAAAACTTGTCAGTTTATTTTCAAATCTATGCGTATTTAGAGCAAAAATAGGAGTGCCCATTACATAATAAGATTTTAATTTTTTATCAATTTTTTTGCGTTTTAGCTTAATATCATCTAAAATTTCTTTGTAAAAATCAATTAGTTTTTTTGGGTTTGCATTTGAAAGTTTTGCAAGCAGTTCGACTATATCAAAATAATTTTCAAGATTTGAATTTATGTCATCTTGCGTTTCATGAAAAAAATTAAGGAATGTTTTGTCTTTTAGAATTTCAGTAATAACACTGGCAATGGTTTTTTTATCTGTTACATTAAGTGCATTTAATATACCAATTACCATCTCAAGGGCTCTTGTGATCCTGTAGCCACCAAAAAATCCGTCCTCTTCATAATCTTTTTTCGATATATCACCTATTATGCAGTTGGGCTTTCCTTTTATTGAAATGATATGTGCTCCCATTGGACCATAAAAGCTGCGCTTAATGTCAAAATTATCTGAATTTGTATCTAAATACTTTGTACCAGGTGAGTTAAATAAATAAACATAATCTAAATGTTTTTTTAGTTCTTCTACCAAATTTTCAGATTCTTTAATTGATGGCTCAAGCTCACCCGAGGCTTTATCAAAAGGTATAAAACGCATAATTTGCAGTGGTATTTGCTTTGATAGTTTAGATAAAAATTTTGCAACATTTATAAGTTCATTTTCAATTCCTTTTGAGTAAACAATAGAAACTTCAAAATATACATTGTTTTTGAATAGATAAACAATATTCCTATATACTGGTTTTGAATCTGGTGCTTTGCAAAACTTTCGGTAAGTTTCTTTAGTGTATCCTTTTAAGCCTACATTAACAAAATCCAGGTATTTGATTAATTGAAATAGCGATTCTTTTGTGTAGTAAAGATTTGTAGATATACCAAATAACAATTTGTTTTCTTTGGCAATTTTAGCTAGCTCAAGCAAGCTAAAATAGTGCATGGTAGGTTCGTTTATACCAAAGCTTATGCCTTTGCAATTTTCTTCAAGTGCTTTTTGTACAACTTCTTGTGCACTGAGTTTTTTAAAAGCATTTTTATATATATCAATGTATTTTACAAAAATATTAGATACACAACCTTCGCATTTAAAATTACAACCTACGCTTCCAATCTGCAAAAATTTGTGGTTTACAAAAAAATGCAACATTGGCTGTGTTTCTATTGAAATAGGATTTACAAATAAGTACGAATTCTTAAAACGTTCTGTGATTTGACCATTTATATTTTGATACATACCGCATGATCCTATTTTTGAATTTTCAATATTGCACCTAAATTCACAGATGTGACATTTCACAACTTTTACTCCTTTGTTATGATTATCCAGAAACCACTTTCATCATTTATGATTGAATAAGTTTTAATATTTGAGTTGTTCATTATATTTTTTATTACTTCAGGGTTAGTCTGTTTAAGGCGTTCTTTAACCTGGTTGTGCCAGTTTGGATTTTTCTCTGACATGATCTTAAATATTTTTTCTTTCAGGTCTTTATTACCAAAGCCACCACCAATGTATGTTATGCCACCTTTTTTTAAAATTCTATAGATTTCTCTGAAGCCTTTATCTTTGTTTTCCCAAAAAAACATTGAACCCCTGCTTATAATTAAATCGGCAAAGTTACTGCTAAACGGCAGAGCCTCTACGTTTGAAACAATCGGCAAGATAGTTTTTTTGTTTTCTTTTTCGATGAATTGTTTTGCACTAAATGCCATATCAAACTCTAAGTCGACAGCAAAAATTTGAAAATTTCCAAAATTATATAGGTTTCTTGATAAAATAGCGCTTCCACAGCCAATTTCTACTACAGTGCCACTTTGTTTTTTAAATAGTTCAAATATGTTTTGGGCTATTTGTGGGTATATATCCTTAAAGACATTTTCTGCTATATCGACAAAGCTTGCATATTTACTCATATAAACTCCAATGGCGTAATGAATAGCTTGCCGTTGTTATTTATAACTGTAATTTTTGTTTCGTATAGCTCACTTAAATTTTGGGCATTCATTATAGATTTTACTGGACCAAATTTAAGCAAAGAGCCATTTTTTATCATTATTACAATATCAGAAATCCATGCAGCAAGGTTTGGATCGTGAAGCGTTATTATTGCTGTTAAATTGTGTTTTTTTATGAGATTTTTTATAAGATTTAATATAGCATATTGGTTTGAAAAATCTAAATGATTCGTTGGTTCATCAAAGAGCAAAATTTTAGCTTCTTGCGCAAGAGCTTGTGCTATTAAAACAAGCCTTTTTTGACCACCGCTTAATTGTGTAAAAGGCTTATTAATAAGGTTTTGCAAACCAACGAGTGATATTGCTTTTTTGGCAATCTTGATATCTTCTTTTGAAGGTTGGTTTAACATGCCTACATTATGGGCTCTTCCTGTTAAAACTATATCGAAAACGCTAAAAGAAAAAGAAACTTCATTTTCCTGGGCGAGGTAGGCAATTTTTTTTGCAACATTTTTAATACTCAAATTTTCTAAATTTTCATTTTCTATTAAAACAGTACCTTTTTTTGGTTTTAATAATTTGTCCAATATTTTTAATAGTGTACTTTTACCAGAACCGTTTGGTCCAAGTATTGTACATATTGAAGATTCACTTATGCTAAAAGCTATATTTTTTAATATATCTACATCATAAGAGAAATTTAAATCTTTTGCTTCTATCATAAGCGTTTTTGTTTTTTATAAAGCCAAGCAAAAAATGGAGCACCCAAAAGCGATGTTAAAATTCCAACAGGTATTTCTCCAGAAATTAAACTGCGTGCTAGATCATCTATAATTACCATAAATATACCACCAACAAAAATGCTTGTGGGCATGACGTTTCTATTATCACTGCCAGAAATCAAGCGTGAAATGTGCGGTATAATAAGCCCAACCCAACCTATTATGCCAACAACAGCTACACTTGCAGCTGTTGTTAGAGTTGACAAAAGTATGATTATTTTTCTTAAATTTATTATATTTACACCTAAAGATTTTGCTTCATCATCGCCAAAAGCTGCAATATTTAACTGCCATCTTAAAAGGTATAAAAAAACTACGCATATGCCAATTATAATAAATGCACCCCATGCGCTAAAGCTTACATTTGCAAAACTACCCATTAACCAGAAAACAATCTGGGGCAATTGATTATTCGGATCAGCAAGATACTTTATAATACCCAAAAGTGCAGTAAAGAAAGAACCAACAATTATTCCCGATATTACAAGGTTTAATACAGGTAACTCTTGCTTTGATTTTGCAAGAAAAAATGCTATATAAACTGCTATTGTTCCAAACACAAAAGCAAAAATTTCAATAAAGTAAAAATGATTTAGCGTAAGTATAGCTAAAGCGGCGCCAAAAGCAGCACCGCCTGATACACCCAAAATGTCGGGCGAGACAAGAGGGTTTTTAAACATAGCCTGATATGCACTTCCAGCTGCGCTAAGCCCAGCACCGACAAAGTATGCAAATAACACTCTGGGCAATCTTATATCTAATACAATTGTTGAGTCAATTGATGCCTTAGGATTAAAAAAGCATTTAACCACATCAATGGGTGCAATTTTGTATGGTCCAACACCTAAAGATACAAGAATAACAACAAATGATAAAACAATTAAAATAGTGTTTTTCAATTTTTTAGTCCTATAATGTGAATTTCATCGGGGTTTATATTCCAGAAAGTTTTATAATAATAATCTGCTTGTGATTTGAGGTTAAGAGATTTAAAACGTTGTGGATGCAAAAGTTTTGCGCACCAGAGAAGACCAAGAGGTGCTTTTTCGGGAGCAAACCAGTTTGAGTAGAGACTTCCACAATCCTGCGGTACCAAATACACTCTTTTGTGAATGATAGCAGCTACATAGCGTAAATCTTTGTCGGCGTATATGTTTTGAATTGTTTTTTTATTTCCACTGCCAAGTAGTATAAAGTCTGGTTGCCACTTCAGGATATCTTCTTTTGATATTTGGCCAAATTTACCCTTTACATTTCTAGATACACTTATACCACCAGCTTTTTGTATAATATCATTAACTAGTGTATCAAATTGTCCACCTGAGGTTAGTTTGTTGCCTTTAGGCCCTTGATAACTCAAATATAATACTTTTGGTTTTTCTTTTATACCATTTAGATGACTTTCTACGTATTCTACTGTATGTTTATAATAGGAAATTAACTTTTGGGCATCTTTAACATGATTTGTAGCCTCACCTAGACTATTTATGCTTTGATACAAGTCGTTTAAATTTCCAAAGCAAGCGCTAAAGCCAATAACAGGTATGCCCAATTTTTCAAATTGTTCGTTGTCTGCTTGCATATTCACATTAACAATAAAACCAGGTTTTAGAGCAATTATTTTTTCAATGCTTGGACCAAAAGGATAACCAACGTCAATAACTTTTTTCAAAAAATCTGGCATTTTCTTTAAAATAAGTTGACCACTAAAATAAGGCACAGCATTTCTACCCATGCCTGGATACCCTACAAGACTATTTGAAGCATTAATCATAAAAACAAAAGGTAAAGCCTGTGGAAAAAGCACAACAAAACGATCTGGATTTTTAATTTCAATTTTCTTCCCAAAATTGTATACTGTAATTGTTTTAGACCAGGCACTTGGCAAAAAAACCAACAGGGCAAATAAAACTACAAAAATTTTTTTCATTTTTCCCCCTTGTTTTAGCGAAGTATATATAAATACATATCGATTGTCAAGAAAGATTTTTTACTCAAAAAATTTGGAATTTTTTGCTTGAAAAATTATTTAATACTATCACAAAACAAAAACTTTTCATTTTTATTGTAAATTTTCTGTAAAAAATTTTAATGGTATCAATAATGTAATGTGAATTACAATTAAATTTTTTTGTTATTTATTTAATTTTTACTTATATGTCCAGCACGCTACAGATTACAATTAACATTTTTTACACAAATTGTCTATATTTTTTTCATAAAATTGAGCATATACTAAAATAATTTAAAATAGAAGGTAAAAGTTATGAAAATGAATTATAAAAATGTAAAAATTGAACTTGAAAAAAAGAATGTGTTTTTAGTTGAATTATTTAAAAGGAGGGAGGAGCTATGAATTACTTTAAAACATTTATGCTGATGTTTGCGCTTACTGTATTGCTTATGCTGGTAGGTGATGCTATTGGTGGCAGTCAAGGTTTGATTATAGCTTTAATTTTTGCAGGGATCATGAATTTTATAACTTATTGGTTTTCTGACAAAATTGTTTTGAAAGCTTATCATGCAATAGAAGCTAATCAACATCAATACCCTCAGCTTTACTCGATTGTAAACAATTTGGCACAAAAGGCAAACTTGCCAATGCCAAAGATTTATGTGGTTAATAGCAATACACCAAATGCTTTTGCAACAGGTAGAAACCCAAAAAATGCAGCAATATGCGTTACAACTGGAATATTAAATTTATTAAATACTAGTGAATTATCTGGTGTTTTAGGTCATGAGCTAACTCACGTTAAAAATAGAGATATCTTGACTGCTACATTAGCTGCTACAATAGCTGGAGCAATAAGTTATTTAGCATGGATGGCTCAATGGTCAGCTATATTTGGAGGCATGGGAAATAATAGAAGAAATAACAATATGTTTAGTTTGCTTTTTGTAGCTATCCTAACGCCTATAATAGCTACAATCATTCAACTTGCCATATCAAGACAAAGAGAATACGCAGCCGATAAGGGCGGGGCAATTTTATCTGGAAATCCTATGTATTTAGCCAGCGCTTTAAAGAAGTTAGAATCAGCAAACAAACTTTCACCAATGCCAAACACACATTTTTCTCAGACAACCGCTCATATGTTTATAGTAAATCCATTTAAAGGAGAAACATTTAAAAGTTTATTTAGTACACATCCACCAATTGAAAAAAGAATTGAGCGTCTAGAGAATAGGAAGATTGAAATAGATTAAATAAATTTTTGGGGATGATTTATGTTTAAATCTCATAAAAAACACCACTTTTTTTGGTTTTTGTTATAGGTATAATAGTGGTAGCTATTTTAGGTTTATTTAAGGCATTAACGCTTACAAATAAACCTCGTTTATTGCTTAATATACCAAAATCTTATCATGCAGTTGGTAATTTAAACATAAAATGGCCTTATGGAACAGAAGGCGCTATAATGATCGATCGTTATGGAATTATTTCACAAACGCCACATTAACAACCTATACCTATTGCTAGTGTAGCTAAAATAATGACAGCTTATTTGATTCTTAAAAATCATCCATTACATTTAGGTCAGAATGGACCAGATATAACCATTACAAAAAATGATGTTAAAATATACAAGAAAGATTTAAAAAATCAACAATCAGTTTTGAAAATAGCAGCAAATGAAAAACTCAGCGAGAAGCAACTTTTGGAAGGTTTATTATTGCCTTCTGGCAACGATTGCGCAACTGTATTAGCAAAATGGGACGATGGAATCGTCAAAGCATTTGTAGATAAGATGAATAAAATGGCCAAACTTTTAAATATGAATCATACTCACTATGCAGATCCTGCTGGCGTAAGACTTTATACAGTTAGCACTGCAAATGATCAGTTAAAGCTTGCGCAAAAAAGTTATGCAAATCAGAGAATTTAGATATCTGGTATCAAAACCACAGGCAACTTTACCTGTTGCTGGTACTGTTTACAATGTAGATTGCGATTTAGGTAAAGATGGAATTATTGGTATAAAAACAGGTTCTATGCCACAATCTGGCGGGGATTTTGTTTTTGCATCCAACCAGTATTTAAAATGGAAACATATTTTAATATTAGGTGCGCTACTTGGAGAATATGGAGAAAGGCCATTAATGGATGCTCTTAAATCAACTATAAAAATAATAAATCAGGTAAAAAATAATATACATTTGTCTCAACTTTTTAAAAAAGACCAAAAAATAGGATATGTAAAGTTTGAATGGCTTAAGCCTATACCTTTAATAACCGGATCATCATTTTACACGATAACATGGCCTGGTATAAATTACAATATAAAATTTGAAAAAAATCCAATTATGTTACCTATAAAAAAGGGCTCAATTATTGGCTACATTGATGTTTATAACAAATTTTTTACTAAAAAGATTCCAGTTAGAATTGCAGGTATGGTGAAAAAACCTACATTAATTGAAAGGTTAAAAAGTATTCTGAGAATCTAAAATTAGATAGTAATGTATTGGCCTGGTGTTTTATCTTCTGTTATATGTGTATTATTGTTGCTTTTGTAATGATGTTATTGTTTAAATAAAAAGTTAGGAGAAAATTATATGAGATACAGCAAGCAAAGAGGTGTATTTTCTAATATAAACATAACACCTTTGGTTGATGTTATGCTTGTTTTGCTAGTTATTTTTATGGTTACTACCCCAATGATTGTAAAAGGTATAAAAGTTAACTTACCAAGAACTCATTCTGGCAGTGCAAATATCTCAAAAAAAGATATAATAATAACAATAACAGAAAGAGACAGACTTTATATAGATAAGCACTTATCAACTTATACAGAACTTAATTCATTTTTAAAGCAAAATAGTAAATCTTCTATAGTTATTGAAGCTGATAAAACAGTACCATATGGTTTGGTTGCCAAAATAATAAATATTGCAAAAGCTGATAGTATCCAAAAGGTTGCTCTTGCAACTCGCAATAAACCGACATTAAAAAACAACAATTTATTTTAACACCTTACTTTTCAATTATCTGTATATTACTTTTATTATAATTAAAATTCGCTTACAGCAAAATTTTTTGTACGATTTTGATGGTTTATTTGATGTTTAAAAGATTATTGCAATATATTATTGTTTAAAATTTTGTAATTTAAAAAATTCAAATAATAATTAAATTATATCTTGACAAATATTAAAAGTAATAATATTATAACATGCGCAAAGGAGGTATCCATGCACCTTAAAAAAACCCTGCTTTCTATATCCATTTTAGCTTTGTTTGCAAATACTGCATTTGCTTTATCTTTGAGTGAAGTCCAGACTTTAAGCTCAAACAATAACTACCAGATAAAACAGTACGAATCTCTTTATGAGTCTTCCAAAGAATTAAAGCAAAGTGCTTTTAAAAGTTTTCTGCCAAATCTATCTACAAGTTACTCATATACAAGGCTTGATGAACCACCATACCAGATTGTTAATGGAAATAAGATGATTATGGGCTCAAACAATAACTACCAGTGGAATGTAACCATAACACAGCCAATTTTTACAGGCTTTTATTTAATTAATAAGTACAAGTATGCAAAGTATGATGAAGCATTTTCAAAAGCAAACTTAGAGGTTATAAGAAACCAGGTTATAACAAATGCAAAAATAGCTTACTTTAATGTATTGTACAACCAAAAGATGCTGGAAACAAGACAACTTGCAGTTGCTCAGTATGAATCACACCTAAAAGACGCTCAAAGCTTTTACAAACAGGGTCTTATACCAAAGGTAGATTTACTAAAATCAGAAGTAGCTTACTCAAATGCAAAGCAAGAGCTAAAACAAGCCTACTCAAACCTTACAGATGCAATAGCTCAGCTAAACCAATTGCTAAATGAACCCATAGATAAAACACATACATTTGAACAGGTAGCAGATGTGGTGGATTTAAAAACACCACTTGACTCACTCTATGCCCAAATAGACAACCGCCCGGATATAAAAGCTCTAAGCTATGCAATCCAGAAGGCTAATGCACAGGTAGGTATGGTAAAGTCTGGCTATTACCCACAGCTACAACTAAGAGCAAACTACAACAGAAATGGTCAAAACCTTGATATGAGCAATAACCCATACTCAGATAACTCTATATACAGCTTAAACATCATAGCAAACTGGGATGTATTTGACTGGGGTAAAACCAAAAACGATGTCCAGGCTGCAAAACTACAAGAAATAGCCCTGCAAAATGAGCTAAATAACCTCAAAACACAATCCAAAACTCAAATACTTAACGCATATGACCAGGCTCAGGTAGCATACCACAATATATCTGTAGCCCAAACTGCACTTGCTCAAGCAAACGAAAACTATAAACTAACCAACGAGCGCTACTTAAACCAGCTTGCAACTTCAACAGACATACTTGATGCAAGAGCGCTTCTAACGCAGGCTGAAGCTAACTACTATGGAGCTATCTACGGTTACTGCATAGCTTTGGAAAAACTTGCAAATGCTGTTGGTAAAACAGATGA
>NZ_FMYU01000021.1:0-8922 GCF_900101285.1 Desulfurella multipotens
CTCTATCTGCTGCAACACAGGAGCTTTCTTCTACAGTTTCAGAGCTTGAGATGCAGGTAAAAGAAATCAGCAAAGCCCAGGAAGAAAATGCCAAAGCAGTAGAAACAATATCAGCCAATGCCCAAAACCTAAAGAACATATCAGAAGGACTGTTATCTAGCGTAGGTAAGTTTAAGACTTAAGGTAGCTTTATCTCTTGCGCCTGGCAATGGCTGCCTACTTTTTGTCATTCTGAAGGGCGATTGCACGAAGGATCTCATCACTTAAAAGTGAGATCCTTCGCTTAACGCTTCAGGATGACTGACTTCGCTTAACGCTTTAAGGTGACACCCTTACCCGTAATTCTGAAGTGCAAGCGAAGAATCTCCTCACCGCATAATGCTTACAACGCCTTTCTTTTTCTTTGTCATTCTGAAAGGCAATAGCCCGAAGAATCTCCCCACTTTGCAGAAGTGTAACGCAAAGTATCTCATCTTTCTATCGTATTTGAAACGATAATTTTAGTTACTAAATCAAAGTTACTTAAACGCTAAAGTATTAGAATCAAGCCCCAAGTCTTTGGGGTATAAATTAAAAAAAGCCTGGTTTTTTATGTAATTAATTTTGTATTTTTCTATGTATAGCTCAAACATTCTATTTACGGCAACAAGTGGAACAATGCCTTTTTTAAAATCTAAAAGCGTACTTAAAAATACAATTTTTTCTTCACTTGACAGGAAATCTTTTATAAATCCAAACATGTGTTCTAAAGCATTATATACTTGATTTTTTTTGCTTTTTATAAGCATTGTTTCTAAAAATAGAGCAGTGTAGGAGTTAAATGTTTCATGTGTGTTGTTGTTTGCAAATGATGCAATTTGGCCTAATTTTTTATAGTTTTTTGTGCTTTTTGATAATAGTAAAAATTTATATCGTGTGTGAAAATCAATCAGGGCTTTTCTGGATGGGTTTTTATTTAGCTGTATCATTTCAGAATAAGCATAAACACTTACAATAAAATTATACCTAAGCCAAGGATCGCTTAAGCGTTTTTCTTCTTCGTAAGGTAAAAAAGGAAATTGTTCTATTATGGTTTTGGAAAAAAGCCCTTTTGTATTATCAGCTGGCATGGAGTTTTCTAAGTATAATTTAACTCTAAATACACCACAACTTGGAGACTTAGCTGCAAATATAAATCCACATATATTTTCTTGTTTTGCTTTTAAAGCAGCATTTAGAGAATAGTCAATTATTGCTTTGGTGTAATCTGTATTTGTCTTGTTGCCAATTAAGTGAATTGTCCCATCTTTGTATAAAACTAATCTCATAGATTCTCTTGGGTGAGATAAAATTGCATCTTCTGGACAAAAAGGTACAAATTCAAAGTATTTGGATAAGCTTACCACAAAATCATCTTTTCTTGATGAACCATTGTATGCACATTCAATGCCAATTAAACATGAAGATACACCAATTTTAATCATTTTATGATTATAATTTTTTTATTAAATTTTTGCAAGAAATAGTTTTTTTATTGACTGATTTTTGGAATAACACTATATTAACAATTAAAGGGGCAACTGATGAAAAAAATATTATTTTGCCTAGCAATATTTATATTTTTTGCAACAAAAGTATATGCTGATCAGTATAGACTTGTTGTGGGAAAGATTTTGTCAATAGATAAAAATACAGCTAAAGTAGTAATTTATTCCAAAGTATGCTCTGGAAAACATACAGTTTATGTAAAAAACACTCAAGCAATACCTAATAATCTTATACATAAAGTAAATTTTGTTATGCAAATTGACAGAAATTGTTCAAAAGTTTTATTGGCAAACCCAAATATCAAAGGTGTGCAATGAAAAAAATTTATTTAATTGCAATTATTATTGCCTTTATGCTGCCTATTAATGCTTTTGCAGATATGGCGCAATATTGTTCTACACCTCCTTTTTTATCGCAGAATGTATCACCTAATGTGTTAATTGTCCAAGATGTAAGCGGGTCTATGGTATGGTCTGCTTATAATCCTGACAGTCAAGGGCAGGGTTACTGTGGTGACATTCAAAGCGATTATGATTATAATGGTAATATTGCAAATTGTCCAAGCAAATACAACCCCAACCAGACTTATGAAGGCTATTTTATAGCAAATGATGTTTACTCATACGATACAAACAATAATTTTTGGTATATAAACAATTCTGCAATACCTTCAAGCTGTCCAAAAAGTGTATTTGATTATAATTTTCCTTATAATTATTATAGCGGTCTGTATAACAGCTTACTGGCAATTGTCTCAATTTCCTTTTAATGTCTAGAAGTGATCTTGTAAAGTGGAGTATGACAGGAGGAGAGCCACAATCTTGTGCAATGGGAAATTCTTACTCAAGCCCACAATGTGATCCCACGCTTAACACTCAAGATGTAACAAATGCAGATGGCGGAGGTATAGTGTTATATCCTTCAATAAATGATTATTATAATCTCAGTACTCCATCTTTTTCTGTACTAACACCTCACCTCTATCACGTATAAATCAAGCTATACTGCCATCTTTGCAAAATATGTCTTCAACTTTGCGCCCAAGAATGGGGCTTTTAATGTTTACCACACCTTTGGGTTCTAGTGGAACACCATACACCATACCGTATACAGTTTATATTGGAGGCTATGCATACAATCAAAAAACATCTAAAGAATATAGTACAGCAATTTTAAGCACTAATCCTTATACCTATATCATGCGATTTATGAATTACCAGATGCCTATCCAGGGCACCCCAACTGGACCTGCTTTGCAGGATGTAATTGATTATTTTTCGCAAACTCAACCAACATACTCTTACGGTTTTCAACCAGGTCCAGGTACATGGCAAGATCCTTTGTATGAGTGTCCACCCTATACACAAACCTGTCAGGCAGCACCTTGCGCTCAGAATTATGTAATACTAATGTCTGATGGAGGATGGGATATACCTGATTGTTCTGTAAATTCAGATCCCGTGCAGCAAGCCTTTTTTTTGCATACAGGCGGCCCAAACGGTAGTTTAAGAAGCGATTTTTCTGGTATAACAATACAGGATTTGTATGCTATATATCTGGGAAATTTAGGTACACAAAATTATCAATGGAATAGCGGCTATGGAACTGTGTTTGGTCAAAACGCTTTAGAAAATATTGCTTATTTTGGTAGTTTTGAACCTATCGGTTCTGTTAATCAAAGCGATTTTCCAAATGCAAGCTGCACAGATAACACAGACTGTTACGGTCCTGCTCAGGGTAGTTTATGTACTGCACCTCCACAGGTACCGAATACATTTTTTAGCCCAAACAATGCAAGTCAGATTAAAAGTTCCCTTATGAATGCCTTTTCAAGCATAATTAAACAAGCTTCAAGTGGATCCAGCGTAGCGAGTATAAGTCAAAAAACGCAACAGGGCTCAAGTGCAATTCAAGCTATATTTTATCCGCAAAAAATTTTTGATAACAATACACAGGTAAACTGGATAGGCTATTTATATGATTGGTGGCTTTATAGTCCGGTAGGTTCTCAAACAGTAAGTATATTGAATGCCAATACTCAAAATTACCTTGAACCGCAGTCTGATTATACACTAAATTTTGTGCTTAACAATGGGCAACTGCAAGCGCAAGAATACTTAAATAACAATCTTGTAAATACAATGTCCATTGATCAGCTCAATCCGCTTTGGGAAGCGGGTAAAATCTTATGGAGTACAAACCCACAAAACCGAACGATTTATACAACAGATGGTATTTCTTTGATACCATTTACAGATAGCAATGTTTCTGGTTTTGAAAACAATTTAAATATAAACTTAACCAATGATAACTATTTATGTGGTAATTCACAAAACTGTACTTTAAACACAGCAGCTACAAACCTTGTAAACTATATCCGTGGCAATGATCTTTCAGGCACAAGAAACAGAACCGTGACAATAGGAAGTGATACTAATGTTTGGAAATTAGGTGATATAATATACTCTACACCTCAAGCTGTCCAGTATGTAAATTGGTTAGATCCTTCTCAAAGCTTTAACGTAGTATATGTTGGTGCAAATGATGGTATGCTCCACGCATTTTTGGCTGGACAAACGCAAAATATTGATTTACCTGCAAATGCAGTAGCTAAACTTTGCGCAAATGATGATGCAAGCTGTCCTTCAAATGTTGATGGCTACGCTCCAGGCAGCGAATTGTGGGCTTTTATACCAGAAGATTCACTACCATATTTGAAATACCTTGCAAATCCGAATTATTGTCATATCTATTATCAGGATTTAACTCCATATATTTTCAGAGCAAATGGACACGTAATTTTAATTGGCGGTATGAGACTTGGCGGTGCAACTGGATCAGCAGGAGTTGCCTTGCCTATGAGTAATCTTGGATACTCTGCATATTATGCTTTAGATGTTACAAATCCGTTTAATCCAGAATTTTTATGGGAATTTACAAATCCAGATTTAGGATTTAGTTTTTCTGGACCTGCCATTATTAAAGTTAATGGACAATATTTTGTAATGTTTTTAACAGGTCCTACTAATTATCAAGGCGATGCGGGCTTACCTTTAAATGCTTTTGTTTTGACATTAAACAGTGATTTTAGTGAAAATAGTGTTACGCCATTGCCTATTGATCCTAGCTTACACAGTGCTTTCGGTGGCAGACTGTTTACGCAAGGCATAGTTGATAGTGCAACAGGAAATACCATAGCTGTTCCTTTTGGTGTTTCTATTCAAAACGGAAATACATGGAGTGGTGCAGTTTACATACTTTTAACATATAATTATACAGATCCGCATTCTTGGAAAATCATTCGTATAGATCATACAGAAAACCCTATTACAGCCAAAATTGCTCATATGTCTTGCTTTGGAAAAACATACATATTTTTTGGCAGTGGTAAATATTTTTACAAGCAAGACGATTACAATCCACATAATCCGGATAAGCTATACGGTGTTGATTTAACAAATTGTTTGTCAGGTGGCAATTGTAATATTAATGCTGCCCATTCTTCAAATTCTCCATGTCAGGAGCTTAATAGTCCAGGTAACGGTTTAAACTCATGGAAGATAAGTCTTGATAACTCTGAAACTAATGGCTATTTAAAAGAGCGGGATATATCAGATCCAACAGTTACGGGCCAAAATGTTGTATTTTTTACTACTACAGAGCCCACAAGCAATTTATGTGGTTTTGGAGGCAGAACACGCATATGGGGCTTAAATTGTGCAACAGGTGCTGCTGCTTTGGATAATTCTTGTCCCGGCTATGTTATAAACAATGTAAGTGGTAGTTTGCTTTTACAAACTTCTACAGGAGCTGTAACACAAATAAATCCAAATACTACATTTACAAAAAACAACCCTACAACTGCATGGCAACAAGGTGTATCGCCAGAGACATCAACAACATTTGTTGCGCCTTTTAGTGGTCAAGCAGGGATTATTATACAATGGAAAAAAGAGTAAATAGAGCATTTACTCTCCTTGAAGTGATGCTTATTATAGCAATCCTTGCTATCGTTTTAGCTATAGCAATACCAAATTTTGATCGCTATATAAAAGACTATAATATACAAAAACAAATCAACAAACTATATGCTAATATCAATTATGCAAAATTTTACGGTGTAGCACATCAAATACCAATAAATATAAATATAACTCAAAATCAGATAAAAGCTCTAACGAATCAAACAAATCCAGTGCTTATAGTGCAAGATAATTTTAAGTATCCTATATCGTGTTCTGACAATACAACGCTAATTACTCTAAATGCATTTGGTATAGCTAAAGGTAGTGTAAATTGTTTTGTTAATGAACAAAATAATGCAAACCCAAATTGTTTTAAAATTGAATTTGCAAAAATAAACACTGGCAGGTGGATTAATGGCAACTGTAAAGAATAAAGCATTTACTATAATAGAAGCAATAGTAGCTTTATTTATTTTGCTTATTGTAATTTTAGGGCTTTTGTATAGCTTGGATTTATCAATAAATTTAAATATGCAAAATGCACTGAGAAACCAGGCATTAAGAGTAGCGCAATCGCAAGTTGACGAAATTTTAAATAATGCTAATAATAATCCTATAACAACACCATTTACTAAAACTGTGACTGTACCAATTAATAATTTTTCTCAAAACTACACTGTAAGTGTATCACCATCAATAGAACCCCAAAAAGAAATCATTTTATATACAATAACGGTAAGCTGGGTTTATAAAGGTCAGGCTTATTACCATACTCAAACAACAGCGGTGCATTTATGAAAAAAGGATTTACATTAATAGAGATTTTAGTTGCTTTATTTATCACAATGATAGTTTTAGCAATTGGCTATTTTACATACATTAAAATTATGAAAGGTTCTTTATTTCAATCCAGTATAAGCAGCACTCAAATTTCCACGTTGTCTGGTACTTCTCTATTGCAATATGATATTTCTATGTCTGGTTATGGTTTGCCTTTATCTGGTCCTATAGAAACTCCGCTAAATTTTCATGAAGCAACAAATTCTACAGCAAGTGCCTACAATTATAGTACTTTACCAGCTAGCGCGTATAACATCGGACAAAATTCACAAACGCAACCAAACTCTTCTTATTTAGTTATAAGATCTTCAATTGCTGATATAAATAGTGCTTCACAAAAATGGGCTATTGCTTATTACAATACAAATACAAACAATTGGGATATTGATTACAACCCAGATAATTCATTAAGTAATTTTTCTTCTAATGATAATGACTATTGTATAGTTATGGATTCCAATAAAACATTGTTAGAAAATCCAAATGGCAATTTTTATTTCAATTTTTCTGATTTTGCAAATTCTATAAATAATTTAAACTTAAATCAATCTCAAATTTATTTAATCTATGGTATTGACTCCACTGTGCAGCCTCGTATGCCATTTAACAGGGTAGATTATTTTTTAAGTCAAGATAATTTACCAAGTTTTTGTGATCCAAATACTTATGAACTTTATCGTTCTGTGATAAGCCAGAACAACGGATCAAATACGCTAATGCCACTTTTAGACTGTGTAAAAGCTTTTTTTGTAGAAAGTAAAATAGGTAATAATTGGTATAGCTCAACAAGCAATTTAACTCCAAATATAATAAATAGTCAGACACAGTTAATAAAAGTTTTTATATTTTAAAACAATCAAGTAAATATTCAAACAGTATAATTAGCACAAATAATATACCTGTTGGTGATGGCGATGTAGGGACACTGTATAATTTTAAACCATCTGGCATTGATTCGCATTACGAGTGGAAAGTTATAAAAATGACTATAAAACCAATGAATATAGGTCAAAATCAATGAGAAAAAACCAAAATGGCATTGCTTTGATTATCGTCATATTCATAAGTGCACTTGCATTAATTTTAGTTGGTTTAATGCTTTGGCTAATTTTAGGAAGCACAAAAATTTCTGATATGAGCTCAGAGTATAAGACTGCTCAGGATGCGGCAAAAGGTGCAAGCAATATTGTCATATCTATGCTTAAATTTGACTCATCAACGCCTGATTTGCCACCAGATTATTATACAATTTCTAACCCAAC
Source organism: Desulfurella multipotens (assembly GCF_900101285.1). Lineage (NCBI taxonomy): Bacteria > Pseudomonadati > Campylobacterota > Desulfurellia > Desulfurellales > Desulfurellaceae > Desulfurella > Desulfurella multipotens. The sequence continues at coordinate 7,595 of NZ_FMYU01000021.1, forward strand.
ATGTATGACTATAAAATTAGAAAAACCTAGCATTGCCTGGAGTAACTGGAACTGTTCGAATGCAAATCCAGATATTATTATGCAACTTGGATCTTACAAAGTTTATGCTACAATAGTCTTAACCCAAGTAATATTGCCAGAAAATAATAATGCTTTAGATACCTATTTTTACACGGTAAAAATTCATGCATTCAATAATAAAAATGAAAGTTCAAATATTGCTTTTGTCTATAAAATTTCAAGATAAAATTATGTAAAAATTTTATCAAATTTGACAATATAATTAGTAGGTATTATATTTATGTGTTGCAAAAAAGGGGTGCTTATGGATTTATTTAATGTTCATGCTCAAGCAAGTGTGTTGATGACACTAATTTTGGCTTATTCATTGGGTATTGTTCATGGTATAACGCCTGATGAACATACATGGCCAATTACTTTTAGCTATTCAATAGGTAGTTACTCTGCCAAAAAAGGTTTTTTAATTGGTTTAGCTTTTTCTTTAGCATTTAGTGTGCAACGCGCGCTTGCAAGTGAACTTGCTTATTTTTCTTTAATAAGTTTTATGTCAAAACCATACATAGATTATATAGTGTATGTGATTGTTGGAAGTGCAATGGTGTTTGGCGGTTTGTATGTTTTTAGATTTAATAATGTATTCCATATACACTTTGGCAAAATAGATAAAATACACCATCAGGAAGCATTATCTGGTAAATATATTGACGAAAAACACAAAAAAACCACCTACAAAATGGCTATAGTTCACGGCTTTATTGCCGGATGGGGTTTTGGCGCATTTGCTTTAATTTTATATACAGTACTTGCTCCTTCTATGCCAAACGCTTATGTTGCCTGGTTACCTGGTTTTGTATTTGGACTTGGAACAACTACAGTTCAAATTTTAGCAGGTGCTTTTTTTGGTATTATGGGTAAAAGGCTAAGTTTGCCAGAAAATGTAAGCCAGCATATAGCTAAGTTAACTGCTGCAAGAACACTTGTGCTGGGTGGAGTTATGTTTGCCTTATCGGGTATTTTAGGTTTGAGCGATCCAAAATTGTTATCATTTAACATAGTAACACCAATTAAAGTTCACAATTTACATAATCTAAATATTGGCTTTTTCCTGGTAATCGCGGTAGTGGTTGGCATTGGGCTTTCTACATTTTTAATAGAAACAATCAAATATAAAAGACTATATAAGACTACCTAAACCTTATCAAATAATCAAATTCATCTGTTTTACCAACAGCATTTGCAAGTTTTTCCAAAGCTATGCAGTAACCGTAGATAGCTCCATAGTAGTTAGCTTCAGCCTGCGTTAGAAG
>NZ_FMYU01000001.1:0-234156 GCF_900101285.1 Desulfurella multipotens
ATATACATCAGCGCTTTATTAATAGCATCCAGATAAGCTTTGGCGCTTGCTTCTATAACATCTGTTGCAACACCTCTGCCAATTATATTTTTATCAATATCAGGAAAATATACTTTTACAGTTGCTTCACCCAGGGCTTCTCTGCTTTCTGTTATGGATTTGATTTCATAAAATTTAAGTTGACCTTTGACGAATGTAATGCGCTCTAAAGCTTTATAAACTGCATCTACCGGACCATCTCCCAATGCTGCATCTTCAAAGATCTCACCGTTTTTAGATAACTTTATTGTAGCAGTAGGTGTAATGTTTGTGCCAGAGCTTACCTGCAAGCTCACAATTTCATACACTGATGGACTGAATTTTATTTTATCTTCTACGAGTGCATGTAGGTCTTCGTCGTATACTTCTTTTTTCTTGTCTGCAAGGACTTTGAATTTTTCAAATATGTCTTCAAGTTGTTCTTTGGTTAACTGATAGCCAAGCTCAACAAGCCTTTTTTCAAGTCCGTGTTTGCCTGAGTGTTTGCCAAGCACAAGTGAACTTGAGTCAATACCTACATCTTCTGGTTTCATGATTTCGTATGTGCTTTTTTCTTTAATTACACCGTCTTGGTGTATACCAGCTTCATGTGCAAAGGCATTTTTACCCACTATAGCTTTATTGCGCTGGATATCTATGCCTGTTAGCTTGCTTACAAGCCTGCTTGTGCGGTAGATTTCTTTTGTATTTATATTTGTTGAGGCTTTATATATATCGTTTCTAACCTTTATAGCCATAACAATTTCTTCCAAAGAGGCGTTCCCTGCACGTTCTCCTATGCCGTTTATTGTGCATTCTACCTGATCTGCACCAGCCAAAACTGCAGACAGAGAGTTAGCAACAGCCATACCTAAATCATTGTGACAGTGGACAGAAACTTCTGCTTTATCAATATTTGGTACTTTATTTTTTATGTAGGTTATAAGCTCATAGTATTCTTGAGGTGTAGTGTATCCCACTGTGTCTGGTAAATTTACAACGCTTGCTCCTGCATTAATTACACTTTCGACAACTTTGCAAAGGTAATCCCAGTTTGAGCGTGTTGCATCTTCTGCAGAAAACTCTACTTCTTCGCAGCCATTTCTTGCAAATTTCACAGCATCTACTGCTGCATCAAGCACAGCTTCATAGCTCATTTTTAGTTTCTTTTCTACATGTATAGGGCTTGTTGCTATAAATGTGTGCAGTCTTTTGCGTGGAGCTGGTTTTATTGCTTCTAAACCTTTTTCAATATCTTGCTTTACTGCTCTGGCAAGGGATGCTATGGTAGAATTCTTTATTATTTTTGCTATTGCATTTATTGCTTCAAAATCACCTGGACTTGCTGCAGCAAAGCCTGCTTCAATAACATCAACACCTAACTTTTCAAGTTGTTTTGCAATTGCTATTTTTTCTTCAATATTTAAACTGGCACCCGGTGATTGTTCTCCATCCCTTAGTGTTGTGTCAAATATTTTTACTATCCTGGAGCTCATGGTTAACCCTCCTGATAAATTTCTACCACACTAACAAATTATTCTGTAAATGTCAATTTTTAAGTTTTATAAAAATACAAATAAAGTTGAATTTAATAAAATAGATAATAAATACTGAAATAATTAATAAACTTCTTTTGGTTTATAAAGCTTTATAATATATTTCAATATAATATATTTCAAAAATTTTATCTAATAATTTACTGATTTTAAATATAACGAAGAATTTAAAATTTAAAAATTACCTGTTTTTTTAATAAATATCGTAAGTAATTATTTTATATAATAAAATTTATAATATATATTATTTTTTAAAATTTTATTTTTTGCTTTACAAAAATCAAAATTTTTGGTATATAAAGTGTAGGTTAATCTATTAAAAGGAGGCTACTATGAGAAAAACTATACTATCCGCCTTCTTGTTTTTAACATTGACAGCAACCTCTCGAGCAGAAGTTTATATAGTAAAAAAAGGCGATACATTAACAACAATTGCTCAAAAATTAGGCTTACCATTAGAAAAATTAAAATACGCAAACCCTGGTATTAAAAGCACGGATCTAAGTATTGGTCAAAAGATACTTATACCCCAAATAAAAACCACTACTTCAAATTCACAAACTGCGTCAAACGTTATTACATCAAAAGTTTATATTGTACAAAAAGGTGACAATGCCTTTAATATATCAAAAAAATTAGGTTGCAGCCTTGATCAATTAAAAAATCTTAATCCCAATATAAACTTATCTAATCTAAACGTTGGCGACAGGATTATTGTACCAAATAACACAAAAATAGTCTCAAATACTCAATTGACCAATATTTATATAGTTAAAAGTGGTGATACGGCATCAACTATCGCCAATAAATACAATGTTTCTTTATCAGAATTAGAAAAATTAAATCCTCAATTAAATTTATCAAATATAAATATCGGCGATAGAATTATTTTACCTAATAATGTTTTAAATGACATCAAGAATACTCAAATTGCAGCCCAAAAGAAGACTTTTAAGAATGAGAACTTCTACACTGTTGAACCTGGGGATACCCTCACGGCTATATCGCAAAAAACCGGAATTAATATGAATATAATAAAAAGCTTAAATCCCAGTATTGATTGGTCAAACCTACAAATTGGTGAAGAAATTGTTTTAAGGCCTTCTTTACAAAAAGAACAAACAAAACTATCCAATAATGATATTTACCCTAAAGAAAATCAAGACATAAACTATATAAAATACACTGTAACACCAGGTGATACGCTTTTTTCTATTGCCAAAACTTTTTCTACTACAATTAATGAACTTAAAAAAATTAATTCTTTAACCAGCAATAATCTATCTATAGGCCAAACAATACTTGTTCCACCCAAAATAATAGCAATAAAATCAATGCAAAACAATAACTCTTCAAACAAAACACCAACATACCAAGCAAAAAATAATACAGACCAGCAACAAAATAATGACCAATCTGTTGCTTTAGATAATAGTGAAACCAATAATTATTCTTTGTATTTAGATCATTATACAGTTCAAAAAGGTGATACTCTTTATCAAATAGCAAAAAAATTCAATATAAGTGTTGATGACATCGTAGCGTTAAATAATCTTCCTAACAAAGAAATTACTGTTGGAGAAATTTTGCTTATACCAAATAATAATAAAAATATTGCCTCCATTCAAAAAAACTACTCAACAAGTGAATATTCTCTTATTAACAAAGAAAATCCTTTAAGCGAAAGATTGGTAAAGTATGCTAAACTCTTTGTTGGTACACCTTATCAATGGGGTGGTACAAATTTAGAAACTGGCGTAGATTGTTCTGGTTTTGTACAAGATGTCTTTGCAAAATTTCATATAGATTTACCTCGAACGAGCTCCGAACAATTCAATGTTGGAAAACCTGTATCGCTATCAGACATCAAACCAGGCGATTTATTGTTTTTTCAAACATATCCGGGAACTTATCCTTCTCATGTTGGTATATATATTGGGGACGATAAATTTATATCTGCATTAAATCAAAATACTGGTGTTGTAATATCACCTTTAGATGGCTATTTCCTAAAGAGATTTGTGGGTGCAAGAAGGGTTTTGCCATCTAACCAAAAATTTAATGATAATACTGGGAATAGATCCGGGTAGTAAAACCACCGCTTTTGGTATAGTGGACTGCTTAAATAAGACATTCGAATACGATTTTATTAGTTTACAAAAGATACAGAATTTTGATGATAAGTTATATGCAGTTTTTTTAAAAACTCAAGAAGTAATAAAAAATCATAATATTAACGAAGCTGCGGTTGAGGATGTATTTTATTCTGTAAATATCAAATCATCTTTGAAGCTTAGCGAAATAAAAGGCGCTATACTTGCTGCAGTAAAGCTTTCTAATATTAATGTTGTTCATTATTCAACAAGAGAGATAAAACAAGCGATATCTGGTTACGGAGCTGCTTCAAAAACTCAGCTTAAATTTATCATTGAAAAAACATTTAACAAAAAATTAGATAATTTACCTCTTGATGTGTCTGATGCTATTTCTATTGCTTTAGCGCATTGCAGCTACAAGCATACCGCAAGCCGCATTAATTGATTCACCTTTAGATTTTCTAACAGTAACAAACATATTTTTATCTCTAAGGCGCTGAGCAAATTCTTCAATAGTTTTGTTGTCACTGGGTAATAGATTGTCTGTAAAGATGTGTTTGTTTAAAGGTATTAAATTTATTTTACACTTAATTGGTTTTAGCAATTTAATTAAATTTTTTATGTCTTCTTGTTTATCATTAAAATCTTTAATCATTACATATTCAAACGTCAGTCTTTTTCGTTCCGGCATAGGAAAATCTTTTACACAGTTAATTAATTCTTCTATTGGATAAATGTTGTTTATAGGCATCAAATAACTCCGCTTAATGTTATCAGCTGCATTTAATGATATTGCAAGATTAATATAAGCTAAATCTTTTTTGAGCATTTCAATTTTTGGTATAACACCACAAGTTGATAGTGTTATGCGGCGTCTTGATATACTCAAGCCAAACTCGCTATTAAGTATTAAGATAGCCTTAATTGTATTATCATAATTATCAAGTGGCTCTCCCATACCCATAAATACTATATTTGGCGTTTTATGTGTTGTCTTTTTAATATAATTATAAATATACCATACTTGATAAACAATTTCCCATGCTTGTAAATTTCTAATAAATCCTAGCTTTGCGGTAGCACAAAATTTACAATTCATTTTACATCCTACTTGAGTAGAAACACATATTGTGTTTTTACCTTCTTTCATGGGAATCAAAACAGATTCTACCGCTTGATTATCAAATAACTTAAACAAAAATTTTGTTGTACCATCAAAATCCTTAGTTTTGCTAAACTCAAGTTTTGGAATTATAAATCTTTCACTCAAAAATTTTCTCTCTATTTTTTTTAAAACACTGATGTTTAAAAAATCATCACAACCTTTAGCATATATAAAACTAAATAGCTGTTTTGCTCTGTACTTTTCCCATCCTAAATTGGTAATATATTCTTCAAGTTCACTTAAAGTAAAATTAAAAAAGTTATACATTTTTCTATTTTAGCCCCATAACAACTTCTATTTTTTCTTTTAATACTTCTGGCGTAAATGGTTTTACTATATAATTGTTTACACCTGCTTTTAGTGCTTCAAGTATATCTTCTTTTGCAGCTTCTGTTGTAACCATAATTATAGGCACATCATCCCACTCTCTCATACTACGTATTTTTTTTACAAAGGTCAACCCATCCATATTTGGCATATTCCAATCAGTTATAATAAGATCAACTTTTGTTTGAGACAGTATATCCAATGCTTGCTTGCCATCTTCTGCTTCCAATACATCACTACCGTATCCTATACGAGATAGTGTATTTTTAATAATTCTTCTCATAGTAGAAGAATCATCAATTGTAATAATTTTCATTTAATCTCCCCCTTTTGAAACCTCTTTACTATATCATCTACTTCTTTGTCAATCTGATCTTTTTTAGATTCATCTACAATTGTTTTTGCGACACGGGCTCTAACTTTTTTACCTGATGAAAACCAGTTGTTTAAATACTCATGCAAAGCCTGAATTACGCTTATTACTTTTTCTATCTTTTGTCTTGTAATATCCTGAAATTGCAACAAATCCATAGAATCAAATATGTAATTTTTTAATTCTTCATGTGTTGCTTGAATTTCATCAAAAATTTTTAAAACATTTGCAAAATACTCATAATTTTGTTTTACTGCTGCTTTTGGAAATGCGCTGATAAAAAGATCCATAAATTTTTTATGTTCGTCAAGGTAAGGTTTAATTTTTTTCAATTCCGCATCCATAGCATCAATTCTGCTTACTGCATTTTCAAGAAGCTCAAATAACTGGTTTACCTTTTCTTCACTTTCTCTTGTAATTTCATCAAGCTTGTCTACAACCCTATGGTCTTCCTGGGGATAAACCACCCCTTTTAGGTGTTCAATATTTTCCGACTCTTTTTGTTGAATTTCTATAGTTGGTTCTTCAAAAGTTTCTTTTTTAAGCGTATTTTGGTTATTTTCTTCAAATCTATCCAAAATATTTTCTATATCTTCTTTTTTTGCTGAATTAAAACTGGCAAGCAATTTATCAATTTCGTCTTGAGTACTCATTTTCCCCTCCAATTTTTAAGCCTTTTTTAATGATGCTTGTATGGCAAAATTTCCAAGCTCAGTTTCAAATGGTATAACTATTGTAGGTATACCTTTGGCTGAGCTAATAGTATGTTCTTTACCTACAATAACATTTGGTATAGATATTTTAATATGAATTTTTTTCTCATAAAAGATCTTTTTCACTCTACCTGCTATAATATTTGTTAATTCACCTATTGCATCCCTTGTGTCTGAAGAAAGTCCAAGCACCTCTTCTCCAATAAATCTTGACACTACTTTTAATGCAGTTTGCTTGGGCAAAGAAAAAGCTATTGAGCCTATTGCCTCACCAGTTATTCCAATGATGCCACTTATGTCAAAAAGTGGTTCATTTGTTTGTTTCACGTATGGTTTTGATAATTTGGGTTCAACACCTACTATATCTTTAAAAATTTCTGTAGTAGCTAATATAAAAGGATTTATCCAATCTGCACTGATTGTTGACATTTTTAAAACCTATTTAACATTGTTTGTAACAGCTCTTACAAACTCTTCTGCAATAAATTTTGTACAAAAATCATCAGCTCCTACAGATTTTGCTTTTGCTAAATTAGCACCCCCAGATAAAGATGTATTAACAACAACAGGCAAAGATTCAAATCTTGGGTCTTCTTTTATCTTTTTTGTCAGCGTAAAACCATCCATGTTTGGCATTTCCACATCTGTTATTACTAAATCTAAAATCGACTTAATATTTCCGTTTGAGGTTTCATACAGTGTGTTTAAAAGATCCCATGCTTCCTGACCGTCTTTTGTTTCATAGAGTTTTTCTGTAATAGGCTTTATGGCTTCTTTGATAATCTTTCTTGCAATAGATGAATCATCTGCTATTAAAACATTGGCTTTTCTGGAAATTTTAACATTTGACATATCTTTTTCTATTCTTTGTACATTTTCTGTTCCAAATATGCCAAGCTCCTCGCAAATTTTTTCAAAGTCAACAATTAAAAGTACTTTCTCTTTATCATCATCATCTATGTTGTTAATCGTTCCTATAATCTTATTTTCATACTGACTGGATAATACATCATTTGGTGGCTTTATATCACTCCAGGCAAATCTTCTTATTCTTTTTGCTTCATGTACTATAAATCCAACTGTTACATTATTAAAATTAGCTACGATAATCTTTTTGTTTTTAGTAATTGATGGATCTTGAGGTTCTTTTATATTTAGCCATTTAGCTAAATTAACAATTGGAATTACCTCTCCCCTTAAATTAATCATACCTTCTAATACATCAGATTTACCATGAATACTTATTATTTCTTTTGGGTCTGGATATTTAATTATTTCTTTTATTTTTGCTACATTTATACCGTAAATGTTTTCTTTAATATAGCCAGATCTATCTTCAAACATTCTAAAATCAACAAACTCAACCCTATTTTCACCTACTCTTAAAACTTCTTTCAATTCATCGTTCATGACTTATACCCACCTTCTTTTAGTATGGTATTGACATCAAGCAAAATAATCAAAGCTTCGTCGAGCTTGCCTACACCTTTGATATATTTTTGAACATTTTCATTTACAGTTTCTGGAGAGTTTTCTATATTTTGATTGTTTATATGGTATATTTTTTTTATCCTATCTACGAGGAAACCCACAGTATTATCTTCAACAGAAACAACTATTATTCTGCTATCTTGTGTTATGTCTTTAAACTTATCAAAAAATTTTTTATTTAAATCAACTATAGGAATAATTTTACCTCTTAAATTTATAACTCCAAGTACAAAATCTAATGTATTTGGTATAAAAGTTATATTTATGGGCTTTATTATTTCTGAAACATTTAAAATATCTATACCGTATGTCTCATTTTCTAGATTAAATCCCACCGCTTGCGTATAATCTGAATTAAAACTCTCCATTTAGCTCACCTCAAAATTTTATCATCTTTTCTATTTTTCTATTTACATCAACCATAGTAGTTATTACATGAACGATTTTTTCTAGTGCAGTATAAATAATATTTATCCTATAAGCCAAATCATCTACAACCTTTATTTGTTCACTTATTGCTAATGAGTTTTGGGCTAAAGCTTCACCAATAGAATTTGATTCTTTTTGAGATTGGCTAAACAAACTTGCAAATTCATTAAAATCATTTGCAAGTGTTTCCAAAAAATTGTTGACATTTTCTACATTTTCAACTGCTTCTTCTATTTTACTGTTAAATGTATCAAGAATTTTGTTAATGTTCTTTGTCATATTGTCTGTTTTTGTGGCAAGTTTTCTTATTTCATCTGCAACTACTGCAAAGCCTTTACCAGCTTCACCAACACGTGCTGCTTCAATGGCAGCATTCAATGCAAGCAGGTTTGTTTGTGAAGCAATATCTGATATTGAACCAATTACTTCACTAATTTTTTCTGACGAAATACTTAGGTTTTTTATACTTTCCACAAATGCGCTTAGGTTTTCTTTTTTTTCTGTTATATCTTTATTGCGTTCATCTATTTTTACTTTTAACGCAACATTATTATTATTAAATTGTTCGAAATCAGTATTTATGGATAGTAAATGCTCTGTCATAGATTTCAAGTTGCCGCTCATTTCTTCTATCGATGCAGCAAACACGTTCATCTGATCTTTAATGCCTTTTACATCGCTGTGAATTATATTAAAACTACCTTCTATAGAATTACTAAGAAGCGAATCTTTAACTACACTTTTTGCAAGTTTTGCTATTGTTTGTTTCTCATTTAGCTTATCAATATTGATTAAATTGTTTTTTTTCATTGGATTCACCTTGATATTTCATCTATAATATCGCTTCCACATTTTAAAGACTCCAACCAGCTTAGAAATGTCTTAGCTTCTTCTTTTTTAAATATAGCACCATGTTGTGGAGCTATCATATTTATATCATACTTTCTTATGCGATTGACAAAATTTTTACATACAGCATTTGATGCCATATAACGTTTATGGAAACCTTCCATTAAAGAAACATGACTATCGAAGTTTTCCACAAAAAGATAAGTTTTGCTCCCAAAAACCGCAGCCCCTATGTCTCCACTAAAAAGTATCTTTGAAGCAGGATCATATAAAACATGCTGGCCTGGTGAGTGCATAAAATGTGCTGGTATTGCTTCAAATGAATCAATTTTATCTCCATTATCTTCAATGGGAATAATACGAGAAACATCAGTTATGCCAAAATGTGGCAAAAATCTAACCCAAAGTTTTGAAATATACACATTAGCGTTTGTTATAGAAAGCCACATTGCAATGCCACTTGAAACATCAGGATCTTGATGAGTATAAAAAATATTCTTAATATCATTAAGATCAATATACCTGCTCACATTCGCAACAACTTTTGGGAATACGTGAACGCCACCTGGGTCAAGTAATGTTCCTTTGCCATTTGATATAATTAAATATTGATTAACCTGGATAAAGCCACCTTTTATATCAGATTCATCCCACCCAAGCCATATAAATTTATGACCTGATTCTTCAAATAGTACTTCACCGTTTGATATATTTACCTGTTCGTTTGACAAATTGATATAACCCATAATTATACTCCTTTTTTAGCAGGATTTATTTTTTTGTTTAATAATTTCTTTATATTTTCTATATTTGACTTCTGATTTAAACCTATTAACGCATTCAAACTTGTATCTTCAAAACGGGATTTATCTGACTGTAAATCTTCACTTAAACCTACAATGTATGATTTTTTAGTTGCAGGAAGCTCTCTTATATCGTTTATTAAATCTATTGCATTTGGCATAGATAGATCTAAAAAAACAATACTTGATGGGTGAGAATACAAGGAAGCAATATTATCACTAAAAAGTATATTGTACTCTGCAAAATTTTCTTTTATAAACATAAATTCTTCAAGATTAGCTTTATTTGAAATAACTAAAGCATTTTGCAAAAATTCTTTTTGATCTGCTGTATGAGAAGCTATATTAACGGATAATTTTGAAGCTTGCTTTACTATTGAAACTACGTCCAATATTAATGCAACGCTCCCATCGCCCATAATTGTTGCACCGGCAATTGATTTAACTTTACCTAAATAATTTCCAAGAGGTTTTATTACGACTTCTTCTTGGTTAACAAGTGCATCAACAACTAAACCTAACTGTTTTTCTGCAGATGAAACAATAACAACATATATCTCATCTTTATTTAGTGTTTTTTTGCCTTGAGATATTCTCAGTATATCACCCAAATAAACAAGTGGTACAATAGAACCTCTTAAGCGTAAAACATCCTTGTTTTGAACATGCTCAATATCTGATAATGCAATTCTTACGGTTTCTATAACATTTGCTAAAGGTATGGCAAATAGACTTCCTGCCACTTTAACAAGCAGTGACTGAATGATCGCCAATGTTAAAGGTATTTTTATAATTATTTTTGTGCCTATGTTTGGTTGTGATTTTATTGTTATAATGCCGTTTAGTTTTTCAATGTTTGTTTTTACAACATCCATACCAACTCCACGGCCAGAAATGCTCGAAACTTGATTTGCAGTAGAAAAACCTGGCAAAAAGACAAGATTAAAAATATCGTTTTCACTCATTAAAGATGCCTCTTGCTCTGTAATAATACCATTTTCTATGGCTTTTTGCTTGATTTTTTCTTTATCCATACCTCTGCCATCATCTTCTACACTAATTACTATATGGTTTCCTTCCTGAGAAGCTGAAAGCTTTAAGGTCCCAATTTTATTTTTACCTTTTTGAATTCGCTCACTTGGAGATTCTATACCATGGTCAATTGCATTTCTAATTAAATGAACAAAGGGCTCATTAATTTCTTCTACAATACTTTTGTCAAGTTCTGTTTCGGCACCTTCTATAACAAGATTTACTTCTTTATTTAAATCCCTGCAAATATCCCTTACAACCCTTGGAAATTTATTGAAAACTTTACCTATTTCAACCATTCTGGTTTTCATTATAGCCATTTGTAAATCAGTAGTAACAAGCGTTATTTGAGACGAAATATTTGAAAGACTATCTGCAATATCGTCATTTTCATTTTGTTCTGAAACAATATTTGCAAGCCTTACAAGCCTGTTTTTTGCTAAAACCAACTCACCCGCCAAATCCATCAAATCATCTAACTTTTTAACATCCACCCTAATAGTTTGCTTGTCAAGGTCCTGTTTTGATTTATCCTGGGGCTCTTTATTGGACATGATTTTTTGAGATTCAACTTCTTCAACCTTGCTTTGTGTTAAGGTTTGCGTATCAATTCTTTCAGATTGTTTGCTGGTTTGAGTATCTTTTGTTTCTTGAGTTTTATTATTTTGTTGTTTAGCTTTCCTTCGTTCTTTATCTTCTTTTATTCTTTGTTCTAAAAGTTTTTGAATTTCAGCATTGAGTTCTTCGTCCGTTAAATTTGTTTTTTTGGCTGGCACAGGTTCTTCTTGAATCTCTTCTATTTGAAGTTTAATTATATCATTTTCGCTTTCAATAACAGATTCTTGCACTTGTTCTTGAAGTTCTTTGGATTCTTGAGGTTGTGAAGGTTCTTCAATAAGTTTTTCTTCAGAGTCTTTTTGTATTGTATCTATCTGGCTTGGTTTATTTTGGGCTTTTAATAGTTTATGTATTTCTTGCTCTATATCTATATCATCAATGGATTGGTTTTGTTTTATTGCTTCAAGCATTGCCTTGAGTTTGTCAACACTCATTAGTATTGCATCCATAATTGATGGTGTTAATTCTAACTCAAAGCGTCTAAGAGAATTCAATAAATCTTCAAGCTTGTGCGTAAGTTCAGTCATCTTTTCAAAACCTAAAAAGCTTGAAGAACCTTTTATTGTATGAAACGCCCTAAAAACTTTGTTTAACAAATCTGCATCTGTCGGTGATTTTTCAAGTGCCACCAAATCTTCATCGAGGCTTTCTAAAAGCTCTGTAGTTTCAACTATAAAATCTCTTAATATTTCATCCATTTCATTAAAACTAGTCATCTTCACTCTCCTTTTTAAGGGTAATATCACCTAAATTAGCCAGCGTTTGAGCTAAAGCATCCATTAAATTATTTACAGATTTAACCAATTCACCTAGTTCATCATTGCTTTCGTATGTTATGCGTTTTGATACATCTCCCATGATAATTGAGTTAATTGTATTTGTAGCATCCAAAATTGGCTTTACTATTTTATTTGATGCCCACATACTGAAAAACAATGCTATCAAAATTGTAATTACACTAAAAAAAGAAAAAATTCCAAGCATCAAAATCGTTTTTGAGTTGATTTGTTTATTAAGTCTAGTAACATCTTCCATTAGACTATTGATTGGTAATGTTAAGCCTAATCCCCACCCCGTTTTAGGTATTGAAGTATATCCAACGTATTTTTCAACACCACGAAATGTATAAGAAGATGTACCGGTTTTTCCTTTTAAAATAAAATTTCTCATTAAATATGCTAATTTATCTCCATTTTCAGGGTTTGTTAAATCTACATGGTCTTTTAATGTAATAAGCGGATGTTCTTTGACTTTTGGATCAAACACAAGCACACCTTTATGATCTGTCATCCATAGATATTTATCACTCATAGGTCTAATTTGTGCACTTTGCAAAATAGAAAATATACCTGAAGGATCTATTTCAAAAAGAATATATCCTTCATCTTTAAATGGAAATAAAAAAGAAAAGTAAGCATTTTTATCTTTCTCTAAATAAAAATCGACAAAGTAATCATTATTTGAAAACCTTTTATATTCTCCTGCTTTAATTTGATTGATAGCGCCTTCAAAAGTTGCACCTTTTGGATATGAATAAATAATAGAAAAATTTTTATCTAACATAGCTATACCTTTTATATTTAAATCTCTACTTGTCACAGTATAAATATTTGGTATGTATTTTGTCGGATCTTTTGCGTTTGACAAAAAATTAACAGTAGAAGCACACATTTTTTCTTTTATATTTAAATTTGCTTCTATAATCCTTGCATAACTTTTAACTTCATCTTCAAGATAATGATTTGCTTGTATTGCAAAAACATTCTTGCTTGAGTTTATAAAAAAGCTTCGAAGAGAAAAGAGGTTATATAATGAAATTAAACTAAAAAGTACAGAAACTATTAACATTATAGAAAAGGTGTACGCTACAATTTTTGTTCTAATACTTTTTTTAAACAATATTCAACCTCTGTATACGCATTCTCGAGCGTTTTTCTATTGGTAAAATTAACTTTACAGTTGTTGTATTATTGCGTGATATTATACGCAGTCTACCTTTGTGAGCTTGTACTATTAGTTTTGATATAAATAAACCCAAACCTACATTTTTGGGTTTTGTGGAATAAAACGGTGTAAATAACATGCTTAGTCTTTCTTTATCAATTCCACCGCCATTATCTTTTATGCTGATTATAATATTATTGTCTTCTTTTTGACAAGACATAAAAATATTACCTTTTTCTTCAATTGATTCATAAGCATTTTTTAAAATTTCTTCTAAAACTAAACCAAAAAGTTTTTTATCCAAAAAAAGACTACTATTACAATTAAAATTATAACTATAATCAATAAACTTTGCGGTATTTTCTTTCCTAAAATTCTCAAAAGCACTATTTAAAAATTCATCAATACTAACTTTTTCTAATTTTAATTCAGAAGCATTGTTTATTATTTCAATATCAAGTACAACTTTCATTATTTTTGAAAACTCATTCTGTATGGATTCAATATAAGGCTCAATCTCTTTCTTTAAATCATTTGGTAATTTCTTTTTGATAAGGTTTAAAAAACCACTTATTGACATTATTGGGTTCCTAAGAACATGTGCAATACCTTGAGAAATATATTTTAAATAACTATAATTAAGATTTTTTTGACTTAAACTAAGTTTACTAAATCCTGAAAGAACTATTATTTCAAAAACAAAAAACTCACTATTTTTAAAAACATTAATATAACAAAACTGTATCTTTTCATTCTTATCAATAAAGCGTATAAAGTTTTTATATGTACCTTCTTTATTTAATACATCTAATAAATTTTCAAAAAATATTTTTCGATCATCAGGTTGAAAAATATTTCTTACATCATCGTCAACCTTGATATTGAAACGCTCCTTAGCTTTAGCATTTGAGTACACAACTTTATTATTTTTATCAAAAACTACTATACAGCTTTCAAGAAAATCAAAAATCTCTACATTCACATAATAACCTCTTGGTTTGACTAAATTAATATAACATAATTTTACTTATTTATCAAATACTCTCTTAAATATTTTATCAATATTCCTTAGAAAATAAGTATAATCAAAACACTCATTAAGTTCTTTTTCGGATAAATATTTACCAATTATTTCATTTTTAGCTAAAAGTAATTTATAATCCAACTTATTGTTCCACGATTCAAATGCCAAACTTTGTGTAATTTTATAAGCAGTTTCTTTATCAAGGCCTTTTTCAATTAGCTTTAGCATTACCCTTTGAGAATATATCACACCTCTTGTTAAGTTAAGATTTTCAAACATTTTTTCTTTATACACAACCAGATTAGAGAGGATATTATTCAGTCTATTTAGCATAAAATCAATTGCTATACTTGAATCAGGTAGAATTATGCGCTCATTTGATGAGTGACTGATATCGCGCTCATGCCATAAAGCCACATTTTCAAGAGCGCATAAAGCGTTTGATCTAACAAGCCTTGCAAGACCGTCTAAGTTTTCACTCAATACCGGGTTTCTTTTGTGCGGCATACTTGAAGAACCCTTCTGACCACCATGAAAGTACTCTTCTGCTTCTTGAACTTCCGTTCTTTGATAATGTCTAATTTGTAAAGCAATTTTTTCAATAGTCGCTGCAATTATAGCAAGGGTAGTCATATACTGGGCATATCTATCCCTTTGGATAATCTGATTGGAAATAGGATCAGGTTTTAGACCCAAAATCTCGCAAGCACGCTCTTCTACTTTTATATCAACATTTGCAAATGTCCCCATAGAACCAGAAATTTTGCCGTATGAGACTATTTGTTTTGCTTGTTCCATTCTTTGCAAGTTTCTCTTCATTTCTTCATACCAAAGCGCAATTACAAACCCAAATGTAATAGGTTCTGCGTGTATACCATGAGAGCGGCCAATCATTGGTGTATCTTTAAACTCAAATGCCCTTCTTTTAAGTGTTTCAAGTAATTGTTTAATATCATCAATTATAATCTCGCATGAACGTTTTAAAAGTAAAGCATTTGCGGTATCAACTATGTCTGACGATGTAACACCATAGTGTAAAAAACTGCCTTCTTGAGGTGTCAAATACTCTCTGACATTTTCATTGAAAGCTACAATATCATGACGTGTAATTTCTTCTATTTCTTCAATGCGTTTTACATCAAATTTTGCCTTTTTTCTAACGCTTTGGGTTATACCAGCTGGGATTGTACCCATTTCTTCATGAGCTTGCATAATTGCTAGTTCTACTTCAAGCCACTTTTGGTATTTATTTTCCAGCGTCCAAACATCCCCCATGATTTTTCTTGTATATCGCTCTATCATACACACCTCATCTGTAAATTTGATTTTTTATTTTTATGTTAATCAAAATACCTATCGCAATAAAATTTGTTATGACAGCAGAACCACCATAGCTTACAAACGGCAACGGCACACCTACAACAGGTAACAAACCTATAGTCATTCCGATATTGAATATCATAGATACAGATAGCATCACAGTAACACCTATTATAACAATTTTTTCAAATATAGAGCTTGCAATATCAATAAATGATAAACATCTAAAAATTATAAAAAGATACAAGCTAATTAAAAGTACTGCACTAATAAAACCCCATTGTTCGCAAAAAGCGGCAAATATAAAATCCGTATGATTTTCTGGTAAAAAATTAAGTATTGTTTGTGTTGCACCTGCAGCAGTTTTACCAAAAAGACCGCCTGAACCTACTGCAATTTCCGATTGGATAATATGATAGCCATATGTGTGTGGAGACAAATAAGGGTTGATAAAAGCAATGAGCCGTTCTTTTTGATAATTTTTTAATAAACTCCAAAAAAAAGGCATAGCAATTAGAAAAAATATAACAGATTTAATCAAAAATGTCTTTTTAACGCCAACACTTAATATAATTGCCAAACCAATAATAAGAATAATCAAAGCAGTACCTAAATCTGGTTGTTTTATGATTAAAACAGCTGGAAACAGTATTAAAGCAAATGGTAGATACAAATCTTTAAAATTATACTTTGAACTTTTTATATACTCATCAAAGTAGGCAGCCAAAACCAAAATTATTGCCAATTTCATAAATTCAGATGGTTGTATATTAAAAAAACCCAAAGATATCCAGCGTTTAGCACCATGTCCTACAAAACCTATAAAAAACACAACTAACAAAACAAACAAAACAAAAATATAAAAAGCAAAAGCATAAGTTTTAATCAGTTTTAAATCAATATTTGCAACCAATAAACATAAAAAAACTCCAATCAACTCCCATAGGATTTGCTTATTATAAAATATTTTACCAGCATCTGTTGTGTAAATTAAAAAAACACTCAAAACACCAAGCAAACAAACCGCTACAAACAATGGATAGTCAAAATATTTAAATTTTCTTTTGTCAATTTGCAACATCTTCAATTAAACCAAATATTTCAATCAAATACAGTTATGGAGTTTTTGCCAGACCTTTTAGAAGAATATAGTGCAGCATCTACCCTTTCCATTATAGATTCAAACGTATCGTCTTTTCTTACACTTGTTAAACCTATGGAAAAAGTAACTTTGAATTCTTCATCTTTTTTTCTAAAAACAACCTTAGACATTTTTTGGACAAATTTTTCTGCAACTTTTTTTGCACTATTTATATCCGTTTCTGGCATTAAAACAACAAATTCATCACCACCGTAACGAATTGGTATATCTGAAGTGCGAATATTTTTCTTTATAAGATTTCCTATCTGACAAAGGACATTATCGCCTATCTGGTGGCCGAATTTATCATTTATATCTTTAAAATCATCAACATCAATCATTTGAAGACTAAAAATACGACCATAGCGTTGCATAAAATATAGGTTTTCTTTTAGTTTTATTTGTAGATATTCCCTTAAATATAAACCAGTTAAGCCATCACGGTAGACTTTTACTTTTATTTTTTCTAATGATTGTCTTTCTTGCTCAATATTGCGCATTGCCTTTTCCAAATTTATTCTAAGGGATAAATTTATCTTTTTAAGTTTTTCTAGCTCCTCATATGCATTACTTGAATCTTCAAGGTTAACATTTTCCTGTGCAGCTATAGTTTCGCTAATATTATTGCTTATCTCTGACATTTCTTTTTTTAAATTTTCAATTATTAGATTAATTTTTTCTTTTATTGGATCTAAAAGTTCATCCTGTTTAGTGTATTCGTCGTATAAATAATTTTTTAAACTATTATGATCAATACCTTTTTGCATAGCAACTTCAATAAATAATTTGTAATAATTGTAGGGTGTTAAACTTACATTTTCTTCTATAGCTTTATTAAGTGTTTCACTAATTAGTTCTTCTATCATAAAAACCTCAAATTATCACAGGTAATAATCCTTTGCATACCATGTTGAGTTTCAACCAACAAAAAACCATACTCATCTATATCTTTTGCTACTCCCTGAATTTTTTTATTATCACTTACAATTTCTACCCTTTTTTTAAGTGTTGTTTCGTATAATTTCCACAATTTTAGTATATTCTTTTTATAATTATTTTCAATTAATTTAATTAATAAAAATAAATAGTACATTATTTTATCTAAAAGATTTAATCTATCTATAATTGTTTTTGTAATTTCATAAGTACTTGTTGCATTTATTTCTTCTGGTATATTTTGCCAATTTACATTAACGCCAAATCCTATTACAAGTTCTTCAATGAAAGACATATCGCTTTTTACATCAACCAAAATACCACTTATTTTTTTGCCATCTACCAAACAATCATTTGGCCATTTTATTTTTGCTTGTACGCCAATATCATTTAGTGCCATACAAACAGCAATGCAACCAGCAAACATCACAAATAAACCATCTTGGGGGCCTAAGTTTTTTGGCAAATAAATATATGAAGCGTATATATTTTGCCCAAATGACAACCAGTGTCTGTTTTTTCTTCCCCTTCCCTCTGTCTGGCTTAATGCAACAATAAGAGTTTTGTGTGCTAAATCTCTACTATTTTGTAGCAATTTTCCTGCTTCATCCATAGTAGAAGTGGTATTTTCAAAAAAAATTACATTTTCTACAGCCTTATTTTCTTTAAGTTTATGAATCTCGTAAACATTTAGTAAATCAGGTGGTTTTTGAATTAACTTATAGCCAACACCTCTTTTTGCTTCTATTAAATAACCTGCATTTTTTAGCTTTTTAATATGTTGCCATATAGCAATTCTTGAAATTTGGGTTTTTGCGCATAAATTCTCACTACTTACAAATTCATTTTTATTATTGGATAGTGTTTCTAAAATTATTTGCGTTATATTCATCTGTTCCGCAAAGCTTTATTTAATAATTTTATGGCGCAAAATTTACCGCACATTGTACACACATCACTTTCTTTTGGCATTGAAGACTCTCTTTGCGATTTTACATAATTTGGGTCGATAGATAGCTCTATCATTTTATTCCAATCAAGATTTTTTCTGGCTTTAGACATTTCTATATCCCAATCAATTGCGCCAGGGATTTTTTTTGCAATATCTGCAGCATGAGCTGCAATTCGCGTAACAATTACTCCTTCTCTTACGTCTTCTGGGTTTGGTAGCCTTACATGTTCTGCTTTTGTTACGTAACATAGCATATCTGCTCCATATGAAGCCATTAAAGCACCACCTATTGCACTTGTTATATGGTCATAACCTGGCGCTATATCTGTGACAACTGGACCTAACACATAAAATGGTGCCCCCTCGCACACTGCTTCTTCAATCTTGGCGTTTGTTATAATCTGATCTATTGGTACATGCCCTGGACCTTCAATCATAGATTGCACACCTGCTTTGAGTGCTTTCTTATGAAGTTCTCCTAAAATAATCAACTCTTCAATCTGAGCTCTATCTGTAGCATCGGCTATTGCGCCTGGTCTGAAACCATCACCCAAAGAAATTGTTACATCATATTTTTTAACAATCTCAAGTATATCATCAAAATATTCATACAATGGATTTTCTTTTTCATGATACAACATCCAGACAGCCAAAAAAGAACCACCCCTAGATACTATGTCTTCTATTCTACCCTGATTAATCAGTCTTTCAAGCGAACTCTGGGTTACACCACAGTGAAGAGTCATGTAGTCTATGCCATCTTGGGCTTGTTTTTCTATTGTTTTTAACAAATAATCCTTCGTTAAATGAACAATCGAGCCTTCTTTCGTTGCTACCTCAACTGCTGCTTGATATATTGGAACATTGCCTACAACTATTGTGGATTCATGTAAAATTTTTCTCCTAAAAAAATCTAAATCACCTCCTGTTGAAAGGTCCATAATTGAATCAGCTTTAGCTTCAATTGCAGCTTTGACTTTAAGTAATTCAGCATTAATATCAACTATATCAGAAGAAGTGCCAATATTAGCATTAACTTTTGTTCTCAAACCTTTACCTACGCCCATTGCTTCAATTTGGTGGTTTATGTTTTTTGGTATAACTATTGTTCCCTTTATCAAACCTTCCATTATAAATTCAGGGCTTCTTTTTTCTTTTAAAGCAACTTCTTCAATTTGTTTTGTAACAATGCCTTTTTGGGCATATTCAATTTGAGTCATAACACCCCCTTAAATTAAATGTATTATTACATTAATTATCAAATTTATCAAGTGGTATATCTAAAAGGCTGTTTTAGAGATGGTGCCGAGGGCGGGACTTGAACCCGCACGAGGAAACCCTCACTACCCCCTCAAAGTAGCGTGTCTACCAGTTCCACCACCTCGGCTCTAAATTTTATTTTTATAATAGTCTTTAACTTTTGTCAAGTAAGTTCAAATTTTACTTTAATAAAAAATTTTTTTATGCTATACTGCAAACAATTATGAGGATTTTGTTTTTTTTAATTTTTTTACTGTTGCCAATTTTAAGTAATGCAACCGATTTCAACAATTGTCTATCTTGCCACAAAGGCATTGAGCAAATGCCAAAGCCACATAATTTTAGTTGCGATCAATGTCATGTATTGCCTCAGGATAGAAATAAACCCATAACTTCGCATAAAATGATCGTAAAAAACCCTTCTTCTCCAAAATACTGGAATACATTTTGTTATAAATGTCATTCAAAACAAATAAACGATGTTGAGCATTCACTACACTACACTGCTTATGGTGAAATAAATAAAACTCTCTTTACACTGATTCATAAAAAAACAAATTACACAGTTCAAGATCTACCTGCAAAGGGTAATAATCTCTTAGAGACACTCTCATTTCAATTTCTTAGACAAAATTGCCTAAAATGCCATATATCAACTGAAGGCGAAAAAGGTACTGGATTATATAGGCCTTCTGGGTGTGCTGCATGTCATATGCCATTATCAAAAGATGGCATATATCTTGGAAACGATAAAGCTATGCATGGCAAACCATCAAACATTGCCTATCATAAATTTATAAAACCACAAATGCAAAACTGCCTATCGTGCCACAATAAACAATACGTAGGAACAGATTATCTTGGTATGTTTCCAAAAGAATTTGGTGAAACCTACAGAACACCAATAAACAAAGAAGGTAATTTCCCACCTGTAATCTATGGAATTGACTATAACTATTTAGCAAAAGATGTACACTACATTGCAGGCATGACTTGCATGTCTTGTCATACAAAACAGGAAGTCATGGGAAATGGCAAATTTTACCACAACGAAACACAAAGCCTGCAAGTAACCTGCCAAACCTGCCATGGAGGCTACCATACAAAACCAAAACGTTTTTTTAAACACATAAAGTTATTTAACCCAAACATACCAGGACACAAGTATCACGAAAATGTCTCATGTAGCGCCTGTCATGCTCAATGGACAATATACGATTTCGGTTTTTATGCACTAAAAGATGACACAAAAGACTACACTAAATGGTCAGCCTTTACACTCACAGGTAACCCTCAGGTAGATAAATTTTTATCACATGCAATAGGTCTCATTGAAGAAGGTAAAAGCGCACCCGCTCTTATGCAAGAAGATTTCTTAACAGGAAAAATGGAGCCAGGATTGTGGCATATTGGGTATTTGTTCACAAGATGGGAATATGTAATATTGGGCAAAATGGGCTCTAAATATGTAATTTTGCGACCAATGTACCAGTATTATTTTAGTTATAAAAATGCCCAGGGTAAAGTCCTTGTAAATAATAAATTTATGGGAGCTGATTGGGAACCATACTTTCCTCATACGATTGGAAAAGCAAGAAACTGTCTTTTTTGCCATGGTAATAAAACCGTGGCTGGAGAAGGTTTTTACCCAATTAAAGACAATTTTGCAACAAACCTCATGAAACCTACTACATGTGCTCAAAGCAATGTTAGGGTTTTAAATAAAAAGGAAAAAGAAAACTTAATAAATTATACACCTTTGTTTAAAAAAGAATATTTAAGGCATTTAAACTATAATAAATAATTATCTTTCGTACAGCAAATTTGAAGGTATTGTTGTATAAGATTTGATTTCGTTTTTATCATTTAAATATATGCTATAGCAATATATGCCAACTTGTGTTAAAAAATCTAGCAAGTACTTATCATTATTATTAAGCTCGCGTCTAATAACTTTATCTATAACAAAAATTATATATATAGAATGCCTGTAGTTTTCATCTGCAATATACATAAAGGTTTGGCCAATTGCATTAACCCATGCAGATTGATTTTTTTGTGTATTAAGCTCCATCTCAATAAATATAGAATTTTTAGGGTCATAAAAATCAGCTTGCCAGAATTTGTAACTTTTTGATGTGAGTGATTTTAGAGTTGTCATGATAGGAATATTTTTATCATTGAGCATTAAGCTATGTTTTTTTGCAATCTTTTTAAATTCATCTTTTATATCTTTCATATTAACTTTTGATGCATCACTAAAAAAATTATACAAACTAGAAAACTTTACTTGATAGTTAAAGTAAGCATTAAAAACGTCAACTATCGGGTACGATTCAACCATTAAATCACCTTTTTGTATTTTAATTTAAAACTTAACAAATTGTTGCCAATCTTGCAAGAAAAAAATAACTAAATTCCATATAAAACATGCATCAATTCTTTACCAAAAAAAATATAAGAAAATGCACTCAAAGCTAAAAATGGACCAAAAGGTATCTTTGCTTTAAATGTTTTACCAAATAATGCAACTAATAAAATCCCAACTATAGAACCTATAAATGATGCAAAAAAAATCGTGTATACTACGCCAACCCACCCTAACCATACGCCTATTACACCAAGTAATTTAACATCGCCAAAACCAAGAGCTTCTTGTTTTAATATTTTTGAAAATATTTCAGCTACACTATAAAATAGTATAAAACCAAAAACACCACCAATTAAACCCTCTGTAATTTTACCATTAAAAATTACAAATAAAATCCCAAAAACCAGTAATAAAATGTTTATTATATCTGGTATAATAAACAATTCTAAATCAATAAAGCTCAAAACAAGCAAACAGTAACCAAAAATAATCCAAAAAATAGTGTTTAAACTTAAACCAAACTTTAAAAATACACCCAATGCAATTAATCCACCAAAAATCTCAATTATTGGATATTTAAGAGATATTTTTGATTTGCAGTTTCTGCATTTGCCTTTTAATATTATATAGCTTAATAAGGGTATATTATCGTACCATTTTATAGGAGTGTCGCATGTAGGACAGCTAGAAGGCGGTGTTATGATGGAAATACCTCGTGGTATTCTGTAAATGCAAACATTTAAGAAACTGCCAAATATTAAACCCATTAAAAATACAAACACATAAATCAATCTTCTTCCTCATTTTTTGGCTTTTGTGCAAGGTAAACTACACCAATACTAACAACATATAGCAAAATCATAGGTATTGCCATCAAAAATTGAGACAATACATCAGGAGGAGCAAGTATTGCTGCTACTATAAATGCAGCGAGTATTGCATAGTCCCATTTTTTTATAAGCCATTTTGCATCTATAATGTCTGCTTTTGCCAAAATAAAACTTAAAACAGGCATCTCAAATATAAGTCCAAATGCAAAACAAATTCTTAAAAAAAATGACACATACTGCTTAATACTTGGCATCGCAGATATTTCCGCGCCACCATAGCTTACTAAAAATTTTAAACCAATAGGCAATATCACTTTATACGCAAACAAACATCCCAATAAAAAAAATATGGTAGCAAAAAGCACAAAAGGCAACACAACCTTCTTTTCTTTTTTCGTTAAACCTGGATTTACAAACATCCATATATGATAAAACACATAAGGCAAACCAAAAAGCAAAGCCGCATACAAGGATACTTCCATTCTAACCCAAAAAGCTTCAGTTATGCCTGTAAATATAACATGGCTTGTTTTAGGTAAAACTTTTATTAAAGGCTCCATGATAAATTGCAGAATTTGCAGTGAATAATGAAATGTAATAAGTGCCAATATACCAAGCACAATTGTTACATATATAATCCTTAGCCTGAGCTCTTCTAAATGCTCAAGCAACGTCATATTATTTGGATCTTTCTTCATTTGTATTGTTTTCTTTTTCTTTATTGGCTTCTTGAGTTTTTGCTTCGTTTAACAAATCTTTCCATTGGTTTTTTAGTTTTTCTGTTGGATTAATGTCTTTAAAATTTGTAAATTTTTTAAGGTCTTTTATTTTTTTGAAATCCTCAATATATTCACTATCAATATCAATATTTTGTTTTATATCATTTTTTGCTTGTTCATAAGCTTTAATAAAAGCTCGATAAAATTTAGCAAACTCTCTTGCAATTTCAGGCAAACGTCTTGGCCCAACAATTACAATTAGTATAAATAATATTACAAGAAGTTCACTATCAGATATACCAAACATTTTAAAAAATTTATTCTAAAAAGCACTAGCCAAAAAATTAGCTATAAACTTTTTTAGATTCATATCCAAAATTAGTGATAGACGAGCAAACCTATTTATTTTTCCTTCAAAACGATTAAATATTTAACGTATAATAAACTTTTATATTACTTTTTGAATTTTACCGGACTTCAAACATGTTGTACAAACAATTATTCTTTTTGGTTTTCCATTTAATAAAACTTTAACCTTTTGAAGATTTGGATACCATACTTTCTTTGTCTTCCTATTTGAGTGGCTTACATTATTTCCAACATGAACACTTTTTCCACATATCTCACATTTCCTTGACATCTTTACAACCTCCTTCAAATACACATACACTATAAACAATATACTATAATTTTTCAAGTATTTCTTTTTCAATGGGTTCTTTATAGTCACAATCAGGATTAGCACATTTTAAAGAGTCTTTTAATATTCTAAACAATTCATAGCCGCACTTTGGGCATTTTTTATTGATTATATTACCTTTAATTGTAAACTTACAATTTGGATAATTACTGCAGCCGTAAAATTTTCCACGCTTTGACGTCTTTTCAACTAAATCTCCCCCGCAGGCAGGACACTTTAAACCTGTGGGATATGGCATAGTGTTTTTACAATCTGGATAATTAGAACAGGCAAGAAATTTACCACCTTTTTTTGAGTATTTAACCACCATTTTAGCACCGCATTTATTGCATACTATATCAACAATTTCTTCGTTTAAAGATTTTGTGTTTTTGCACTTTGGATAATTTGAACAAGCAAGAAATTTACCAAAACGCCCCTGTCTTATAACCATTGGAGCCCCGCAAAGCTCACAAACCATGTCCGTTGGCTCATCTTTTGGTTTTATGCTGTCCATTTGCTCATAAGCTTTATCAAGCATAATACGGAATTTTTCGTAAAAATTTTTTAACAATTGATTCTTATCAACTTTATTTTTTGCTACATTATCCAGGTCCTCTTCAAGTTTTGCAGTAAAATCAACATTTATAATATCTTTGAAATAATCATCAAGCGCCTTTGAAACGATTATGCCAATCTGTGTGGGATAAAATTTTTTGTCATTTAGCACCACATACTGTCTTTCTAATATTGTATCAATGATTGTCGCATAAGTTGAAGGCCTACCAATACCATAAGATTCCAGTGTCTTTATAAGACTTGCTTCACTGTAACGCGGTGGTGGCTCAGTAAAATGTTGTTTTTCTAAAACTTCTTTTAATATCACTTTATCATTTTGTTTAAAACTTGGTGCTTTTTGAAAATCATTATCTGATAAATCCCAAATTTTTAAATACCCATCAAAAACAAGCTCATTAAAACTTGCTTTTGATTTAAAGCGTTTAGAAGAAAAAATTATATTGACAGAATTGATTTTTGCACTTGCAGCCTGACTTGCCATAAATTTTTTCCATATGAGATTGTACAATTTATACTCATCTTGAGTTAAATACTCTTTCACCATATCTGGTAAAAGCGAAGGTTTTGTTGGCCTTATAGCTTCGTGAGCCTCTTGAGCTGTTTTAGATTTTGTTTTGTAAATGTTTGGTTGCTTTGGTGCATAATCTTGTCCATAAAACTTTTTTATTATATCCAGTGCTTCTTCTTGAGCCTGTCTTGCTACATTTAAAGAATCTGTCCTCATATATGTAATAAGCCCCATACGTTCTTTTTGCAAACTCACACCTTCGTAAAGTTTTTGTGCAATTTGCATTGTCTTTTTCGGAGAAAAACCCAGTATTGTTGAGGCTTCGGCTTGAAGTGTGCTTGTGATATATGGTGGCTTTGGTTTTCTTATCAATGTTTTTTTTGTTATATTTTCAACAACAAATTGTTCTTTTAAAATTTCTGATTTAATCTGCGATGCTTTTTCAGCATTACAAATCGAAAACTTATCTAACTCAACATTATCAATAGTTGTAAGAATTGATTCAACATCCTTATTTTTATCAGAAAAAATCAAATGAAGTGTCCAGTATTCTTGTTTTGTGAAATTTTTTATCTCTTCTTCTCTTTCCACTATTAGCTTTAGCGCAACAGATTGAACTCTCCCGGCAGAAAGTCCTCGCCTGATCTTTTTTGCCAGAAGTGGAGAAAGCTTGTAGCCTACTATTCTATCCAAAATACGTCTGGACTCTTGTGAATCCACCATTAATTTATCTATGCTTCTGGGGTTTTTTAATGCATTTAATATAGCTTCTTTTGTAATTTCGTGAAAGACTATACGTTCTACTTTGTCTTTTGGGACTTTGCCAGCTTCAACAATGTGGTAACCAATTGCCTCGCCTTCCCTGTCTTCATCTGTAGCAATATAGACTCTATCTGATTGCTCGCTTAGCGTTTTGATTTTTTCAACTATAGGCTTTTTATCTTTTAAAATAGTATATTTTGGTTTAAAATCATGTTCGATATCAACACCAAAGTTGTTTTTAGGCAAATCCCTTATGTGTCCATAAGATGCTATAACCTCATAGTCTTTGCCTAAAAAACGCGATATGGTTTTTGCTTTTGCAGGAGATTCTACTATAACCAAATTCATAATTTTCTCACCCTATCAAAGTCAAGACGCTTTATTGCACCTTTAAGCTCTAAATCAAATATTACACATGTAAGCTCATCAATTGAAAGATTTACCTTACAAGCAATTTCGTCAAGACTTATCTCTCCTTCAATTGCATCTAAAACATAAGCTTCCTGTTTTGTTAAAGTAGGCTTTTGTTGATTTTCATCGTTGCGGTTTAAAGTAGTTTTTATTTCTCTATAAAAATAAAACACTATATCTGAAGGTTCTTGAGCCAAAAATGCTCCATCTTTAATAAGTTGATTGGTGCCATAGCTTCTTTTTGAAAAAATCTCACCCGGTATTGCAAACACAGGCTTTGATTGTTCTTGGGCATATTTGGCACTAATTAGAGAACCGCTTTTTATATCCGCTTCTACAACAAGTAACCCTTCACTTAAACCCGTAATTATCCTATTTCTTCTTGGAAAATTATATGCGTTTGGTGGTGTTTGTATGGCAAATTCGCTTATTATAGCACCCATTTGAGTCATCATATCAAATAATGGCTGATTTTCTTTTGGATAAACTATATCAATACCACATCCAAGCACACCTACACTGTATCCTTTATTTTCCAAACAGCTTTTATGCGCAATGCTATCAATGCCTCTTGCCAGACCGCTTACAATAGAAAAATTTGATAAAGTTAGTTCTTTTGAAAAAATCAAAGCACATTTTTCACCGTAGCCAGATGGATATCTTGTACCAACTATAGAAAAAAACAACTTCGAAGAATCAAAATGGCCTTTAACAAACAATACTAAAGGCGGATAATCAATATTTTTAAGATTTTGAGGATAGTTTTTATCAAAGTAGTCTATAACTGTAATATTATTTTTGTAAATATAGTCTAAATCAAAATCTATCTTTTTTGTATCTACTTTTGGTTTGTGTTTTTCATAAATTTCTTCTATTGAATGAAATTGGCTTAGTTCCTTTAAAATTATATTTGAATTTGAAAGAGCAATTACAATTTCATTTCTTTGCAACAAGTAACCTCACAAGCCCTTTGTAGTAATAATACTCATAAAAACTTTTAAAACCAACGCTTCTTAAAATTTCTTTAATAGGAGTATTGATGAATTCTACAGCCAAAGGGCACTCAAAGTGGTTAAACAATTTCCTAAACCAAAAAGGTTTACTGTCAAAATCAAATTCATTATAGTCTAAAATACAAAATTCACCATTTGGTTTTAAGTTTGAGTATGCATTTTTTATTATCTTAAGCCTGTCTTTGTGATCAAAACCGTGCAAAACAAAAGATATAAATACTTTATCAACCAAAAACGGCGAAGACACTCTAATATCGTGGTAAAAAATTTTTACATTTTTGTAGGATTTGCACTTTTTATAAGCTCTATAAAGCATGGTTTTGCCAATATCAAAACCAATGATTTGACCTTGAGATAGTTCTGCAAATTTGCATAGTGCCATGCCAGAGCCGCATCCATAATCCACAATACTATAATTTCTGCCAATTTCGTTCATTTTAACTGAAGATCCTTCACATGCGTTGAGGATGACATTTAGAAAATTTTTGTATGTAAAACCACTAATTAAACTAATAAGCTCATCGTAAAAAAGCGCTTCCAAGCCTTTTACTTCAACTTTGCTCAAACTTTTCATAAGCTGGCTATAAACTATAGAAATTTTAAAGAAAAGTCAACCATTATTTTTTAATTGCAGGGCATAATTGCTTTAATTCCTCAATGCTTAAATTCTTCATGCTATCCCAGAAAGGAAAGGTCTTGCACTGACTGGGCCTACTTGGATAGATTTCACACAAACCATCGTTCAAAAAACAACACTTATACTCTCCATTAATTTTTACATTTGCAAGTACAATTTTATCATAGAATTTCCTTGTATAAATCTGAATAAATTGCTCAATTTCTAAATTTAAATAAATAGCAATAGATTCTATATCACTTTGCTCTAAAAACACATAACCCTCGCCTTTGCAACAGTAACCTTTACAAATTTTGCAATAACTGTCATCAAAACAGTAGTTAAAACCTAAATGTTTCTGGCACACAAATCACTTAAAAAACAATTATCACAATGGGCTTTTTTTGCTGTGCAAATATACCTACCATGCAATATCAAACCAGAAAAAAACGCTACCCAGTATTGCTTTTCGCAAATAGATTTAATCGATTCCTCAACTTCTTTTGGGTCAGTGGTTTTTGAAATTCCAAGCCGCTTGCAAACACGCGCCACATGCGTATCTACACCTATTGTGGGCTTTGAAAAACCAAACGCAAGTAAAATATTAGCTGTTTTTTCGCCAACACCAGGCAATTTAATTAACTCATCAAAATCATCTGTAACTTTATTATCAAACTTATCACATAAAATTTTTGACAATTCAAAAATACTTTTTGCCTTAGAATTGTGCATGCTGCATGAGGATATTAGCATGTTAACCTCATCTGGGCTTGAATTTGCTATATCACAAGGGGTTTTAAATCGCTTAAAAAACTCCTTTGTAATCTTATTTGTTGTTTTATCAAGGCATCTTGCGGATAAAATCAAAGCTATAAGTAATTCAAACGGATTTGAGTATTCAAGCTCTAACTTTGGTTCTTTGTAGTGTTCAATAACTCTTTTAACTATTTCATTCATATTTCTTGCTCTTTAACTATATTTTGCTTTATATATTTAATAAAATCTTCAAAGGGTTTTAAAATATTGCTTCTTCTATCACCAGCAACTATAACCAGCATAATATCATCGCCAACATTAAGTTTTCCTGCATTTATAAATGCATAAACATGCTCTATGCCAGGTAAAGTTTTTAATTCATTAACTTTTTTATCCAAAAGTTCTTTATTGTAACTAATAACCATCTCTTTTACAATTTTTGAGCCATCCTTTGAAGTTTTTCTTACAATCCCATTATGGATTAATATCATACCTAATCTTTCAGGGTTTGTTTGTTTTTTTATTTTTTTAATAATTTCATCAATACTTGGCATCTTCATAATATAATTGCCTACCTTCAAAGTTTTTAAATGTATAAATATTATCTTTTTTTGAAATTATACGGTTTGGTTCTAAAATAATTTTACCTCCATCATCGACATCAACTGCAAAAAATGGCATACAAAGACCACTAATATTATTTCTCAAAAGACCTATAATTTTTAGCGCATCTTCTATTTTAACTCTGAAGCGCTCATTACCCACCGCCCTATCGCAACCAAACAAATAATACGGTTTTATACGAAGCCTAACAAGTTTACAAAACAATTCTTTAAGTATAAAAGCGTCATCGTTTATCCCGCGCAATAGCACGGTTTGCGAAACAACCGGAAAACCACTATCAATAATTTTACCTGAAGCTTCAATAAAATCATCCGTTATCTCATCTGGGTGATTTATATGGATTGAAAACCAAATAGGCTTATAAGGCTTCAAAGCTTCAATCAAAGAATCACTTATCCTATATGGTAAAACACTTAAGGCGCGTGTGGCTATTCTTATTAACTCTATATGTTTAATTGACCTAATTTTTTCAATAATGTTAGCTAAGCTTTTGTCCTCAAAAGTTAGTGGGTCTCCCCCGCTAATTAGCACTTCTCTTACTTGAGTCTGGCTATTTAAATATTCAATAGCTTTCTTTAAACTAAAACCTTCATAATTATCCCAATTATTTTTTCTAAAACAAAATCTGCAATTTGCAAAACATTTATTTGTTAAAACAATTAATGCTCTGTCTGGATATCTGTGAATTAACCCCTTTACTTTTGTGAATTTTTTTTCATACAAAGGGTCTTTTAAACCTTTTTCATCTTTTTCATTTGTTTCAATAAATTGATTTAGTATGGCTTTGCTTTGAAACAAACTAAGCAAATACGGCGTAACAAGTGTATCTTCCGTACTTACAAGACCAAGACTTGATACATTTTTTAAAGAATGTTTTACTTGCCAATGCCAGTCTTTAAATCCATCCATTAATTAAAAAGATATCCCAATCATTATTGTATTCGAATTTACAGCTCCGTTTGGTTCTTTTATAGAAGCACAAGACATATGTATAAATCTATCCTCTATAAACATTTTTGTAGATTTGCCCACATTAAATTCTATACCTAAACCTACCTGTGGCATAAATAAGTATTTTGAGGCTTGGTCTGGATACTGCAAAGTATTGTATGAAACACCCAAACCGCCATCAGCAAATGTCCTGAATGTCGTTTCATTTAAAAAATAATACCTCAACAAACTACTCACACCAAAGGACACGCCTTCTGTTGGTCTATTTACATACGCAACAAATGGCTCTGCTATAACGCTAAAATTTTTAGTGTAAAAATGCTCGAAATCAACACTCGCTTTATAATAATCATAATATTTTTTATCCAGTTTGCTAAAACCATTACCAGAATTTAGTAAGCCAAAACCATAACCCAAATTGTATATAATACGAGCGCTAGCTACACTACTAAATGCAAATAAAAACAAAGCAATAAATACAATTTTTTTCATTTTACACCCCCATCTTTTGGATTATAGTTACTTTTTGTTTTTTTTCAATAAATGAACGAAATTTAAGGTTTTTATAATTTTTAAAACAATGTAAGTCGCTAGTTTAATATGTTATGAGTAATTCGAAATTATTTGTTTTGCTGTTTGCTATATTTTTTTGCTTAACTCAAGTACAAAGAAATCATATATACTTCATGCATTATGCCAGAGATGGAGTAAATACACTTGATCATAAGCTCACTCAAAGGCTACCAAGAATTGAACTTGAAACCAATTCTGATGAATTTTTAATATTCAATGAAAAACGAGATATACAAAATCCAAATAAAATGTTATAAATATATTTTGAGGAGCTAAAGTATGGAAGAAAAAAGAGAAAAACTTATTTTTTATGCTTTATTTATAATTATATGCTACTTTGCTCTAATTTGGTATATGCCATACATGGATCCAGATGAAGCGCGATATGTAGAAATTCCGCGTGAAATGATACAGCTTAGACATTATGTTATACCTTATCTAAACTATACGGTATATTTAGAAAAACCTCCTTTGTATTACTGGATGAATATTTTAGCACTTAAAATTTTTGGATTTAACGATTTTGCTGGAAGGTTCTGGACGGTAACAATTTCGTTAATTGGAATTTTTTTAAACTACAAATTTGCAAAAAAAATCATAAATCAAAAAACTGCATTTTGGTCTTCTTTAATCTTAGCAAGCTCAATGTACTATTTTATAATAGGCAGGCTAAATCTCATAGATACGACAAATGCATTTTTTATAACTATGTCAACCTACAGTGGTTATTTATATTTAAAAACTAACAAAAAATATTTTGTATATCTTATGTATATAGGAATGGCACTTGGGTTTTTATCAAAAGCACTCATTGGCATAATTTTCCCATTTGCAATACTTTTCTTGTGGTCAATATTTGCAAAACAATTTAAAAGCTTTTTCAGATTGATATCACCAATAGGCATTATATTGCTTCTTGCTTTATGTCTACCATGGATTTATATGGCAGGGCAACAGGTAAGTGATTTTTACTATTACTTCTTCTTAAAACAAGAATTTTTGAGATACCTAGAGCCTTTAGAACACACACAACCTATCTGGACATTTCTACCTGTTGTAATTTTTGGGTTTTTGCCGTGGATCTTATTTATTTTTAGTATGATAAAAGCGTACAAAATATCAAAATTTAAAGGGATTCAAAAGGATGATTTAATATTTTTGTTGACATTTGGTGGCTTTATATTTGTATTTTATAGTCTATCTCAAAGTAAACTTGTGACATATGTAGCACCTTTATTTTTCCCCCTTTCGATAGTACTTGGCAATATGTTTTCAAATATAAAAAACATAGATAAAAATGATAAGTATATTAACCTTGTGATGTTTAGCATTTTTTTCGTTGCACTTATTGGGTTTTGTTTTGTTCAAAATGTATACATGAGCTTAGAAAAATGGTTTATGTTAATAACACCATCTGCTATAGTTTTGATTGTGTTAGCTATTTTACCGTTTATTGTAAAAGATGCCAAAAAAACATTTTTGAGTATATTTTTTGGTATTATGATTTTTTACAATTTAGCTATTATTCCTACTGCCGCTTATACTATATACTACAAAACCACAAAACCCGTTGCTTTATTTGTTAATAAAATATACAAAAAAGGCGACCTTCTTGGACAATACAAACTCTATAGACAATCTTTTAATTACTACACACAAAAAAGAACAATACAAATCGATAGCGTAAATGAGCTTGGTTTTGGGCGAAGCCACCTATCACCAAAAGAGCAAGAAAAATGGTTTCCAAGCATCGAACAATTTAAAAAAGTATGGGATTCAGACAAAAGGGTAATATTGCTTATCAAGACAAACCAAATACCAAAATTTGCATACAAACATTATTACATACTATTAAAAGAACCATACTTTAGTATTATATCTAATAAGGGGCAAACAGATTAGTTGAAAAAATTTTTTATATTGCTTGTAATACTGTTTATTATAATATCAGCAATAGGTTTTTTCGCAGATTTCAAAAAAGCTGTACAATCTTTGGAATATTTTGATAAAATATATTTGATTGGCGCGGCAATTTTTGGTTTTGGAAACGATTTTATAAAATTTTTTAGGTGGCATTTATATATAAAAAAATTGAGCATTAAAGTAAATTTTTTTACAGATTTAAAAATCTTTCTATGCGGTTTGGCAATGAGTGTTACACCAGTTAAATTTGGCTATACTATAAAAAACTACATTATAGAAAATATAACAAAAACACCGTTCAAAAAAACGCTATCTGCTACATTTGCAGAAATTTATGTTGATTTTTTGATACTTTCTGTGATATCTTTAATTGGTATGTTTTATTTGCAAAAATTTTCTATTTTGGGAGCAATTCTCATAATTGCAGTAAGTATAATCTTTTATCCAAAGATATTTAAACAAATATTTGTAAAACTTAGAACAATTTTGCCATACACCATAAGGAAGTATTATGTTGTTTTAAAAGATATGGTGTCATTTTTTACCATAGGACTTTTTAGTGAAGTGATTTTAATTACTATACTTGCCTGGACAAGCGAGGGTGTCTCGCTTAGTTTGATTTTGAAAGGTTTTGGCTTTGATGTAAATATTATAAAAACAACTGTAATATTTGGTTTTGCAACGCTTGTTGGAAGTTTATCCATGTTGCCTGGGGGATTAATTGTATCAGATATTACTTTGTTTGGTTTGCTTATTTATATAGGTATACCTGCCTATGTTAGCTTACCAGCAACAATTTTAGCAAGGATTTGCACATTATGGTTATCGGTAATTGTCGGAAATACCGCTTTGTTTGTGAATAGAAAAGCTTTCTTTGGAGTAAAAAAATGATATCTGTTGTTATACCTGTTTACAATGAAGAAGAAAATATTTTACCTTTACATGAAAGACTATTGAATGTCTTAAACTCATTAAATGAAGATTACGAGATCATATACGTTGATGATGGCAGCAAAGATAATTCTCTAAACATTTTAAAAAGCTTAAAAGGCAATGTAAAAGTAGTGGAACTTGCAAGAAACTATGGGCAACATGCTGCAATTTTTGCAGGATTTAGTGTGGTTTCAGGCGATAAAGTAATCACAATGGATGCCGATCTTCAAAATCCACCTGAGGAAATACCAAAGCTTGTTGAAAAATTTAACGAAGGCTATGATGTCATAGCAACAATAAGACAGCAAAGAAAAGATTCTATCTTTAGAAAATTTTCTTCTCACTTAAACAATTACATAACAAAAAAAATCACAAAAGTCGATTTAAACGACTGGGGTTGTATGCTTAGAGGCTACAGAAAAAAGATAGTTGAACGCATGCTAAATAATGACGAAAAAACTGTATTTATACCAGCTATTGCAACGTACTATACAAAAAATATTGTTGAGATACCAATACAGCACAGCCAAAGACAGGCTGGAAAATCTAAATACTCACTTATCAAGCTTGTAAATTTAATGTTTGATTTAATGACTTCGTTTTCAAACCTACCGCTTGAGATATTGTTATATGGTGGTATCTTAACTGCAGCTTTTGGTATTTTGCTTGGCATTGTATTGGCGCTTGGAAGGATATTTTACGGTGTTGAGTGGGCTTTAGGCGGTGTATTTTCACTTTTCAGTGTCCTTTTTATTCTTATTGGAGCTCAATTTTTTGCATTTGGCATACTCGGAGAATATATAGGAAGAATTTACAAACAGGTTAAAAACAGACCTGTATTTGTAATTGAAAATATATATGAATCAAAAGATAATTCACTAAAAAAAATTAAAACAACAGAAGAAAACCAATGAAAACGGTTGTTTTTGCATATCATAATATGGGCGTAATTGGTTGTTCAGCCCTCAAAAAACATGGATTTGACATTAAATGTGTTTTTACTCATAAAAATGATGAAAACGAAAATATATGGTTTGAAAGTGTTCAAGCCTGGTGCGAAAAAAATAATATAGAATATTTTACGCCAGAAAATGTAAATACAAAAGAATGGATTGATAAAATTGCAAGCTATAAACCTGATATTATTTTTTCTTTTTACTACAGGAATCTCATATGTGAAGATATTCTAAAACTTGCGCCTTTTAAAGCTATAAATTTACATGGATCATGCCTTCCAGCTTATCGTGGCAGAGCTCCTGTTAATTGGGTTTTGGTAAATGGTGAAAAACAAACAGGCGTTACACTTCATTATATGGTAAAAAAACCTGATGCTGGCGATATTATTGCTCAAAAGTGCGTAGATATAGACTTTTATGATACAGCAAAAACACTTTATGAAAAACTGGAAAAATTAGCCTTTACACTTTTGGATGAAACTTTGCCACATATTAAAAACAATACAGTAAAGCCAGTAAAACAAGATGAGTCAAAAGCAAGTTATTTTGGTAGAAGAACTAAGCAAGATGGTCTAATTGATTTTAATAAAACTTCTATAGAAATATACAACTTAATAAGAGCTGTTACAAAACCCTACCCTGGTGCATTTTGCTACTATAAAGGTAAAGAACTAATTATATGGTGGGCAATACCTTCTAGCATCCAATTACAGCCAAAACAAATTATCAAAATAGACAATAAAGTTTACATTGGAGCAAAACAAGGCTCGTTGGAATTAAAAGAAGTTGAATACGATGGTAAAACATATAAAGAAAAAGAAATTTTAAATCTTTTAGAAGGGGGATATTTGTGAAAATTTTAATTTTAGGTGTAAACGGTTTTATTGGTTATCATTTAACCAAAGAAGTGCTTGCAAGCACAGACTGGGAAGTATATGGCATGGATATAGATGATAACCGCATAAGAGAACTTGAAAATTCTAGATTACATTTTGTTGAAGGCGACATTGAAATAAACAAAGAATGGATCGAGTATCATATAAAAAAGTGCGATGTTGTAATGCCTCTTGTTGCTATTGCAACGCCAAAAATGTATGTGGAAGATCCTTTGAGAGTATTCCACTTAGATTTTGAAGCCAATTTAGATATTATAAAAAAGTGCGCAAAGTATAAAAAACGCATTGTTTTCCCATCAACATCGGAAGTTTATGGTATAAGCCCTGATCCAGAATTTGACGAAGACAAAAGCCCTCTATGTACAGGACCAATAAACAAAGAACGTTGGATTTATTCTGCATCAAAACAATTGCTAGATAGAGTAATTTGGGCTTATGGCAATCATGAAAATTTACCTTTTACACTTTTTAGGCCATTTAACTGGATCGGACCAAAACTTGATTCAATAGAAATTGCCAAAGAAGGTTCTTCCAGAGTTGTTACACAGTTCATAGCATCACTGCTTTTTAAAAAACCTATATATTTAGTAGATGGTGGAAAACAAATGCGTAGCTTCACATACATAAGCGATGGTATTGACGCTTTAATCAAAATTTTGAAAAATGAAAACAATGTATGTGATAAACAAATAATAAATATAGGAAATCCAAATAACAATATTTCAATAAAAGATTTAGCTTACTTAATGAGGGATATTTTTTCAAAACATGAAAAACATAAAAATGACAAAGAGTTTTCGCAAATTATAGAAATAGATTCAAAAGAATTTTACGGAGAATCTTACCAAGATATATACAACAGAAAACCTTCTATAAAAAAAGCAAAAGAATTACTTAACTGGGAGCCAAAAGTTGCATTAGAAGATGCATTAAAATTATCGATAGATGCATTTATAAATGAGTATGAATAACATATGCATTAAAGTAGATGTAGATACTTTTAATGGTCTAAAATACGGCGTTACAAAACTCATTAAGATTTTCAATGAATTTAATATAAAAGCTACTTTCTATGTAACACTTGGACCTGATAATTCTGGAAAAGCAATAATAAACCTCTTAAAGCCAGCTTTTTTAAAAAAGATGTTAAAAACAAAAGCAGTCAGTTCTTACGGTATTAAAACAGCTCTATATGGTACACTACTTAAACCGCCAATGCTTGCGTGGTTGAAAGATATACTTATTCAGATAAAATTAAATGGACATGAAGTTGAGTTTCATGCATACGATCATAGGTTTTGGCAAGATAACATAGAAAAATTAACTTACGATGAAATTAAAGTATGGTTTGAAAAAGGCATCTCAACATACTTTAGCATATACAAAGACTATCCTAAATCATTTGGCGCTCCAGGTTGGGTTTGCTCTAAAAAAGCCCTAAAATACATCAAAAATTTAAAGTTTATCAAATTTTTAAGTATATCAAGGGCGCAAAAACCATTTGTTGAACAAATCACCCAATTGATTGAAATACCATCAAACCTACCATGTCTTGAAGAAAATCCAAAAGATTTTTTAAGTATCGCAAAAAAAACCATTGAAACAACCGAATATGGTGTTTTGCCGGTTCATGCAGAAATTGAAGGTGGCCCATTCATTGACACATTTGTTAAACTATTAAACGCAATAAAACAAAATACAAACTTTTTAACAATGAATGAGTATTTTTTAAAACTCAATAGAAATAATTTAGAAACAAGACAATTTAAATCAAAAATATTGCCAGGGAGGGCTTTTAGCTGTTTAGTATAAAGCTCTTTGATAGGTACATAATTATAAATCTTACAAAGTCTTTCTTTGTAAGTTTAATAATTACCACAATAGTTATGTTAATAGGAGATATGGTTAAATTTTCCGATGTACTTTTTTCTACCGGTACAAGTCTATTTGATATGCTAACGATTCTTGCTTATATGGCATTGTTTTTAGCAATTTTTACAATACCTATGAGTTTAATGCTTTCAATTAACCTTACATATACTCAGATGTCTAAAAACTTAGAAATTGATATCGCAAAAACCATGGGGCTTTCCACGTTTAGAATTTATAAAAGCGCCCTTTTATTTACATTTATTGTTTTTCTTCTTCTATTTTTTATAGTTACATATCTATCCCCAATAGCAAATGCTGCATATCGAACTAAACTTTACAAACTTGCAAAAAATAATGTCCAGGCTGGTTTAACAGAAAATACCTTTTTTAAAACAAAAAATTTTACGATTTATGCAGATGCTTTATCCCCCAATCATAACAAAGCTTATAATGTTTTTGTAGATGTAGAAAATAAAATAATAAAAGCAAAAAGAGTTGAATTTATAGACACAATTGACGGCTTTGCACTTAAATGTTTTGATGGAAATGTTTTTTTTAGAGACAAAAATAGTATAAACAATGCTTATTTTAAAGTTTATACAGTAGTTATAAAATTTTCTGACCTTACTTATAACTTTGCAAGCAATCCTGGTTTTATGCCAATCAATAAATTGATACATTATATTAAAACTCACCCACAAAGCACAGATGCCTTATTTGAGCTTCATCAAATGTTTGTTCTATCTACCAGTGTATTTGTTTTATCTTTAATAGGTTTTGTTTCTGCTTTGAGTTTTTACAGATCCGGAAAAACTTTTGGAATAATTTTTAGCATGTTTTCATTTATAGTATTTTATGTACTTGAAACATTTGGCAAAAGCTTATATTCAAGCAATAATATATATTATGCTATCTGGCTTCCAAACTTAGTATTGTTTCCAATAGCCATAATAGCTTTTGCAATAAAAGCAAGGAGGTAGTTTTGAAAGGTTTCAAAGATATACTACCAGAAACAATAGAAAAATGGCACTTTCTTGAAAAAACAGCTGTTAAAATATTTACTCATTTAGGCTACAAAGAAATCAGAACACCTATTTTAGAAAAAACTTCGGTATTTGAAAGAGGTGTAGGAGATAGCACGGATATTGTAGAAAAAGAAATGTATACTTTTCTAGATAAATCCGGAGAATCTGTAACATTAAGACCAGAAGGCACAGCAGGTATAGCCAGGGCTTTTATAGAAAATAAACTTGAAACATCTGTATTTAATAAACTTTATTATATAGGACCAATGTTTCGCTATGAAAGGCCTCAAAAAGGGCGTTTTAGACAATTTCATCAAATTGGAGCAGAATGCTTTGGTATTAAAAACCCTGCTATAGATGCAGAAATTATATATATAAACACACTTCTGTTTGAAAAATTGAATATTAAAACAAACTTAGAGATAAATAATATTGGATGCCCAAACTGTAGACCCCAGTATTCAAAAGCGCTAATTAGTTATTTTGAGCATTACAAAGAATCCCTCTGCATTGACTGTCAAAAAAGGCTTTATAAAAATCCACTAAGAATTCTTGATTGCAAAAATGAAAAGTGTAAAATAATTGCAAGGAGTGCGCCTAAATTGAAAGATTACGTATGTAAAGATTGCAAAGAGCATTACACAGGTGTAGTAGAGTGTCTAAAAGCTCTTAATATAGAATTTATAGAAAATGAATTGCTTGTTAGAGGCCTGGATTATTACACAAGCTTTGTGTTTGAGTTTGTAAATAATAATTTGACACTATCTGCTGGCGGACGATACGATAATTTGATTCAAGACTTAGGTGGGAATAACATTTGTGGTGTGGGGTTTGCACTTGGAGAAGAACGCATTATTGATATTTTAGATATTAAGCCACAAAACAGTATTGATATTTACATTGCAAACCTTGGCGTTACATTGTACGCATTAAATATACTTCAAAAACTTAGTGATTTACAATTTAAAGTTTATTGCGAATATGAAAATAAAAGTTTAAAAAGCATGTTAAAAAAAGCTGATAGATTAGAAGCTAAAGTTTGCATAATAATAGGGGAAAATGAATTAAAAAGTAGCTCGTGTATTGTAAGAGATATGAAAAATTCAACCCAAAAAACAATTGAATTAAACCAATTAGAAAATACGTTAAAAGGAGTTTTGTATGCCACTTGATAGAACTGCATATTGCGGTAATGTTGATGAAAGCTTGCTTGGAAAAGAAGTTAACCTATACGGTTGGGTCCAAAATTATAGAGATCATGGTGGAGTGGTTTTTATTGATTTAAAAGATAGAGAAGGCATTGTACAAATTGTTTTTGACCCAGAAGAAAATAAAGAGTTACACGAAAAAGCAAGAAGCCTAAGAAGTCAATTTTGTATCAAAGTAAGTGGAATTGTTAGGTTAAGACCCGAAGGCACGCAAAACCAAAATTTAAAATCAGGAAAAGTAGAAGTTTTAGCTAAAAAAATGGATATCTTATCTGTAAGCGAAGTTGTACCTCTTCCTGTTGAAGAATATGTCAATGCCAGCGAAGAAGCAAGGCTTAAGTATCGCTACTTAGATCTTAGAAAGCCAACTATGCAAAGAAACCTTATTACAAGGTATAAGGCTGCATTTGCTGCAAGAAAATATTTAGACTCACAAGGTTTTATTGATATAGAAACACCAATGCTAACAAAAAGCACACCTGAAGGCGCAAGGGATTTTCTTGTACCAAGCAGACTAGAACCAGGCAAATTTTATGCCCTTCCTCAATCCCCGCAGCTTTTTAAACAGTTGCTTATGGTTTCTGGGTTTGATAGGTATTACCAAATAACAAAATGCTTCAGAGATGAAGACCTAAGGGCAGACAGACAGCCTGAATTTACACAAATTGATCTTGAGATGAGTTTTGTTGACGAAGAAGATGTAATGCAAATAACTGAAGGAATTATTTATTCAATATTTAAAGAAACTTTAGGCCTTGAACTTAAAATACCATTTAAGCGTATCTCATACGATGAAGCTATGAGTCGCTACGGTTCTGATAAACCAGACTTAAGGTATTCTCTTGAGCTTAAAGACATTACAGATATTGCACGCGTTTGCGATTTTCAAGTATTTAGCGCAGCTGCCCAAAAAGGCATAGTATGCGCAATAAATGCAAAAGGTTGCGAGTGGTTTTCAAGAAAAGAAATTGATGAATTGACAAAACTTGCAAGTGTATTTAAAGCAAAAGGCCTCGCGTGGATTAAAGTCAGAGAAAATGAACTTCAATCACCTATTGTAAAATTTTTCAAAAAAGAACACATGGATGAGATAATAAAAAGATTAGAAGCAAAACCTGGAGATATTTTATTTTTTGTTGCTGATAAAAAAGAAATTGTCTATAGCGCACTTGGCGCTTTAAGGGTTGAGCTTGCAAAAAGGCTTAACTTAGCAGACAAAGATGAGTTCAATTTCACATGGGTTGTTGATTTTCCATTGTTTGAATACAACGAAGAAGAAAAAAGATGGGATGCCATGCACCATCCTTTTACATCACCAAAGCTTGAAGATATTGAATTTTTAGAAGAACACCCAGAACGCGTTAAAGCTCGAGCTTATGATATTACACTAAACGGCACAGAAATTGGCGGAGGAAGCATAAGGATTCACAGAAGCGACCTTCAAGAAAAAATGTTTAAGGTACTAAATATACCACAAGATCAAGCAAGGTTAAAATTTGGCTTTTTGATTGATGCTTTAAAATACGGAGCACCGCCACATGGCGGTCTTGCCATTGGTTTTGATAGGCTTGTAACGCTTATTTTAAAAGAAGAATCCATAAGGGAAGTCATAGCATTTCCAAAGACACAAAAAGGTATTTGCCCTTTAACTATTGCACCAAACGAAGTAGATCAAAAGCAACTTGATGAACTTTCTTTAAGGATTGTTCCAAAAAAACAATAAAATTGGTGGGCGATACAGGTATCGAACCTGTGACCTCTTGCGTGTGAAGCAAGCGCTCTTCCACTGAGCTAATCGCCCACGTGTTGTTTATTATGATTAAATCTGTTTTGTTTGTCAAATACTTATGAAAGAAAAAGTATACTTAATTGATGGAAGTTCATTTTTATACCGATTTTTTTATGCAATCAAAAATTTATCGTACAATAATTTTCCTACAAGTGTTATATTTGGGTTTGCAAGGCTACTATTGTCTTTAAAAGATGCAAAATATATACTTATTTGCTTTGACTCAAAAGAAAAAACGTTTAGAA
This sequence comes from Desulfurella multipotens, assembly GCF_900101285.1. Taxonomy (NCBI): domain Bacteria; kingdom Pseudomonadati; phylum Campylobacterota; class Desulfurellia; order Desulfurellales; family Desulfurellaceae; genus Desulfurella; species Desulfurella multipotens. The sequence goes on from NZ_FMYU01000001.1 coordinate 42,287, forward strand.
AAGAGCTTTTTGACGATTATAAAAAACAGCGTCCTCCAATACCAGATGATTTGGCTATTCAAATCGAGCCTACAAAAGAAATTATTAAAGCCTTTGGTGTAAAATATTTGGAACTAGCTGGATTTGAAGCTGATGATATCATTGCAACGCTTGCAAATAAGTTTAAAAAAGATTTTGATGTGGTTATTGTAACACAGGATAAAGATCTGTTTCAGCTTGTTGATGATAATGTATTTATCTTTGATCCTGTGAAAAATATCACCTATGACTATAAAAAAACAATTGAAAAGTTTGGTGTAAAACCTCAACAAATAAGCGATTTGCTGGCTTTAGCTGGAGACTCATCAGATGGCATACCAGGCGTTGAAAATATCGGGCCAAAAACAGCAGTTAAGCTTTTGACAAGCTATGGCGATATAAATAGCATTATAAAAAATAAAGACAGGTTGCCTCAAAAAATAAAAGAAAATATTGACGAAGAAAAGCTAAAGCTATATAAATCTCTAACAATTTTAGATAAAAATATAAATTTTGACAATATTACAATTGATTCTATAAAAAAATCCGAACCAGATCTTGAATTGCTTACGAAACTCTTTAAACAATACAATTTTAAAAGCCTTATGGATAAGCTTGTACCTAATAAAAACAATAATAAAAATTGTAATCAAGCTAATTTATTTGATGAGCAACTACCTTCTTATCAAACGGACGATTCAGTTTTGCTTGAGCTTGCAGCTTATTTAATCCAGCCAAAAACTGCAGGCAATATTGATAAATGTGCCTTATTTATAGACAAAGGACTCTACGAAAAGGTATCAGAAATGACCTATAGCCAAAAAGTCTCTTATCTTAAGCCTATTTTTCTAGATTTTATAAAAAAACTCGGTCTGGAATTCTTGTTATTTGAAGTTGAGCTTCCCTTATCAAAAATTTTAAAGAAAATGGAAAAAGAGGGTATCGGCGTAGATATAGAAAAATTAAAGCAATATAGAGAAACTATCAATAAACTAATACAGGAAAAACGCTCTTCAATTGAAAGCATAACTGGTTCAATCAACATAAATTCACCAAAAGAACTTCAAGTGGCGCTTTTTGAAAAACTTGGTTTAAAACCAACCAAAAAAAACAAAACAGGTTTTTCAACGGATTCTGATACTTTAGAACAACTTGACCATCCAGTAGCAAAATTAATTATAGAATACAGGATACTAACCAAACTTTTATCCACATATATTGAACCTCTAATTAAAAATGCAGACAAAAATAATCGTATACATACAACATTCAATCAAACTTTAACACTAACCGGTAGACTATCATCTTCAAACCCCAATATGCAAAATCTTCCTCTTGACAACCCATTTGTTAATATCAGAGAAGCTATTGTTGCAAAAAAAGATTTCAGTTTAATCTGTGCAGATTATTCTCAAATTGAATTAAGAGTTTTGGCTGAACTTTCTAAAGATCCGATACTGCTTGAAATTTTTAAAAAAGATTTAGATATACACACACAAACAGCTGTAGAATTATTTAATATTTTGCCGGAAATGGTAGATTCACACACAAGAAGAATTGCAAAAACAATTAATTTTGGTATTATTTATGGGATGGGCGCACAAAGCTTAGCAAAAACGCTTTCAATTCCGGCACAAAAAGCAAGTGAGTATATACAACGCTATTTCGAAAGGTTTTCAAAAGCAAAAGAATTTATAGATGAAACACTTAAAGAAACAAAAAATTTAGGCTACACACAAACATACTTCAATAGAAGACGCTACTTTGAAAATATAAACAGTCCTAATAAGAAATTAGCCGAATTTGAAAAACGGGCTGCAGTAAATGCCAAAATTCAAGGCACAGCAGCTGATATTATAAAAATTGCTATGGTTAAATTAGATAAAGCACTTGAAAATTTTGATGCAAAAATCATTTTGCAAATACATGATGAACTATTAATTGAATGCAGTGATGCTCAAGTTGAAGAAGTAAAAGATATTGTAAAAAATTCAATGGAAAAAGTTGTAAATTTTGAAGTACCACTAAAAGTTAACATTGGCATAGGCAAAAATTGGCACGAGGCTAAAACTTAAAAATGTTTTTTTTGGATAGGTTAAATGGTATAAAAGGACAAGATACGCCTGTATGGCTAATGAGACAGGCAGGCAGGGCGCTAAAAGAATACCGCGATCTAAGACGAAATTACTCTTTTTTGCAAATGTGTACAACACCTGAGCTTATAGCAAAAACTACACTTCTTCCAATTGAAACACTTAATGTTGATGCTGCAATATTGTTTTCTGATATATTGATTCCTCTTTTGGCTTTGAATGCCAAAATTTTCTATCACGAAGGAACATCACCTGTTGTTGATATTGATATCAATAATTTATACTATGATGGTTTATTCAATAAATTAAACTTTGTTTTTGAAGGTATAAAACTAATAAAAACATTGACAAAAAAACCACTAATAGGTTTTGCAGCCGCCCCTTTTACATTGTATTGCTATCTTTTTAACGATGCAAAATTCTATTCGCCTAAAGCTTTTATTTACCAGGAAAAAGAAAAATTCAAAAACATCATGGAAATTTTAACTAATCTCACAATTGATTATTTAAATGCTCAACTTCAAAGCGGTTGTGATTGTTATCAATTATTTGACAGTTGGGCTGGGATATTGGCTGCCAAAACTTATAAAGATTATATCTTTGAATATAATTTCAAAATATTAGAATCTATTAAAAAACCATCTATTTACTTTGCTCACTCAGCAAATCATTTATTGGATTATATTTTAAAATTACCTTCAAGTGCGTATAGTTTTGATTGGAAAGTAGAACTTGACCAAATCTCACAAAAAACTAACAAGTGTCTTCAAGGTAACCTTGACAATACAATCTTGCTCACAGACAAAAATACAATAAAAAAACATACTTTAGAATTACTCAATAGCATGAAAGGTAAACTGTATATTTTTAATTTAGGCCACGGCGTGCTTCCACAAACACCCCAAGATAATTTAAAATTTTTAGTAGATACAATACATGAATATAACAATTGCTAATTTAGGTTATATTTCAAAAAAAACCGAATGTTTTAGCTTTTTGCATAATATGTTTGACGACCCATACATATCAAATATTCAAAATGCCTTAATTCGAAAAATATTTGCAACGCTTATGCTAAGCAGAGCTTTTTCAAGCTGCAAAATATTAAAAGTTGCACCCTCACCATTGCTTGAGATAACAAAATCCCAGGCAAATAAATTGCAAAAAATCCTTAATACTAAAGTAAATTATTGTTTTTCTTATTCAAAACCATTTTGTAAAGATAAAAACACAATAATGTTTCCATTATACACGATCTATTCTAAAACACTATATGGTATTTTGTTTGAAAAAAAACCAAAAAAAATCCTTCCTCCTTTGTGTAGTTTTGCCAAATTTATTGATTTCTACATACAAAAGCTTAAAGCTACACTAAATGAAATTTATCCTGATGCGGTAATTTTTTCTAACCATAATTTACCTTTAAAACTTGCCAAAAAAGATTCCTACGAAAAAGACACATATATCTTTTGCAATTTTTTGGCAAAAAACCTTAACTTAAAAGAATATTATGTGTCTTTTCAATCAAAGCTTGGACCCATTGCTTGGCTTGAGCCTACAACAACTGACACACTTAAAAACCTTAAAAACAAAACTGTTCTTATTGTACCAGTAAGTTTTGTTACAGACAACACGGAAACAATTTATGAGATAGATTATACATATGCTCAATTTGCAAAAAAAATGAATATTAATTTATTTAGGTTTAAATGTTTTAATGACGATGACGACTTCATAGAAGTTTTATCAAGTATAGTATCGAGGTATATATGAAAGCAATTGTAATAGGTGCTGGCATTTCTGGGCTTTCGTGCGCTTATTTACTTAAAAAAGAGGGTTTTGACGTAACCGTTCTTGAAAAAGAAACACAAAACGGCGGTAAAATTCAGACAATTCAAGAAAATGGTCTTTTAATAGAAGCAGGTCCAAACGGCTTTTTATACAACGAAACTACAATTAAATTTATTGAACAAACAGGCTTTTTAAAAAATCTCATAAAAGCCAAACAATCATCAAACAGAAAATTTATATACGATGGCAGGCTATACGAAATACCAACAAAACAACAAAAATTACTTATAGATAACTTCTTGAGTATAAAATCAAAACTGGCTTTATTAAAAGAGCCATTTGTAAAACCAAACCCAAACGATGAAACAGTTGCAGAATTTGTAACAAGGCGCCTTGGCAAAGAATTTTTAGATAAATTGATTGGTCCAATGTCTCTTGGAATATATGCAGCAGACCCTTATAGTATGAGCATAACTTCAAATTTTAAGCGTATAAAGGAAATTGAATTGAAATACGGCTCACTTATCAAAGGTTTGGTAAGTTTGATGAAGCAAAAAAAAGCAAATACCTCTTCAGCAAGTGGTCAATTTGCAAAAGAGCTTTATTCTTTTAAAGAAGGTATGCAATCTTTTACTGATCATATAGCTAAATCTGTTAATGTTTTAAATAAACAAAATGTTGTTTCTATAGAAAAAGCCTCAAAGTATGTCGTGTATACAAATATTGACAGATTTGAAGCAGATATTGTCGTATTTACTGCACCATCATTTGAGGTAGCAAAAATTATACAAAATCTTGATAATAAGCTATCAAAATCTCTTGTAAACATCCCTTATTCGCCAATTGTACTTGTTGCTTTAGCTTTTAGCAAAAAATTTGCAAACAAAGTAGTTGATTCTTATGGATATTTATTTGATTTAAACAAGATTGACAAAACCATTGGTGTACTCTTTGATTCAAGCATTTTTGAAAACAGAAGCCCAGAAGATAGATTTTTAGTAAGAATGTTTTTAGGTGGTGCGCTGAGGCCTTCTGTTGTACAAAAAAGTAATTTTGAGATTTTACAAATTGCTTTAGCCGAACTGCAACGCAGTGCAAAAATTTTCGCTCCTTTTGAATATTACAAAATAATAAAATACACATCTGCAATACCTCAATACTTATTAAATCACAAAGAAATTATAAAGCAAATACAAGAATTTGAATCCAAAAATACTGGCTTATACTTTCTTGGCAATGCTTTTTATGGTGTTGGGTTCAATGATTGTATAAGCAATTCTTATAATTTAATTAAAACTATAAAGTCGATTTAATTAGAAAAATTATTGCATTAAAATAACAAGATTGTATAATATATGTAACAAATTACTACAAGGAGGTTTTAGTATGAAGCGTTTGTTAGTTTTGTTTGCTTTAATTGGTTTTATTGCATCCGTGCCTATTAAGTATGCTTACAGCCTTACGCCTCTGGCTGAAAAAAAGATCAAAGAGGCTAAAACTTGTGTTCACAATGTAAGCGTACAAGAAGCCAAAGAACTCATAAAAAATGGCGCAATAGTTTTGGATGCAAGGGAGTATCCGGAGTATACTGCTGGGCACATACCAGGTGCAATCTGGGCACCAAGAGGATTAATTGATTTCCAAGGACCTACATGGTTTCCAGATAAAAACAAAACTTACCTTGTTTATTGCAAAACTGGCGGAAGAGGTGTCATAGTTGCATATGAGCTAAAAGAATTGGGTTATGACAATGTAGTAAACTTAGATGGCGGATTTAATGCATGGGAAAAAGCAGGTGAGCCTGTAGAAAAAGGTGCACCAGAAGGACCTGGCAAAGGTATAAAAAAATAAAACAATAAGTACCCCCTATTTAAAAACACCCAAGTAATACTTGGGTGTTTTTACAAAATTGTAAAAGTGTTTACAATTTTGTTATTAGTCTTTTAATTTATAAACATTAAAATCTTCCGAAAATCCAATTATATAAACATAGGAATAAATATTGCTATAATTGGGTTCAGGAGGTTTAAAATGTTTATAAAATCCTTTTATAGATTTTTTGGCGTTTTACTTTTTCTTTTAATGCCAAGCATTGCGTTGGCGCAAAACCACCCTTTAAATCAGGCAAACACTGCATGGATGCTTATATCAACAGCACTTGTATTATCAATGACACCTGTTGGGCTTGGCTTGTTTTATGGTGGAATGGTACGCTCAAAAAATATATTAAATACTATTGGCATGTCTTTTGTATCACTTGCAATAGTCAGTTTATTGTGGATAATTATTGGCTATAGCTTAGCCTTTGGGCCTGATATAGATGGACTGATTGGAAGTCTTAAATATATATTTTTGAACAATATCACAATTAACTCTGTTACACAAACAATACCAACATACCTATACTGCACATTTGAACTATCATTTGCAGCAGTTACATTAGCGTTAATTAGCGGAAGTGTCATTGAAAGGATAAAGTTTTCTTCCTGGATTGTATTTGGCAGCTTGTGGGTTTTGCTTGTTTATGCACCTATTGCACATTGGGTATGGGGTGGTGGTTTTCTGCAAAAAATGGGTGTACTTGACTTTGCTGGCGGTCTTGTTGTTGAAGCAAACTCAGGCATTTCTGCATTAGTCTTAGCATTAATTGTAGGAAAAAGAAGAGACTTTAAAAAAACAATAATGCCACCTTCATCAATAGCCCTAAGCATAATTGGTGCTGGTCTTTTATGGATTGGATGGTTTGGGTTTAATGCAGGAAGTGCCATTGCATCAAATAATCTTGCAAGTTATGTGTTTTTAACAACCAATATTGCTGCCTCAGCAGGTGCTTTGAGTTGGATGTTCGCTGAATGGATGTCGCATAAACATCCTACAATGCTTGGTGCGGCAAGTGGTGCAGTAGCTGGACTTGTAGGTATAACTCCAGCATGCGGTTATGTAAGCGTAGTATCAAGCTTATTAATAGGCATTATTGCTGGAATTATAAGCTGGATAGGAGTATCTTATGTAAAGTATAAGTTTTCTTATGATGATTCGCTTGATGTGTTTGGCGTGCATGGACTAAATGGTATTTTTGGGATTTTAGCAGTTGGCCTTTTGGCAACTAAATCTGTAAGTCCAAAAAATGGTTTACTATTAGGAAATTTTCACACGTTTTTTATAGAATTTTTGGCTATTATTATAATTATAGCTTACTCGGCTTTGGGGACTTTTTTATTGGCAAAATTAACCTCAATTTTAACTCATGGATTAAGAGTATCAGAAGAAGATGAACAAAAAGGACTGGATATTGCAACACATACAGAACAAGGCTTTGATATTTAATTTAAAATTGACAAAACATTAAATTTAGCTAAAATGAAAAATGCTTGGGGCTATAGCTCAGCTGGGAGAGCGCTTGGCTGGCAGCCAAGAGGTCAGGGGTTCGATCCCCCTTAGCTCCACCAAAGTTTAATAGTGCATTTTATAAAGTGCGGCAAAGTAAAGGTCCTTTTTTAAATTACAATATGTTAGATTTTAACAATATTTCCTAAAAATAAGAAAAAACCTAAAAATAAAATAATCCACCCCTGATATACTCTTAAAGTTTTTAAATCTAAAGTAGATGAAATATAAGCACCTATCTGAGAACCGGATACCGCACCAATAAATAAAAAAATAGCGTACAACAACCAAACAGACGAATAAGCGTTTGTATTTGTTAAATGTACAATAAACCCAATCAAAGAAGTAACTGTCATTATCATAATCAAAGTGGAAAAAGCTTTTCTTGGAGAAATTTCTTCCACAGCAACCAAATATGTTCCCATTATGCCACCTATCCCTAGACCAAAAAATCCTGACGCAAAACCAGCTAAAAATGAAATGAAACGTAAAAGATTGTTATGTTTAATGATGTTTGTAGTGCTTTGACCATTAAATTTTAGTAAATTTTTTTTAGCACTCACCAAAGAAAAAATACCTATTATTATTACCCATAATGGAAATATGATTGCAAATTGTTGAGTTTTTATAAATTTATTAACAATTGAACCTATAATAATACCAGGCAAAATAAAACTAATAATAACTACAAATAATTTATAATCAATTGTTTTTTGCTTTATAAAAGCATATGTGCCCCCAATTGAACTTACTACAATTGTAAACAAGCTTAAACCACTTGCTATAATTGAGCTTAAATGTAAATAATAAATAAAAAGGCACCAATATGATTCCACCACCAATACCTATTATATTGCCCAATATAGAAACCACTATTGACACTATTAAAACTGCCAAACAATTTAAAATTATCATCTTATTTTCTCCTAAAATTACATAAAATTTTTGCAATTTTAAATATTTCAATTTTTAAAAACAAAATCTCAAACTTCAATAGTATTCTAAAATTAAAAAATGCTACTTATTTTTAAAAGAATATGCCTTCCAACTTAAAAGTAACTATTTTTTTGCCTAATAGCTAACTTAGCCAATATAACAATGTTTTGTCTTTGTCAATAAAAAACAGAAACAGAAAAGTTAGACAATAATATCTTTTTAATAAAAGATTTATAAAATATAATTAAACAATCGATAGCGATAAAAAAATTTTATTTGTTATGCCTTTATAACCGAAAATTAGCATTCAATATCCTCAATATAAGAAAATACATACAAGGATTAATCACCCGATTAATCCTTGTACATAACATTTTTATTACATGATTTTTTTACTTGACAAATTAAAAAGATTATTGTATTAGTAAAATTAGCGGTTTGACAGTAAGCAATATTGGATTTAGATTTGTCAAAAAGTCTGTCAATAACCAAGTTCTTTTAAAAGAAAATAGGCGCTATCCCCTACAAATTTGAATGCAACAAAAATGTTTTTAAAACAAAAGAATCGTTATGTCTAATATAAAAGTATCAAATTTAAGAATGCTGTTATCATAACTTTTATAAAAGGTGACTGTTGCATTCTTTCCCGTTTTGAAGGGAATTACGACAAATCAAAATCGTTTGTTATAATCATTCCAGCCTCCCTGTTGCATTCTTTCCCGTTTTGAAGGGAATTACGACCAATCGGTATTCTTTCTTTGTCGTTTACTGCCCACATCACATCATGTTGCATTCTTTCCCGTTTTGAAGGGAATTACGACATTTTCATACTTTCCTCCTAAAATATATCCCCGCCTGCTTACGGTTGCATTCTTTCCCGTTTTGAAGGGAATTACGACCGAGGTGAAGGGTGGCTTTTGCGTTGTATGTATCTATCGAGTTGCATTCTTTCCCGTTTTGAAGGGAATTACGACAAGATAATTTTTCAATTTTAAATTTATTGTAAGGTAAACCATGTTGCATTCTTTCCCGTTTTGAAGGGAATTACGACTTCATCTAACCCATAGTATTTAACGAGCTTTTTTTCGTTGCATTCTTTCCCGTTTTGAAGGGAATTACGACGATAAAATCGCGGTCATAATAATTTGAATGATAACTCTCGAGTTGCATTCTTTCCCGCTTTGAAGGGAATTACGACATGCCATAGCGTCCTCACGATAAATAATACAATTCTCTTGGTTGCATTCTTTCCCGTTTTGAAGGGAATTACGACATGACTATATAGCCGTATTCCCATCTTTTTGATTTTACTGCAGTGTTGCATTCTTTCCCGTTTTGAAGGGAATTACGGGCATCTTGCCGCAAGCTAGGTGTTAGCTTTGTTAGCAATTTGGGAGTTTGTTGTTCTTTCCCGTTTTGAAGGGAATTGCGGGCGTCTTACTGTAAGCTAGGTATTGGCTTTGCTGGCAATCTAATATTTTTTTATAAGCTTTGAATATAATTTGTTATGTTTTCGTTATTACAAAAGCGTTAACTTTTAAAGAATCTGATAACTAAATCTCCTGAAAAATAAACTATAAAAAAACTTGACAAATTTAGTAAAAAAAATTAAACTAAAATAGTTATTAAAATTAATGAAATACAGGGGATTTGTATGGGTAATAATACATTATTATTTTCAAATGGTATACATCAAAACATATTACTTGAGGATTTTGGTAGAGGCCAGATGGTACAAGCAAATGTTCATTTAATTGTTGATAACAAAAAAAGTATTATATTAGATCCAGGAGGTCATAAAGTATTTAAACATGTCCTAACAGAAATTGGCGCAATAAGTGGTATTGGTAACATTGAATATATTTTTTTGTCCCATCAGGATCCTGATATTTTGTCTGCAATCAACGGCTGGCTAATGACATTACCAAAAACAAAAGCATTAATTTCAAATTTATGGATAAGGTTTTTGCCTCATATTGGCGTTGATTCACTATTTGTAAACAAATTAATTGGGATTGACGATAAAGGCGCTAAAATAAAACTGGCTGAGAATTGTGAGCTCTACATATTACCCGCTCATTTTTTACATTCGCCAGGAAATTTTCAAATATACGATCCAATATCAAAAATTCTATATAGCGGCGACCTTGGTGCATCTTTTGGTCAGGATTATATATATGTGGATAATTTTGAAAATCATACTCAATATATGATTGGTTTTCACAAAAGATATATGTCAAGCAAAATAGCAATTCAAAAATGGATTAATATGGCAAAACAATTGGATATAGATCTCATTGCTCCCCAGCACGGTGCTTTTATAAAAGGTAAAGAAAATATAGAAAAGTTTTACGCATGGCTTGAAAATCTTGAACTAGACATAGACAATATGCACTATGAAATACCGCAGGATTTTTTAAATGTTTAGTTGAGTAAAAGAGTTAAAAAATTTCTTTTGCTCAAAAGAAAGTAATATATATACCGAAAGACAAATTGCTGTATTAATGGCTATAAGTATTATCATCTGGTATTTTACAGCTTCTATTGGGTTTACACCAGAAAGTATTTGGCCTGTCATCATACCAGGAAGGCTAACAATACCCATAGCGCTAACGCTTGCAAGTTGTGGCATAAGGCTTGAGCGAAAAGCTCTTTGTTTAAATTCGATGGTAGCTTCTCTGGCTGTCGCACCAAGTGAAAGTAATTCTTCTATATATTGTTTGTTTTGGTGTATTTCACTAAAAAAACGCTCTATTGCAATAGTTGTAGAGTTCATTGAGTTTCCAACAATCATGCCTGCCAATGGGATAAAATACCTCGCTTCAAATGGATTTTTAAGTCCAATGCTAACAAAAGACATAAAAAGTGTAACAACAAACCCTGCAATAAAAATAGCGCCAAATATAATTATATTTGCATGTGCAAATTTTACTTTTGTTCTTTCTTTGACAATATTTGCTGCAAATAAAACCATTATTGCATAATAGATTAAAATGACGAATGCGTTATTTATCTGGAATATAAATTTTAGAATATATCCAATTAGTAAAAGTTGTACGCTCATTCTGACAAATGAATATATAATATCTTTTGTTAGCTTAAGGTTTTCTGTATAATTAACAAAAAAAGCTACAAAAAGCATGAAGTAAGATATAATAAGCTGCACTAATGAAATAGTTTCAACTTGCGATTGCATAACGATCCTTAATTTCAATTTTTTGTGTACAAAATTCTTTTATAGATTCTGTGTGAAAAGAACTTACTATAAGTTTTTTTTCGGATAGGGATTTTAATAATTGTAGTGTTTTTTGCTCCATTTTAGCATCAAGAGCGCTTGTGGGTTCATCCAGCAATAAACACTCGGGATCAAGCAATAAAGCTCTTATAATTGCAATGCGTAATTTTTCACCACCTGAAAGTTGATTGATGTTTTTTTCTGTAGCATCCTGTAATTCAAAATATTCAAGTAAATCATTTAGTTTTTTATCATCAAAAATTTTATTTGCATTGGATTTAAAACTAAATGGCAATCTAATACAATCCATTACATTCATCTGACCAAGGATGGGCATTTGAGGTACATAAATACACTTTGACCTAAACTCAGGAATGTTAAATTCATAAATTGATACACCCTTATAAAAAATTTCACCGCTAGATGGTTTCTCTAAAGCACACATTATTCTTAAAATTGTTGATTTTCCACTACCCGATGCTCCTTTAAGCCATACCAATCCAGAGTATTCAAGCTTGAATGTTGCATTTTCTATGATTTTTTTGCCATTTTTTTCCATACTTACATGTTTTAATTCAAACATTTTTCAAATTTTATCATTTTTTTATTGATTTATCAAAATAATTTTTATATACTTTTGCAATCAAATATAGATTTGAGGTGTACAATGCAAAATCAGGTGGATAATTATGTGCAATTTTTAAGTCGTTTATGCAGCGAATTTGAAAAAAGACATGCTAATTTGAACCAATATTATGCAATGGTCGACAATCTTATAGATATGGCTTACAAAGACCACTTAACCAAACTTTATAATAGAAGATACTTTGAAGATGCCTTAAATAAAGAAATATGCAGGTTTGAGCGTTATGGGCATATATTTTCTCTTTGTATGTTGGATATAGATGGTTTTAAACAAATAAATGACACATATGGCCACCTAAAAGGAGACGAAGTATTAAAAAGATTTGCTACTTTCTTAACAAACAACTCACGCACAAGTGATATTATATGCAGGTGGGGTGGAGATGAATTTGCTGTAATTTTGCCCAATACCTCATTTAATAAAATTGAAGCTTACATTAAAAAATTTGTTTATGCACTTAAAACTCAAACAGACAGTTTATTAATCCATGCAACAATCGGAGCAACATCAATTAGGTTAAACGATAATAAAGAATCTCTCATTGAAAGAGCAGACGAGGCTTTATACATTGCAAAAAAAGAAAAGAAAACATACTATGTAATATAGTTATCTGAAAAAATCTCATACATAGAACCAATTAGTACTGGAAACAAAATAAGCCAACCTATAATTGATATTGTTGCAATAAAAGCTAGCGGCAGGTATATTATAAACAAAAATACTAAAGGAAAAAAATTTTTTAAACAAACAACTATGCTCTTTCCAATAGCTTCAAGCACACTCATTTTTTTGATTGTAATAAAAGGCATAGCAAGCATAAGAACAAAGTTTATAACAATATCCACTAACATAATTATAAAAATGGGTATATAATTTATTGAATTTATGTGTTTATAGTTGTTAACAAGATCTTTTATATTTACAAACTGAACCAAAAAATAAGATACTATAAAACTTGAAAGCAAAAAAATGATACTAAGTAATATTAAATTATATAAATTATTTGTAAAACCATCAAACAGATTGTCAAATATAATCTTTTGAGAGTTTTTTATCTTGTCAAAACTCATAAACATTCCGGCTACTAAAATTAATTGAATTACATATAAAAATATTGATAAAAGCAATATTTTCATGAGATATGAGACTGTAATGGTAAGAAATATAAATGCTGTTTGCAAAACAAAAGTTACGCCAGCTTTTTTAAAAAGCTCGAAACCTTGCGCAAGCCAATTAAATGCTTTCGAAAACATGTTTTAATTATACGATAATTAATTCAAGAATCAAGTTTATTTTCTTTTATCCAATTATAAAAGAAATCGCTTTTCTCGTCAAAAATATGAGAAAATCCTGCCATCACATTATCTTTGAGAGCATAATCACAAACTCCATTAATCCCATAACCTCTTATCACATCAAAAAAACATTCAATATCTTTAAATTCAGTAAAGAAACCATGGTGAAATTCATGCGCATATATTTTTTTATTTTCTATAAAACTATGCTTTTTTTTGGGGGATAGGATTGTATAGCCATGACCTTTTGGCTTATTTGAAAGTTGGGTTTCCAAATTAAATATACCACACATTTTAGCCTTATTTTCATTGTACTCAATACTATTTGTTAAATACATCAAACCACCGCATTCGGCAAATATTGGTAAACCTTCTTTAGAAGCCTTTTTATTTGATTTCTAAGATCAAAATTTTTTTGTAGCTGATCTAAAAATAACTCAGGAAAACCACCTCCAATATAAATTGCATCGGCTAATGGAATAGACTCATCTTTTATTGGAGAAAATTTTTTTATTTCTACACCCATGGATTGTAAGTTTTGTAAATTTTGTTTGTAGTAAAAATTAAATGCTTCGTCAAAAGCAATAGCAATAACAACCTGTTTTTTTAGTTTTCTAGTAGGCACATTATAATTCTCAACATGAAGTTTTGGCGCATTGTAAGCAATCTTAGTAAAAGGTTATTAATGTTTCCTATTGCTACTTTTAAGGGTTCTATTGCATCAAGTTCAATATGAAACAAAACTTTGTACATAAATACTCCTTACAGTACAATTGCAGCGCTTACCAGCTGATGTATACCGCCAACCCAGTCTCTTTCAAAACCATAAAGAGGAAACATTGCGTAAAACTGTGTTTTGCATATTGCACAAATTGTAGCAAAAAAGTTTACATTATTTTTATCAACAACTTCCTTGAAAGCCTGCATCCTTGGCATTACACCATTTATGCGTGTTTGCATAATTTCGTCTGTTAAAAGTCCGGCGCCTGCACCGCAGCAGAATGTTTTTGCTTTTATTGCTCCTTCCTGCATATCTACAAAATTATTACATACAGATTTAATTAAATCCCTTGGTATGCTAAATTGGTCTCCTGGTTGACTACCCATGCGTGATGCCCTTGCTACATTGCATGGATCGTGGTAGGTTACTATTTTATCGTCGTTTGCGCTTTTATCTACTTTAATTACACCATCTCTAATAAGGCCAAGTGTGAAATCGCATATATGGGATGGCTGCGGGTATTTTGGGTCCAGAAAATCAAATGGTCCGTTCATCGTATTTGAGTAGTTGTAAGCTGCTCTCCAGGCATGACCGCACTCGCCTATAATAACACGCTTTACTTTGAGCCTTTTTGCTTCTTCCCAGATACGTTTGTTTATCTCTTTGGTATTTGTGTAACTTCCTATAAACATACCAAAGTTTGCAGCCTCAGATGCATAAGATGATAATGTATAACTAATACCTGCTTTGTAAAATACCTTCGCATAACCAAACATTGACTCAATATGCGTATGGCAAAAAAATCAGCAGACGGCGGCACAAGCAAAACTTCTGCGCCTTCTTCATCAATTGGTATTTTTATGTCTTTGCCTGTTTCATCTTTTAAATCTTCTTCAAATTCTGCAATTGTATTTTTTAATGCGTTTGCATCTATGCCAATATTGTTACCTGTTCTGTAAACCTGCGTTATTGTGTTTGTAGCATACTTTTCACCAACACCAATAGAGTCCATTATTTCTCTTGCAGCCATTGTAATTTCTGCTGTATCTATACCATAAGGGCAAAAATAAGAGCATCTTCTGCATTCCGAACACTGGTAAAAATAAGACATCCATTGTTTTAATACATGTTCGCTAAATGGCTCTCCTTTTGAGCTAAACGGTGTAAAATAGTACCTGTAAACCTTGCGCATAAGCTCTGCTCTACCAACGGGTGTATTGTTGATATCGCCACTACCTAAGAAAAACTGGCACTTATCCGTGCAAGCACCACATCTTACACATATATCCATGTATGTCTTTAGTGCCTTATTGTTGTCTAAAAGTTCTTTAAATACACCAACTGCCTTATCTTGCCAGCCTTCCTGTAGTTTTTTGGGAAATCCCAAAGTTTCCATATCTTCTTCAAAGGCTAAAAAAGTAAATTCACTAGCCTGATTGCCTTTTCTTAAAAGTTTTGGGGTCTGAATTTTGCCCGTAAGTTTATGAATATGGTAGTGTTCTTTTGACATTTTGCCCCTCCTTAAATTGTTAACCTTGTTGTTCTTTCATCTGTATATCTATTTTCCCTTACATCATCATTCATAGCAAGTGTTGGAGAAAAGAATATACCTACAAAGTGCATAATTTTGCTAAATGGTATGTAGGCAAGCAGTATTAACACTAAAGTATAGTGTAGCAGGAAAAATGGATTGTGTGGTATATCAACTGGCTGAAAAATAAATAGCTTATTAAAAAATGCGTCCAATTGCACCACACTTTTTTCAAGCGCAGCTGGACTTTGGAATACTATCTCAGACAATCCTGCTATTGTAATTAGCATCAAAAGCACCAGTATAAAGTAATCTGATAACACACTTATAAACTTGACCCTTGCTACAAATATTCGCCTTAAAAACAAATAAACCAAACTTATAAGCATAAGTGTACCAAACACAAGACCAATAGGCACAAGAAGATTATACCATGCTGGATGATTGCCGTGATAAAAATCATACACATAATGCCTTAAAACATGCTGAATAAGCACTATAGCCAAACTTACGTGAAATACATACCCTCCAACCCAGGTACTTTTGTTTGACCTATAAAGGCTTTTAAAGAAAAAAACCTCCCCAAGTACCCTAAAAAACGCTCCTGTTTTGGTTTTAGGTGCTGGGGCAAGAGGTATTTTTACGGGCATAGGCGTTTTAGCGTAAACTATTATTTTCCAAACCATACCAATAATCAAAATTGCAAAAGCAGCATATGTCAAAATAACGTACATAAAACTCACAAAATCTAAATTATCCATATATCCCCTCCAAAAGCAAAACAAAAGGCGAAAAAAAGATTTTCGCCTTTTTATATGGTTTTATACACAGCCTGTTGGCTTTGATAAGCCTGCATACCTAACAAGCTGCCTTGCTGGGCCTTCTGGAAATAAAACATATATGTGCTTGTTGCCTTCCCTGACATTTGGTAAATTGCAAATTTCTGCAACCTGTTTTGCTACAGCTCTAATAGAAGGGGCAACCTGGTATTCTTTGTAGTACTCTCTTACATAATCAATCAATTTCCAATGTTCTTCTTTTAGTTCTATGCCATCCTGTTTTGCCATAAACTCTGCAAGTTCTTTGCTCCAATCTTCCTGATGCTGGATATAGCCTTCATCATCTATCTCTATTTTTTTTCCGTTAAAATCTAAAAAAGCCATAAAACCTCCTTTTTTACATTTTTTCTATATAGCCACATGGACAATTTTCAAAACACTTCATACACCCATCACATGTTTCAAGATGAAATTCATAATGCTGACCCTTTGGTAATTTCTTTACAGCTCCATGAGAACAATATGTAAAGCAATTACCGCAGTCAAAACAAAGTCCGCAACTCATGCAACGCTTGGTTTCTTCAATAAACTCTTCCATTGACAAAGCATTCATGAAAGGTTCAAAATCTTTAACACGCTCATTTGGTTCTCTAAACGTTCTTTCATGGCGCGGTTTTGTTTCGTATAAATCTAAATGCATCTTGTCTGATTCGATAACTTTTCTTGTATCCTGTTCTATAATTTTTTTACCTGTTATATGTTCAATTATATTTGCTGCTGCGGCAAAACCATGCCCAATTGCCGTAGTTACATACATCAACCTGGGACCCACTACATCGCCACCTGCAAATACTTTGTCCTGGCCTTCTACCTGATAGTTATCGTTGATTTTTATAAAATCTTCTGTTTGGCCAAGTATCTTTTCTAAACCTGTGTAGTCGGGTTTTTGACCTACTGAATAAATAAATGTGTCAGCTTTTACCAAGAAAGGCTCACCTACGTTTTCTACCTGCGCTGCATGTCCACGTTCATCTTTTGCGCCTACCTTTATTTTCTGAAATTTAACACCTGTAAGTTTTCCGTTTTCGCTTACAAGTTCAACAAGCACTGTTGCAAACTGGAAAGTTATGCCTTCTTCGTAAGCATCAATTGCCTCTCTTGAAGCTTTTTTGTCAAAAGTTTCTTTGTCTGGCACAGTTCTTCTGTAGGCAAACGTAACGTTTGCACCCCATCTTTTGCTTATCATAGCAGCATCTGCTGCAGTATCTGCACCAACTACCACAACATCTTTACCTATATCCAATTTCTCACCATTTGCAAAACGGTATAAAAACTCAAGTCCGCTATAAACACCTTTTATGCTACCAATATTTTCTAATCTAGGTTTTTCTGGTTTGTATGCACCTACTGCAAGGTAAATACAATCAAATTCTTTCTTTAATTCTTCAATGTCTAGATCTTTTCCTAATGTCTTGGAGCATTTAATTTCTACTCCAAAATCAACAATCCTTTGTATTTCTGCATTTACAATTTCTTTTGGTAATCTGAAATTAGGTATACCATAGTATAACAAACCACCGGGTTTTTCTTCTTTTTCAAATATGGTTACCTTTACACCTCTTCTTGCAAGGTGGTATGCACAGGATAAGCCAGATGGTCCAGAGCCTATAATTGCTACTTTTGCATCGTATGTCTCATCAAGTTTTTTTAAAGGTAACTTATGTTTTAGTGCAAAATCGCCAATAAACATTTCACAGGCATTGATATTTACGGCGCTATCCTTGTCTTTTCTATTGCATCTTGATTCACAAGGGTGTGGACAAACCCTACCTGTAGTTGAAGGTAGGGGGTTTGTTTGAGCAATAATATAGAAAGCGCCCTCCAGCGCTTCTTCATATGTCCTGCCGTAATCTTGTGCCTGAGCAATGTACTGGAGAAATTCCCTAACCTGTTCTCCATTTGGACATGTATCAGAACAAGGAGGGCGCTTTTCTACGTATATGGGCCTATCAGAAGAATATTCTGTGCCAGTTGGTTTACTGAAACTTTTAATACTTTTTTTAACCTTTACTACAGCCATAATAGCTCCTTATTGCGTTTGATCTTCAGGCAAAGTCAGAAAGCTCCCTCCTGCATAACCATAAATCAATTCACCCTTATCTGTAAGTTCTTTTATAGCGGCTTTTGCATCTTTTCTTGTAATATTCTCATTTTGAAAGTTTTGCTCAACTTCTTTTTCTAAATCCTGAGGTTTAAATCTTTTTTTGCCGTGGTATTCCTTTACTAGATTAACCACAAATTCCTTTATCTTTTGTTTTTGCTCATCAGTCATGGTAGCCTCCTTACAATCGTGCATAGTTCGAGTAATTCATCGTTGCTTCACCTAATCTGAAATCATCAATATGGTATTTTGTAAATTCAAAGCCCGTTATTTTAAAGAATTTCGGCCATCCAATCCTATCAATCCATTCTGCTACACGTTCTCCTTTTCTTGCACCTTCTTTGTATGCTTCAAGTATTGTCCTTACAGCTTCAATAACTTCTGGCCATCTTGGCGGATTATTTGGAAGCCACGGGACAGCAAGTTTTGAAAAAGTCGGCTTTGTTCTTGCATTTGAAACTTTGCCCCCAATAAATATTGCCACTCCATCATTTAGAGGATCAGCTATAGGAAGTGCAGGGCAAACTGTATAGCAGTTACCGCAATAAACGCATCTATCTTCATCGATTTCCACAGAAGGCTTGCCATCTATAGTTTTTGGCCTTACTGCATCTACCGGACACGCCGCTATTGTACTTGGTATCTCGCACAAATCCTTTACCCTATCTGCCATAACCCTTGGTGGTCTTCTGTGCATTCCCACAATTGCAATATCAGAAGAACCCACAGAACCACACATATTAAGACAACACGCAAATGCCATTCTTACCTTTGCGGGTAATTTGTCTGAAACAAAATAATCATAAAACTCATCCATTAAGGCTTTAACTACACCTGATGCATCACTTGCAGATGTATGGCAATGTAGCCAACCTTGAGTATGTACAATATTGCCAAGCGAATGATCGATCCCACCAACTGGAAAACCCAATGCCTGTACTTCTTTAATTAAGGGTTCAATATTTTCTTCTTTATCAAGAAAAAATTCTAAGTTATTTCTCGTTGTAAATCTTAAGTAACCGCCGCAATACTTATCTGCAAGATCAGATATTTCCCTTACAAAATCACTGCTTACTATCCTTGTTGAGCCTACCCTTACAGTATAGAGCTTCTCACCAGACTCTGAAACATGAACCATAACACCTGGTTTTAAAATCTCATGATACAACCACTTACCATAATTTCTTTTAATTATAGGCGGTAAAAAATCTTCATAGTGTGGTGGACCTATATCTGTAATTCTTACTGTTCCTTTATCTACATCTGGCATAGTTTAACCCTCCTTTCCTTCTTCTTCATCATCTGGCACTAAATATTCTTCAAATTTGATAAATGGATTTGCCCTTGGATACTCTACCATTTCTGGTAGTGGATC
Source organism: Desulfurella multipotens (assembly GCF_900101285.1). NCBI lineage: Bacteria > Pseudomonadati > Campylobacterota > Desulfurellia > Desulfurellales > Desulfurellaceae > Desulfurella > Desulfurella multipotens. The sequence goes on from NZ_FMYU01000001.1 coordinate 62,255, forward strand.
CAAACCTATAGCTTCAAGGAAATTCCCTACGCCTACCCTTTGGATTAATTCTCCTACACGTTCTCTGTTTGTACCGTATTCATCCCAGAAATCCCATATCTTTTGAATCAAGTCTTTTAAGAAAGCGTAATCTTCTTCTTTGTCTTTATTTACATCGTAAAAAGGTATAAGTATAAACCCAAGCCTTGGACCCTGGACCATAGGTACTTTAGCACCTATTCTAATTTGCGCACCTTTTTCTAATCCAGGTCTTAGAGCTTTTGGCATAGAGTTAATGCAATGCATGCATTTTACGCAGTTTGAATCATCGATAGTTAATTTGCCATCAGTATAATCCATGCAATAAGTAGGACATTTATCAACTACATATTTTTAATATCAAATTTCTTTGCGTATTCTGCAACTTCCTTTTGGTCAATTCTGATATTGTCTTTCCATACACCCACAATAGATAAATCAGACCTGGCGCCAGATGCTATGCAGTCGTTTGGGCAACCTGCACATTTGATCTTAAACTTATAGTTAAATGTTGGCCTGTGCATCTCGTTTTGGAATTCTCTTGTTAAGTTATCTGTGATGTGGAGTGTATCGTAGGTTGCCCACTCACAACGAGCTGGTCCCACGCAACAGCTTGGTGTTCTGAGTGCTGAACCACTGCCACCAAGATCAAAACCTAAGTGAGTACATTTTTGAAATAGCTCTTCTGCTTCTTCCTGTTTAAAACCAAGTATCTGGATATCACCTGTTGAACCATGAAAGTTAAATAAACCACCTGCGTGTTCATCACAAATATCCGCCAGCTTCCTCAATACATCCGATGTATAAAAGAAACCTTCAATCTGGTTTAACCTTGCCGTATGATATTCTTTAACACCTGGATATTCATCTGGTTCATCAGAAAACCTACCAACTATACCTCCACCATAACCTCTAACACCTGCCATACCCCCATGTTTCCAGTGAGGTATTCTGTCTTGATAGGATTTTTCCAGTTGACCTATCAAATCCTCGGTGCGCGGGCTTTTTTGGGCAGCCTTTTCAAGCTCTTTGACAAAACTTGGCCATTTACCCTCTTTTAGGTCATCTAAAAGAGGCGTTTTGTGTTTTGTGTTTTGTGTTTTGTGTTTTGTGCCTGCCATCTTAAACCTCCTTTAATAAGTAACAAAACTTAAAATACGTAACCATCTCAGAAGAATAATTTTGTTATATTCAAATTTAGATACTAATCTAATAAAAGTCAATGAAAAAAATTAAAATAAAATTATTTTTATTTTTTTATATTTTTATTCCTTTAAAACAACCATAATTAAAACATTACTTAATAAGTTAATCTTAATAACTTATAATTTTTTATTATAATTATTGATTTTTTGTTGAAATTATATAACTTTGTTATATTATAAAGGAGAGCTAAAAGGTGCAATCACTTTTTTAAAGCAAATTTAATAAATTTGCAATTATTTGCTTAAAATCTTTACTGCTAAATTGATAAACTTGTTTTTCGTAATCAAAAAATTGGTTTAAATCTTTATCTTTTGCAAGAACAATTTTACTTTTTAAACTATTTACCCCGTATGCATCTTTAAAATAAAAAAATTGTTCTATATTGTTAAAATAAATTATATCAAAAGCAGGCAATTCATGCTGCTTATAGATAGACCCTTGTAATTTAGTTTTAATTATATCGTTTGATTGAGATAATTTCTCAATAAATTCATTGTTGTAGTTATAATTATATAAATAACAAATTTCGAGTTGACTAATTGAATTAGTATCTTTAATACTTTGTAGACCATATTTCTTAAAAAAATCAAAAACTTCACTTGAATTGGTTATGAGTGTTGGTAAAAGGCGTATATCCATCTCTTTATCTTGAAAAAATTTAATTAAAGCCTCAGCAATTTTTAAATCACAAACTGCTATAGCATTGCAATTAGATATTTTTTTTAGAAGCTCATTGTTGATATTGTAATTAACACTAAAATCATAATCAATTGGCTTTGCTCCTATATCTTTAAAATTAAAGTACAACTTATAATCTATGGGCGCGGGCAATAAAACCCTTTTATCCTGAAGGATGCCATTTTTTTATAATAAAAGCTGGATATATCTCCTACAATAAATATACCTGGAGGATTATCGTAAAATAATCGACTTTTTAACTCGTTAACTTTACAAGTTATATCAGACAAAGTTCCTCTTATTTCAAATTCTTTATCTGTGCCTATGCTAAATACAAGAGCAACTTTAGTTTGAGGCGAATAACCTTCGTTTATTAAAGAACTACTTATTTTATCAACAACTTTTACTCCCATAAAAAAAACCAATGGCAAAGTAGTTAATTCATTTTTGCTAAACTCAGCAGCAGCACCTTTATGCTTAATAGCAGATAAAACGCAAAAGCCCCTATTTACTTCTCTTCGTGTTAGGATAATACCACTTTTTATAGACAATGCATTTATAGTGCTTATACCAGGCACAATATTAAAATTAATTTTTAAATCTTCCAATACTTTTATTTCTTCAGCAAGCCTGCCAAAAATTGAAGGATCTCCTCCTTTTAATCTACCCACCCTAAAACCCATTCGAGCATAGGTGCTTATTAAATCAGTGATTTTTGATTGATTTAATTTGTGATGCTCGCATCTTTTGCCCACATCTACTAAAATTGCATTATCTGGAAGAAAATCTAATAAATCATGGTCCATCAAGTTATCAAATAAACATACTTCTAAATGTTTTATAGTATCAATAGCTTCTTGTGTTGCGTATTTTTTATCACCTACACCTGCTCCAATAAAATATACGCTTTTTATAAAAAACTGACGCAATAATGTAAAACGTTCATCATTTTTTCTAAATTCAACGCAGGCAAAACCTTCAAACAAAGGTTTTTGCATATCGGCTATGTTAATTTTTTCAGTATAAAATTCATATTTACTATCATATGTAATGTAACCTGGAAGTATAACCGCACTATAATCAGCTATTAATTGATCAATGCTTTTAAACTCCCTAATAAATGAAATGGTTGCATTATTAAATCTTTTTTTACAATAAAGCCATTGGCTATTAGTCACAACACCAATTTTTTCTATATTGGTTTGTTTTGAAATTAAAAGATCAAATTCATTATTTTCGTATAAATTTACAAAAAACCAGTCTAAAAAATCTAACTTAAAATCCAAACAATTTTTTGCATCAATTACTGCACAATCAATAATTTTTTCATGCAAGAAAGAAGCTATTTGTTCCATAGAATTACAATCTTGAAAATCAAAACTGAATTCTAAATACTTACCAAACAAATTTAGTTTTTCTTTAATAAATATAATGAGCTTTAAAAGGATTAGCTAAACTGATTAAACTTTTTAGTTTCATAAAGAAGAATTTAGCATATTATATATTTTTAGTCAAACTAGACCAAAGGCAAAGCCTTTGGTCTATTGTTTATCAGGTGTCAGCCAAACAAATAGCGCAAAGAGCCAACCAACTACTGCACAGCCTATCAAATAGTTAACTAAAGACATACTTGTTCCTCCTTTATTAAAAAGGTCCCTGCATTCCAGCTGGTAAAGACCATAAAATTGCAGGAATGGCAAATGTATACAAAGCTGCAAATGTTACTACCCATCCTACAAGTTTTTCGTTCATTCTACCTTGCATAAGCAAACCTGCTAAATTCATCGCCACAAACCACACAAAAGCTATTGATGCATGGTAAGCCCAGCTAATTTTTAGACCATTTAATAGCCAAAATAATGCATAAGCAAATGTAAGCCACCCAATCAAAATAGCAATCCCTCCAAGAGATTTTTTAGGTAGTGAAAAAATTTCCAATATACCCAAAACCATAAAAAAGAAAGCATACATGCCGGCAAGACCTGCAACAAAATTTGTTATTGGCCCAAGTCCTTCATTGGAAATCATAGCTATTAAAAAAGGCCACCACATTACACCAACAACCAAAGTTATCACTCCAACGGTTTTTTCATTAGCTTTTTTTCTTTCAGGGTCTAGATGCATAAATCCTTGAGACAATAAAGCAAATGCACCTAAATAAATTATAGGAGCAATCCACTTACCCACTGCTATTTGTGTTTGATTAGCAGCATAGGCGTTACAAAAAAGCGTCAGAAAAAAGAAAAAACACATGACAAATGTTAGAAAACTTTGAGATAAGAAACTTTTTTGACTCATACCGAGTCACCTCCTTTAGTTAAAGATTTTTATTATTTTGTAATTTAAGTAAGTTACTAATTATATAATTTAGTAATATTTTTATTTGTCAAGAAAATAATTCAATATCGTTTTAAAATATTATTAGTTTTTCTAATTTAATTTTACTTGATTTTTTATTATAAATAAAGGACTTTTGATTAATTTTTTTAAATTTATACTTTGAATCATATTAAATAATTGTTACAAAAAATTTTAAGTTAAATTAGAATTTTTTTGCATTTTAATCTTGACTTTTTTAGTAATATTTTTTATATTTTAACTATGAATATTATTTCAAGGGAAATTGATTACGCGATAAGGATATTGAGTTTGCTTTCAAATATCGAAAGCGCCACAGTTGAAGAAATTAGCAAAATACTCTATATTCCAAAGCCATTTGCACATAAAATTGTCAATAAACTTGTTAGGAAAAATTATCTTTTGTCTTCTCAAGGAAGAGGCGGCTACATTGAATTTAATAAAGATTTGGATACAAGTAGAATAAGTGTACTTGATATAATTAAGGACTTGGGTGGCTATAAACATGTTAATTTATGTACAGATGATCCAAGCGCCTGCGAGTTAAACCCGTACTGTAGCTTCACATACCATTTGCAAAAATTAGAACTTTGCATTAATAAAGCTTTAGATGACTTAAAATTGAAAGATATAATCTTTAGAATTTGAGGAGGTAAGGTTTATGGATGCAGAGTTATTGTCCAGGATACAGTTTGGCGTTACTGCAGGCTTTCACTTTATTTATCCACCGCTTACGATCGGTTTGGGTACACTAATTGCAATAATTGAGTATATGTACCTTAAAACCAACGATGAAATTTACAGAAAAATGGCGGATTTTTGGGCTAAACTTTTTGCTATCAATTTTGTTATTGGCGTAGCATCAGGTATTGTAATGGAATTTGAGTTTGGTACAAACTGGTCAAATTACTCAAGGTTTGTAGGAGATATATTTGGGGCGCCATTGGCTGCTGAAGGTGTTTTTGCATTTTTCTTAGAAAGTACATTTTTAGGTTTATATTTGGTTGGAAAAAATAGATTATCCAGATTTATGAGGTTTTTTTCATTTTTGATGGTTGCTTTCGGCTCAACACTATCTGCTTTGTGGATTTTAATTGCAAACTCATGGCAACAAACACCAGCTGGATATAAGGTGGAGGGTGGCAGGGCTGTTTTGACAAACTTCTGGGAAGCAGTTTTTAACCCAACAATGCCTTCTATGTTTTTGCATACAGTAGATGCCTCATATATTACGGGTGCGATATTCATGGCTGGCATTAGTGCGTATTTTCTGATAAAAGGAAAAAATTTAGAACTAGCTAAAAGATCATTGAAACTAGCTGTAATTTTTGGCGTAATAGTATCAATTTTACAGCTTTTCCCGTTTGGCGATGAAAGTGCAAGGGTAGTTGCAAAAACTCAACCAGAAAAGTTAGCATCTTTTGAAGGTTTATTTAAAACACAAAGTAAAGCACCATTGCTCGTTTTTGGCATACCTGATCCTTCACAAAATAAAATGCTTGTCGAAATAGGAATACCAGGCGCTTTAAGTTTTTTAGCTGATCATAATGTCAATGCTGTTGTTAAAGGTATTGATGCATTTCCAAAAGATGACTTACCGCCTATGACTTTAACTTTTTATTCTTTTCACTTAATGGTAGCCCTTGGAACACTCTTTATATTAACTTTTTTAGTCGGCGTGTTTTTGCTTTACAAGAAAAAATTGTTTACAACAAAACCATACTTATCAGCATTGTGGGCATTTATACCTTTGCCTTACATTGCAAATGAACTTGGCTGGATAACAACAGAGGTAGGCAGGCAACCATGGGCAGTCTATGGTCTGCTTAGAACAAAAGATGCATTTAGCCCACTACCGGCTGGTGATGTAGCGGTGTCTTTGATAGGATTTACATTAGTTTATGCGGTTTTGTTTGGTATATTTTTATATTTAACCATACATACAGTAAAAACTTTTAAAATGGATTAAGGAGGCTTACAATGGATCTTAATATAATATGGTTTTTTCTTGTTGGCATATTAATAATTGGATATGCCATTTTAGATGGTTTTGATTTGGGTGTAGGCTCGGTATATTTATTTGCAAAATTCCAAGAGCGCGATATTGCTTTAAACTCCATAGCACCTGTTTGGGACGGAAATGAAGTATGGCTAATAACAGGTGGTGGTGCTTTATTTGCGGCATTTCCAATGGTTTATGCTACAGCGTTTAGCGGATTCTATCTGGCTTTAATTTTGTTATTGTTTGCTTTGATATTTAGGGCTGTCTCTTTAGAGCTTAGAAATCATTTTCAAAAAGAATCCACAAAAACTTTATTTGATTGGATTTTTTCTATATCAAGTATAGTTGCTATAGTTCTTTTTGGCGTAGCTGTAGGAAATGTGCTATCTGGTCTTGATTTAAACAAAAATGGCGATTATATAGGTACTTTTTTTGATCTACTTAACCCTTATTCTATTTTAGTCGGCGTTTTAGCTTTTTTTATGCTATCCTATCAAGGAACAGTTTGGTTATTTTTAAAAACTGAAGGTGAATTTCAACAAAAAGTAAAAAATTGGGCAAAGGTTTACTGGAGCGGTTATTTTATTTTATTTTTAATTTGCACGCTATTAACCTATGTATTGCACAATAATTTGTTTACTAACTACCTTACACATCCAATAATGTTTGCTATTCCTATTCTTGCGCTTTTATTTATGCTTGCATCAATCATAAGAATTCAAAGAAACCAGCCTCTATGTGCAATAATTGCAAGCTCATTATCAATTGCGATGGTTATATTAACTGCTTATTTAAGTTTATTTCCCAACCTCATTATTGCAAAAAATCCCGCATACAGTTTGAATATTTATAATGCTGCATCTTCCCAATTAACACTTCAAACCATGTTAATTATAGCATTAATTGGCATGCCTTTAGTATTGATTTATACAATATACTCGTATAGAATATTTCACGGTAAAACAAAAATTGAAGAAGGCTACTGATAACAAGAGGGTTAAAGCCCTCTTGTTACATTGGGAGGTTTTTTAATGGATAGAAACGAGGCCTATAATTTGCTTAACGAGTATACTAAATCTGAATCACTACTAAAGCATGCCCTGGCAGTGGAGCAAGCAATGCGATCATATGCGCAAAAATTTGGTGAAGATGAAGATAAATGGGCAATAGTCGGTCTTCTGCATGATTTTGACTATGAAAAACATCCCTCCAAAGAGGAACACCCCTATGTTGGTGCAGAAATTTTAAGGCAAAAAAATTATCCAGAAGATGTCATAAAAGCAATACTATCTCATGCAACCTACACTGGTGTAGATAGGGATACATTAATGGCTAAAACATTATTCGCAGTTGACGAACTATGTGGATTTATTTTAGCTTGTGCATATGTAATGCCAGATAAAAAAATTTCAAGTCTTTCTGTAAAAAGTGTAAAGAAAAAACTTAAAGACAAGGCATTTGCAAAAGGTGTAAACAGAGATGATATATACACTGCTGCCAATGAACTTGGTGTAAATTTGGATGAACATATCGATTTTTTAATTAAATCTTTAAATAAAATTTCTGATAAATTAGGTGTGTGACTTAAACAATCTTGAGATTGAAGTTTTAAAATACCACAAACAAAAAGGTTGCGACTACTCAAAATCTTTAGCAAAAGCACTAAACATAAAACTATGCGAAGCATTTAAAGTGCATAAAAAATTGCTAGAGTTAGGCTATCTTGAAAAGGTAAAATCAAGGTTTACAAAATACAAGATTGATAACAAAACTAAACTAATAAAACACAGAAACCATACCTATTATCAACTAAGTCATAATGGTAAACAGTTTCTAAAAGAATTGATAAGCTAGTATTTTATTGACAAAAAATACGAAATTTAGTAAAAATAAGGGTTGATATTTGAAGGAGGCAGTTTATGTTTGCTGTAATTGAAACGGGTTCAAAACAATATATCGTAAAAGAAGGAGATATTTTAAAGGTAGAAAAATTAAATGCATCAAAAGGTAATGAAATTGAATTTGATAAAGTTTTAATGGTAGATGGTAAAGTAGGTAATCCTTATGTAGAAAATGCTAAAGTGAAAGCTACGGTTATTACTCAAGGTAAAGCAAAAAAAATTATTGTTTTTAAATTTAAAAGAAGAAAAGGCTTTAAGAAAAAGATTGGCCACAGACAACATTTTACACAAGTAAAAATTACGCAGATTTTAGCTTAACAAGGAGGCAAATAAATGGCACATAAAAAAGGACTTGGCAGTAGTAAAAACGGAAGGGATTCTATTGGCAAAAGACTTGGCGTAAAAAGATCAGATGGTCAATTTGTCAATGCTGGCGAAATAATTGTTAGGCAAAGAGGAAGCCATTTTCATCCAGGTCTCAATACAAAATTAGGAAAAGACTACACTTTGTTTGCCCTTAAAAGCGGCACAGTAAAATTTGGAGAAAAATTAGGAAAAAAGATAGTTAGTGTAATAGCCTAACAAAATGTTCATAGATTATGCAAAAATCACAATAAAATCGGGTAATGGTGGAGATGGTTGTGTAAGCTTTAGAAGGGAAAAGTTTGTAGCAAAAGGCGGACCTGATGGTGGTGATGGTGGCAGAGGTGGTAATATTGTATTTAAAGCAACAAAACACGAAAATACGCTTCTAAAATTTCGTTTTCAAAAGTTTTTTAAAGCACAAAACGGCCAAAGTGGTTCTTCAAATAATAAAACGGGTAAAAACGGACAGGATTTAGTCATAGAAGTTCCAATCGGCACAGTAATAAAAGATACTGATGGGAATATATTAGCTGATTTGGATGTAGACGAAAAAGAATTTATTGCTAGTTTTGGTGGTGAAGGCGGCAAAGGAAACTCTCATTTTGCCACTTCAACAAATCAAACACCAAGGATTGCTACCAAAGGCAAAAAAACACAAGAACAAGAAATTATACTTGAACTAAAACTCCTAGCAGATGTTGGGTTAGTAGGGTTTCCAAACGCAGGAAAGTCAAGTTTGTTGAGAGCAATTTCAAATGCCACACCGATAGTTGCCCCTTACCCTTTTACAACGCTTGTGCCTCATTTAGGTTACGTTCTTCACAATGATAAAAGTTTTGTTGTTGCTGATATTCCTGGCCTAATTGAAGGTGCAAGTCAAGGCAAAGGTATGGGTATACAGTTTTTGCGACATATTGAGCGTACTAAGATTTTAGTATTTATTTTAGATATTACAGACAATCCAAAATCACGCTTTGATATTCTAATTAAAGAACTTGAACATTATGGCTTAAATCTGCAAAGTAAAAAATTTGCAATTGCTTTAAATAAGATTGATATTCTAGCAAATATAGATAAAGAAAACTTTAAAAAACAATTTACACCTTATGATATTTTTTTTATAAGCGCACTAAAGAAAACAAATATAAAGGAGCTCCTTGATTGGATAACCAAGAATATATAGATATAAACAGATATAAAAGGATTGTTATTAAAGTTGGTAGTGCTATTGTAGCAAATAACAACGATATAGATATTAATAAGATTAATGAAATAGCCCAAGATGTTTCTTTTTTAATAAATCAAAATAAAGAAGTACTTATTGTATCTAGCGGTGCTGTTGCATGCGGTATGAAAATTCTAAAAATTAAGAAAAAACCCGAAAACCTACCTCTTAGACAGGCTTTGGCAAGTATCGGACAACCTTACTTGATGAGCTTATATACTAAAGCATTTGCACACTATTCACTAAATGTATCGCAAGTTTTGATAAGTATTGAAGATATATTAAGCAGAAAGCGCTATTTAAATGCCAAAAATACATTTGAAGCACTCTTTGGTTTAAAGATAATACCCATAGTAAACGAAAATGATTCGGTTGCAGTTAAAGAATTAATGTTTGGTGACAATGATAGCCTTTCGGCTCATATTTTAAATCTTGTTGAAGGTAATTTGCTTATAATTTTAACAGATGTAGATGGCGTATTTGATAAAGACCCAAAATTATATCCAGATAGCACACTTATAAAAACAATTACCAATGAAGAACCTTTATTAAAAAACCTAAAAGGTAAAAGTAAGCTTGGAGAAGGCGGTATTGCCAGCAAGATAAAAGCAGCTCTAACTGCATCAAAAGGGGGCAAAACTGCTGTCATAATTAATGGTAAAAAAACAAATCCTATAAAAAGCTTATTTTTAGACAAAAATTTCCTTTATACAATTTTTTTACCGAAAGACTATGTAAAATCAAAAGTATACTGGATCAATAATTGTTTAAGTTTGGGCAAACTATATATTGACCAAGGCGCATTCGAAAGTATAAAACGGCGCAAAGGCCTTTTGGCAAAAGGTATAAAAAATATTGAAGGTGTCTTTTTAAAAGGTAATGTTGTAGATATTGTTTTCGAAGGTAAACCTGTGGCAAAAGGTATTGTAAACTATGATTCTACCGATATTGAAAAAATAAAAGGCATTCATTCAAAAGAAATTAACAAAATATTGGGCCATAAAACTCAAGATGATGTAATAAGCACAGATAATATAATAATATTAGAAAATAACTAAAGGAGTGTCTATGTTGAATTACATTGAAAATCTATGTAAAAAAGCAAAAAAAGCATCTCAAACAATTTTAAGTGAAGAAAAAATCAATGCTTGTTTAGAAAAAATTGCTTACAATATAGGTATGAAAAAAAACCAGATTATAGAAGAAAACTTAAAAGATATTCAATCAAGTAATCTATCCAAAGCCCTAACAGATAGGCTTACTTTGAATGAAAAAAGAATTGATTCAATAATTGAGTCTTTGCATACTATAATAAACCTTAAAAGCCCAGTAGGTGAAATTATAAAAGGTTGGAAGCTAAAAAACGACCTTGAAATAGAAAAAGTACGTGTTCCTATTGGAACAATAGCAATAATATATGAAGCAAGACCAAATGTAACGGTTGATGCGTTTGCATTGTGTTTTAAAAGCTCAAACGCTTGCGTGTTAAGAGGAGGCAAAGAAGCTTTCAACACAAACAAATATCTAAGTAACCTTATAAGAGATACATTAACCTCATGTAATATAAACCCTGACTTTTTAACTTTTATAGACAAAACCGAAAGACAAGCTATAGATTATTTGATTAAAATGGATAAATATATTGATTTATTAATACCAAGAGGTGGTGAATCACTTATTACGCATATTTCAAAAAACGCTACAGTGCCAGTAATTCAGCATTATAAAGGTTTGTGTCACTTATATATTGACGAAAGCGCAAATATTGATATGGCATTAAATATTGCATACAATGCAAAAGTTCAAAGACCATCCGTTTGCAATGCCATAGAAACGCTTTTGGTCCACAAAAATATTGCAAGTGAGTTTTTGCCTGCTCTAGCAAAAAAATTTGAAAATATTGTTGAACTTAGAGGATGTGAAAACACGCTTAAAATTTTACCTAATATAAAACAAGCAACTCAAGAAGATTGGCAAACAGAGTATTTAGATTACATACTATCCATTAAAATCGTTGATAGCACAGACCAGGCAATAGAGCATATAAATGAGTACGGCTCAAAACACTCAGAAGCAATTGTAACGCAAAATTACACAAATGCAGAAGATTTTTTGAATAAAGTTGATGCTGCTTGTGTTTATGTTAATGCTTCTACACGTTTTAGTGATGGTGGTGAGTTTGGTTTTGGAGCAGAAATAGGTATAAGTACTTCAAAATTGCATGCACGAGGTCCAATGGCTTTGGAAGAGCTTACAACATACAAATATAAAATTAGAGGAAATGGTCAAATAAGATCATGAGGATAGCTTTTTTTGGTGGCACATTCAATCCTATACATATTGGTCATTTAATCAGTGCAATTGAAATAAAGGAGTATTTTTTGATTGATAAATTTGTATTTATACCAACAGGCATACCGCCTCACAAAAAGATTATTGATCTAAGTGCAAAAGACAGGTACGATATGGTTGCCTTAAGTGTAGCTGGTCTTGAGGGCTTTGAAGTAAGTGATATCGAAATAAACTCAAAAGAAATTAGCTATACTGTCGATACAATTGATTTGTTAAAAAAACAATACAAAAATGATGAACTGTTTTATTGTATAGGTGCAGATGCATTTTTGAGTATCGATACATGGAAGGGCTATAGAGAATTACTTAATAAAATAACTTTTATTATTATAACAAGGCCCAAATATAGTATTGAACAAATAAAATTAAAATATAACTGGATAAAATTTATTGAAGCAAAAAAAATTGCAAAATACCCCCCAAGACACCAAAGTGCTTATATTTATTACCGAAAAATAGACATATCTTCAAGTCAGATTAGAAAACGTGTTAAAGAAAAAAAAACCATCAGGTATTTTGTGCCCTACGATGTAGAAAAAATGATTTTAGAAAAGAGGTTTTACCTTAATGAATAAAATTTTAGATATATTGTGCGAAAAAAAAATTGAACACATTAAAATTATTGACATGAAAAATATACAGGTTTTATTTGATTATTTTGTTATAGGCACAAGTAGTTCTTTAAATCAATCCCTTGCTTGTGTGGATGAGCTTGAAAAATTAAGTATAATTAACCATGTGGAAAGTGATGAAAAGGGTGACTGGATACTTATAGACTGCGGACTGATTATTATTCATTTATTCAGTGAATCAAAAAGAAAAGAAATAGACTTAGAGTATTTATGGAAAGATATGCCAATTGATACTTTCGAATGCAAGTAAAGTTTATTTTTGTGGGGAAAAAACTTAAGTTAGATAGTTTCTGTGAAGTTTATATAAAACGTATAAAAGCATTTTGCAGTGCCGAAATGATTTACATTAAACCTTCAACGCTTAAATTAGAAGCCTTGTTTATACAAAAAAAGATAAAACCAGATGATTTTGTATTTATACTCGATGAAAACGGCAAACAACTAAATTCGTACGAATTTGCAAATCTTATCGAAACAATTAATAAACCTATGGTATTTGTAGTGGGTGGTGCTTTTGGAATAGATAAAAAATATTTTAAAGATGCTTTTTTTCTTTCTCTTTCAAAACTCACACTTCCACACCAAATTGCAAGATTAATTGTATGCGAAAGCGTTTATAGAAGTTTTACAATAATTAAAAATTTACCATATCACAAAGAATGATTTATAATATAAAAACACTATCTCAAACAAAAAAAATTGCACAAGAATTTGCACAAATAATAAAAAACAAAAACCAGGCTATTATTTTTTTAAAAGGAGACTTAGGAAGTGGTAAAACAACTTTTGTCAGATTTGTTTTGCATTATCTAGGTATTAAAGATTTTAAAGGAAGCCCATCCTTTACTATCGCACATGAATATTACACAAAAGAAAAAAAAGTAATACATATGGATTTATATAGAATTCAAACAAAAGAAGAGCTTCTTAATGCGGGAATTTTTGAATACTTTGATCAAGTAGCAATTTTTTTTATAGAATGGCCGAATTTACTTGAAATTAAACCCGATATTGTGATAGAATTTAATTTGACAATAAAACAAAGGAGTATCGGGATTGATTGGGCCACAAACTAAATTATACGCGATAATCGGTAAACCAATAAAGCATAGCTTATCACCGAAGTTACACAATGCTATGTTTGAAAAATATGGTATTGATGCCGTTTACTTAGCTTTTGAAGTAAACAACATAAAACAAGCTGTAGAAGGCGTTAAAGGTCTTGGTATTAAAGGTTTAAACGTTACATTACCTTTCAAAAACGAAGTGATTAAATTCTTAGATTCTATCGAGAGTCAAGCAAAAATTATTGGATCAATAAACACAATTAAAAATTCAAACGGGACGCTTTTGGGTTACAATACAGACTACCTTGGCTTTTTTGAAACCATAAAAGATATAGATTGCAATAAAAGCATCTGCATATTAGGTTCTGGCGGAGCATCTGCTGCTTGCATTTATGCCTTTTATAAAAAGGGCGTTAAATCTTTAAATATTTACAATAGAACATTTGCAAATGCTTTTAAACTTAAAGAGCAATTTGGAGACTTAATAACACTTAATTTAATAGAAAAAAAAGATATATATAAAAATGAAATTATTGTAAACACAACATCAGCTGGCATATTAGGTAGCGAAGATATCATTGATCTAAATTTATTAAACAAAAATAGTTTATTAATAGATATTGTTTATAAATCTGAGCTTATAAAGAAAGCTGCGGCTGTTGGGATAAATGGCATAGATGGTACAAAAATGTTTATCTATCAGGCATACCATGCATTTAAAATCTGGACTGACATTGAGTTTGATATAAACCATGCATTTGAGGTTATAAATGGCCCAAGCTAACAGGCAATTACTTGGCACAATGCTTTTATATGAAAATAAAATTACACAAGAACAGCTCGAAAAAGCTTTACAAAAACAAGCTCAAACAGGTGAACGACTAGGCAAAATACTTATAGAAGAACATTTTATAACAGAAGATGAGCTTTTGGAGTTTTTATCTAAAAAATATGGCTTAGAAACAATCGATCTTTCAAAAATTCAACCTCAAAAAGAGGCAATCAATTCAATACCAAGCGAAGTTGTAAGAAAACACCGCATCTTCCCATTTGCGATAGATAATAATACATTAAAAATAGCTTTGTTTAATGCTGAAAATGTTTTTTTAATAGACGAAATACGTTTTCTAACCGGCAAAAAAATATCCGTTTATCTTGCTAAAGAAAGCCAGATTAATGAATACTTGATAAGATATTATGGTACAGCAAAAGACCTGGAAGTGCTTGTAAAACATGTGACTGATAATTTTGATGATTCCGTAGAACAAATAGAAAGTCTTGACTTTGATGAAGCTGTAAATTTTGATGAAGCACCAATTATTAAGCTTGCAAATAGTATATTAGAATCTGCTGTTAAAGAAGGAGCATCAGATATACATTTAGAGCCATATGAAAATACATTTAGAGTTAGGTTTAGAATTGATGGCAAAGCAAAAACAGTTAATACACCGCCAAAAACAATTGCGTCAAACCTTATTACGCGCTTTAAAATTATGTCAAAATTAAATATTGCAGAAAAAAGACTACCCCAAGACGGTAGAATCAGAATAAAAGCGCTTGGAAAACTAATTGATTTAAGAGTATCCACTGTGCCAACTGTTTTTGGTGAAAAACTTGTTATGCGATTGCTTGATAGAGAAAATATTAAAGTTTCGCTTGATAATTTAAACATGAGACAGCTTGATTTGCAAAGATTTAGAAATGCAATAAACTTACCAAACGGTGTGGTTATTGTTACAGGTCCAACGGGTTCGGGTAAATCCACTACGCTTTATGCAGCTTTAAATGAATTAAACAGAGACGATAGAAACATTATGTCTGTTGAAGACCCTGTAGAATATAACTTGGAAGGCATTAATCAGGTACAGGTTAAAGAAGATATAGGCTTAACTTTTAGCAGTGCCTTAAGAGCATTTTTAAGACAGGATCCAGATATAATTATGGTTGGTGAAATAAGAGATACAGAAACTGCAGAAATTGCAATAAGAGCTGCACTTACTGGCCATCTTGTGTTGTCTACACTTCATACAAATGACTCAGTTTCAGCAATCACAAGGCTTGTAGATATGGGTATAGATAGATACTTAATTGCAAGCTCACTCAGATTAGTATTAGCCCAAAGACTGGTCAGAAAAATTTGCCCTTATTGCAAACAACCAATTAATTTACCTAAAGAGGTTTTATTAAAAGCAGGCTTTTTAGAATCAGATTTAGATAATTTAAAGATCTTTAAAGGAAAAGGTTGCTCTCATTGTTTAGATACCGGCTACAAAGGTAGGATGGCAATATTTGAAGTCCTACCGATAACAGATGAAATAAGAGAAATGATAATAAACGGTAAACCTGAAAACGATATAAGACAAAAAGCACTTGAGCAAGGCATGCTTACTTTAAAACAAGATGGCTTACAAAAAGTAAAACAAGGCATAACAACGCTTGAAGAAGTTTTAAGCGTAGCTATAAATTAAAAGAGGTATTTTATGAAACCAAAAGATTTAGTTGAACTTTTAAGGCATATCTGTTCAATCAAAGCCAGTGATTTACACATAACAGTAGGCTCTCCGCCAAGAGCAAGGGTAAATGGCGATCTTGTAAATTTAGATTATGACATGTTAACTCCTACAGATACACGCGATTTGTGCTACAGCGTAATGAACGAGCTAAATAGAAAACGCTTTGAAGAAAACTTTGATGTGGATTTCTCTTTTGGCATACCAGAACTTGCACGATTTAGGGCAAATGTATTTATGCAAAGAGGTTCTGTTGCTGGAGCATTCAGGATAATACCCCAAGAAATTCCAGATTTTAACACTTTAGGCTTACCATCTATAGTAAAAGAATTTGCTAATTTACCAAAAGGACTGGTTTTAGTTACAGGACCAACAGGCTCAGGTAAATCTACCACCTTGGCTGCACTTTTAAATTTGATTAATAAATCCAGACCCGTTCACATTATTACGCTTGAAGACCCAATTGAATTTACATACAAGCACGATAAAGCTCTTGTTAACCAAAGGGAAATTGGCACTGATGCATCAAGTTTTGCTCAAGGCTTAAAACACATTATGCGACAGGACCCGGATGTCATTTTAATTGGTGAAATGAGGGATGCAGAAACAATAGCAGCAGCACTTACTGTAGCTGAAACTGGACACCTGGTATTTGCCACACTTCATACAAATTCTGCAGCAGAAACAATAACAAGGATTGTGGATGTTTTTCCGGCTTCTCAGCAAGAACAAGTCAGAGTTCAACTTTCTACTTCATTGCAAGGCATTGTAACACAAGCATTATTAAAGAAAAAAGATAATTCTGGTAGAGTTGTAGCAGTTGAAATTTTGGTGCCAAATGCCGCCATAAGGAATTTAATTAGAGAAAACAAAATTCCCCAAATATACTCAACAATGCAAATTGGCCAAGAAAAAACCGGTATGAAAATATTTAACCAATCATTGTTTGAACTCTACTCAAAAGGTTTAATATCCTACAATGAAGCACTTAATGCATCATTAAATAAAGATGAACTCAAAAACATGATGGACAGAATAAAAATAAACATGAGAGGTTAAAATGGCATACTTTAGATGGAAAGGCACCATAAATAATGTAAAACGTAAAGGTGAAGTCATAGCAGATAGCAAAGAAGCTGCTATAATGAAATTAAAAAAACAAAATATTGATGTCTTATCCATAAAACAATCAGCTCCACCAATTGAACTGGATTTTTTAAACAAGGTAAAACCTAAAGACTTAATGATTATGACAAAACAACTATCCATTATGCTAAATGCCGGAATACCTCTTGTATCTGCTTTTAGTATATTAATTGAACAGGTAAAAAATACAAAACTTAAAAAAATAATTACAGATATTAAAGAAAAAGTTGAAGCAGGCTCTTCATTTTCAAACGCCTTAAGAGAACATAAAGATATCTTTTCTGATTTATATATAAATATGGTAGAATCAGGCGAAGCGAGCGGTAACTTAGATGCGGTACTCCAAAGACTCGTTATTACTATGGAAAAAGATTTGGCGCTAAGGCGCAAACTTAAAGGTGCTTTGATTTATCCAGCCATGGTAAGCATTGTAGCAGTTGCAGTTATTGCATTGATATTAACGTTTGTAATACCTACATTCAGTAAAATGTATGCAGATAGCGGCATGCAATTACCACTGCTGACGCGCATTGTAATTGGCGTTAGTAATTTTTTAAGAGACTATATTATTGTTATTCTTTTAATTCTTTCAATAATCATTGGGGCTTTTGTTATTGCAAAAAAGAAAAGTATAAAATTTAGAACGTATGTAGACTCACTCATGCTTAAATTACCTTTACTTGGTACACTTATTTTAAAGACATCTATTGCCAGATTTTCTTCTATTTTATCAATGCTTACTTCAGGTGGCGTAAGCATCCTGGAAGCTATAGATATAGGTGCAAAAACTTCAGGCAATCTTGTTATAGAAAATACTTTAACGAAGGTCAAAGAAGCGGTAAAAGAAGGATCAAATTTGTCTGAGCCTATAGCAAAAGCTGGGATTTTTCCGGATATGGTATCACAGATGATTTCTGTTGGCGAAGAAACTGGAAAGCTAGAAGATATGCTCGTTAAAGTATCTCAATATTATGAAGAAGAAGTAGATAACAGTGTTAAAAATTTAACAACGATGTTAGAACCCATAATTATAGTAGTATTGGGAGTCATAGTGGGAACTCTTGTTATAGCAATGTATCTACCTATATTCAAGATTGGTCAAGCAATTAAGGGTGGATAGGCATTGTGCTTAAATAGCGCTCTGCACTATCGCAAACCATAAACACGATATTTTTATCTTTATACTCACTTTTATTTGCAAGCTTGTAAGCAACTGCGAAATTTGCTCCGCTTGATATGCCAGCCAAAATACCTTCTTTTTTAGATAAGTAAATAGCATATTCTATTGCTTCCTCATCTTTTACTAACTCGATTTTATCAATTAAACTTAAATCTAGATTTTTCGGTACAAATCCAGCGCCTATGCCTTGTATTGCATGAGGCTTAGGTTTAAAATCAATGTTTTTTAAGCGGGAGCTTATAGCTGGGCTATTTTCTGGCTCAACTGCTACAATTATGCAATCTTTTTTTGTTTTTTTTAAAAATTTTGAAACACCACTTATAGTACCACCTGTACCTACTCCACTTACAAAAACATCAACTTTGCCATCTAAAGCATTGAAAATTTCGGGACCTGTAGTAAGTTCATGTGCTTTTGGGTTTGAAGGATTATTAAACTGATCCGGCATAAAAAATTTATTTGAAGTTTTTAAAATCTCATTTGCTTTTTCAATTGAGCCTTTCATACCTAAATTAGCTCTTGTTAAAATCACATTTGCTCCAAATAATTCCATTAACTTAATGCGTTCTTTACTCATAGATTCAGGCATTACTATATTTACATTAAAACCAAATAATTTACCCAAAAAAGATAAAGCAATGCCAGTATTCCCACTTGTAGGCTCAATAATTTCCATTCCTGGTTTTAGTTTGCCACTATCCAAAGCATCTTTAATCATAAAATATGCAGCCCTATCTTTAACCGAAAATGTAGCATTTTTTGTTTCTAATTTTGCAAAAAGTTTAGCATTGGTATTAAACTTAATATCAAGCTCTATTAATGGTGTTTTACCAATTGTATCTATAATTCGCATTTTGCCTCCAACAAGGCTTTACGCCTATTTAAAAAACTTAGCTTGCATCATTCTCAAACGCTAGCAAAAAACCTCACGCACGCACGAATTGGTAAAGAAAGTTGATCCTTCGTTTACGCTTTAGGATGACACCCTCTCTCGTCATTCTGAGGGCAACGCCCGAAGAATCTCCCCACTTTATAATGGTACAAAGTAGATTCTTCGTTTACACTCAGGATGACTAACTTCGCTTACACAAGCAAATTTTATAATTTATTGCGCTATGTGTCAAAATTTAAAAAACACTTTACAAGAAAGTATTTTTGAGATATTATAAAAATATGGAGCTAAGCCAGATAATCAAGTTTGACAAAGACGGGCTCGTGCCCGTTATTACTCAAGATTTTTACAATAAAGATGTTTTAATGTTTGCATATGCAAATAAAGAAGCGCTGCAAAAAACTATTCAAACAGGTTATGCTCACTATTTTTCAAGAAGTAGAAAAAAATTGTGGAAAAAAGGCGAAGAAAGTGGCAATGTACAAAAAATAAAACAAATCTTATTTGACTGCGATGAGGATTGTATACTTTACAAAGTTGAACAGGTGGGTTGTGCATGCCATACATTTCACAGAAGCTGTTTTTATAGAGAATATTTTAGAAATCAGATAATAGAAATCCAACCACAGCTTGATAAAAATTTTAAAGAAACTATTTATAATGTTGAAAATGTCATTGTAAGCGATAGGAAAGAACTTCCCACGAAATGTCATTCTGAGCAAAGCGAAGAATCTCAAGTAGATCCTTCACTAGCGCTAAGGATGACCATTCTTGACGAACTCTACAAAACCATACTTCAAAGAAAAAAAGATATGCCTCAAAACTCTTATACTGCTAAATTATTTTCAGATGGCCTGGAAAAAATTGCAAAAAAATTAAACGAAGAAACACTTGAGTTTCTTTTTGCACTAAAAGAAAACGACACATCACACATAATTTACGAAGCAAGCGATTGTTTGTATCATTTGTTAGTTGCACTAGCATACAAAGAAATACCTTTTGATGCAATTTTGGAAGAATTAAAGCGTAGAAGAAACTTTTCTGGTGAATTCGAAAAAAAAACAAGATGAATATAGCAATTATTTTAGATGAACCGTGGAATAGCTCTTTAACTTTTTTAGGCAAAACTTTTTTAGAAATCTTAAGTAAATCGCACTTTGTATCACTAATATGCCAAAAAGACAGCTATATAGACAAATCCGTAAAATCAGATAAATACTACGTACAAAACTTACGTACCAAAAACCCTATAGTTTTTTTTAAAAACCTAAATCAAATGCGAATACATCTAAATCAAATAAAACCCCATATCGTTATCACAATTAGAGGAGATGCAACTTTCCAGGCATGTTTATTAAAAAATCACTTTAATTTTAAACTCATTAGAATTTTTGGTGAAAATAGAAAACCTTCTCTAAACAGACATTGCATAGATTATGTTTTCTTAAGCACAAAAAGATATGAAAATATAGTTAAAATTCCTCATAGCATAATTAATGGTGTTGTCGATACAAAAAAATTCACATTTAAAAAAGAAGGTGCTCTAAGGGTTAGAAAAGAATTTGGTATAGACAATTCGGATTTTGTTTT
This sequence comes from Desulfurella multipotens, assembly GCF_900101285.1. Lineage (NCBI taxonomy): Bacteria > Pseudomonadati > Campylobacterota > Desulfurellia > Desulfurellales > Desulfurellaceae > Desulfurella > Desulfurella multipotens. The sequence goes on from NZ_FMYU01000001.1 coordinate 83,378, forward strand.
TGGGTTTATTGGTAGAACTTCAAAGGTAAAAGGCATATTTATGCTTTGCCAGGCATTTGCAAAACTTGAGTTTAGCGCAAAACTATTTATGCTTGTCTATGAAACAGAAATAAAAATTAGCGAGATCTTGGAAATAATAAAACAGCTAAACATAGAAAACCGTGTAATTATAGAAAGCAAACTTAGAGATGATGTAGAAGATATAATCAGCGCATTTGATGTGGGTGTTGTAAGTTCAATTGATTCAGAGGCTATTGCAAGGACAACGCTGGAATTTCTTGCATGCGCTAAGCCTTGTGTGGTAACAAATGTAGGTTGTTTAAGTGAAGTGGTTGACGACTCATGCGGAATCATTTGCAAACCAAATGTTTCAAGTCTACACCAAGCATTGACTTGCATACATGATAAAGATTTAAGCCTGATGGGAACATTTGCTTTAAAAAAAGCACAAAAGTATTCAATTGAAAGCTTGAGCGATCTGATAAATGATACGTTCAGTAACATATTTAAAAAATGATTAGTTTTTTAGGAGGCTATATGGATGTTTTTGAACAATCAGATAAATACACAGCAAATACTTACAAAAGAGCTAAGGTTTGTTTTGATCATGGAAAAGGAATATACTTATATGATAATAATGGAAACGCTTATTTAGACTTTTTAGCAGGCATTGCTGTAAATATTCTCGGGCACTCACATGATATTGTAGTAAATGCAATTTGCGAACAAGCAAAAAAGCTCATACATGTATCAAACCTATATTACATAAAAGAACAGGCCGAAGCCGCACAGTTACTCGTTGAGCATTCATGTGCAGATAAGGTATTTTTTTGCAACTCAGGTGCAGAAGCAAACGAAGCGGCCATTAAACTTGCCCGTTTGTATGGAAAAAGCAAAAAAACAATACTGACATTTGAACATTCCTTTCATGGAAGAACAATTACAACACTTGCGGCTACTGGTCAAAAAAAATACCAGGAAGGTTTTGAACCTATAACACAAGGCTTTGTGTACGCAAAATTTAACGATATAGATGATTTTTATAGCAAAATGAACCCAGATGTATGCGCTGTAATGATAGAATTCATACAAGGAGAAGGTGGAATTAATCAAGCTGATGCTCAGTTTATCAAAGAAATAACAGATTATTGTCAAAAAAATGACATATTGCTTATAGACGATGAAATTCAAACCGGGATGGGCAGGACTTCAAAGTTTTTTGCTTATGAGATGTATGATTGCAAACCAGATATTATTACATTGGCAAAAGGATTGGCAGCTGGCGTACCAATTGGTGCTATGCTTGCAAAAGATTATGTTGCAAGCGCTTTTACACCTGGTTCGCATGGTTCTACATTTGGAGGTAATCCACTTGCCACAAAAGTTTCAAGCGAAGTAATAAATTTTATATTTAACAACAATATTTTATCTCATGTAAAAGAAACAGGCGAGTATTTTATAAACCAGCTTTTGCACTTAAAAGAAAAAAAAGCCTCAATAAAATCTGTAAAAGGCATAGGTTTAATTGTTGGCATATCCATTGACAAACCATGCGATGAAATAGTAGAAAAAGCTTTGGAAAACAAAATTTTAATTGGCAAAGCTGGCAATGACACATTGAGGTTTGAGCCACCTTTGATTGTTGAAAAAGAGCACATAGATAGACTCATTGAGTTTTTAGATTCTGCATTATGAAGTTTGAAGATGATATACAAAAAATTGCAGATATAATAGCTACAGTGTTTGGGATTGGCTATACTGCGTATGCACCAGGTACTATGGGCTCTTTATTTGGCATTTTAATATATATGTTTTTAAAAGAAACTTCATTGAGTATTTATGCATTAACAGTATCATGTTTATTTGTAATAGGTACAATCGCCAGTGAAATTGTAGAAAGCGCCTATAATATAAAAGACCCTTCATTTATAATTATCGATGAAGTGGTAGGCATGCTTGTTACGCTTATGTTTGTAGGTTATTCTTTTTGGGCTGTGTGGCTTGGATTTTTATTTTTTAGAATTATTGACATATCAAAAGTACCCCCACTGAATTTTTTAGAACGCATAAGCGGTGGTCTTGGGATAATGCTTGATGATTTAGTAGGCGGGTTTATGGCTGGCATTTTGCTCTATATTATATTTAGATGAGTTATTCTGTAGTATTTTTAGATGTACCCTATTTCCACAACTATTACTTAAGTCGCATAAGAAACATTGGTGAAACTTGCTCTATGACTTTATCTTGCACAAGCGATTTTAACGACATGCGCAAATCAATAGAGTTTGCATTCCAAAATTCAGATGGCTTATTTATTATTTATCCAAAAAAATTATGGCATAAGCTACAAAAAATTATGCTTGTTAGTTTTGAGCGTCCAAGCGTATTTAAAGAAGAAGCCTATATTGTAGCTTCTGGTTTCAAAAAATTATCAGATGGCATATTTTCAGATATTGTTTACGGAAAGCCTGTTGTTTTTGTACCTCAAGAGTTAGATGACAGTTTTGATTTTTCTGAACTAAAAAAACTATTCAATATTAAAAGCCAGGTAATAGGCGTTTTTGAAGGAAATATTAACACACAAAACACAATTTTTTCCGATGAAGTTTTAAGCTATATAAAACTTGAAAACAACAATATGTTTGACTCAAAAATTCAAAAATCAAAAATATTTACATATAGTGCCCAGGATTGCAATCAAGCATTAATCGAAGTACTGGAAAAAACTTTAACAAAATTATCCATTGCTGATTTGTCAACAAATGGTTGTTTTACAAGCAAATTAATGTCACAAGAAAAAAGTAAAAATTATATTGCACTTTGCATTGACAAATGCCCCATAGAGTCTTTATCTTACTTTTTTGGTATAGATCAAAAATATATAGAAAAATATGGCTACTTTAGTCAATCAATCGCAAAAGAGATTTCAAACGCTTTGTTGCAATTTAGCAATTCAGATTGTTCTATTACAATTTTGAATAATAATCAATATAATAGGTTTTTATTTTTTGTATTGTATAAAGATGAAACTTTTGATATGCTAATTAGAGAATTTTATGGTACGTATAATATTGTAAGGCAAAAAGTAACTAATTTTGCCATACTTTTTTTAAGAGAATTTATTCTATCAAGAAGTTTATGAGAGCTTTTGTTGCAATAGAGTTACCACAAAACATTAAAGACAAATTAAATCTTTTAATGGAGCGCTTGCCAAAATCAAGCGGCATAAAATTTACAAAAATAGAAAACTTGCATATAACGGTTAAGTTCTTGGGAGAATTATTAGAAAGCAACATAGAAACAATTGCAAAATTTTTAGAAAATATTGCTTCAAAACACAAAAAATTTGATATAAGACTTGATAACAGTGGTGTTTTTAAAAGCCTTAAAGACCCTAGAATCTTTTGGGTGGGCCAAGATAACAATATTGATTTTTTAAACATTGCTTCAAGCCTTGACGCCCTATTTACAAAAGAAAACCATGTTTGCCATATTACACTTGCAAGGCTAAAGACTGTACAAATTTTCCAAGTAAAAAATCTTATCGAAATTGCAAATAATTTTTTAAGCCAAAATACTTTGAACTTTAGTGTGGAAGAATTTTGCCTTTTTGAGAGTATATTAAAATCCCCAGCACCTGTTTATAAACAAATAAAAAAATTTAAACTTAAAGCATAAACTTATATTTTTATTGACTTTTTTAGAAAAATGTAGTATTAATTATACGATTGATTAAAAAGTAGGGATGTTTATGAGTACCAAAGAAAAAATTTTGGAAAAAGCCAGTGAATTGTTTGCACAATACGGCTATCAGGAAACTTCTATCAGAAAAATTGCAAAAGAAGCAAAAGCCAATAGCGCAATGATAAGCTACTACTTTGGTAGCAAAAAAGCCCTTTACGAAAGTGTGTTGTCTACCAATATGGACGAATTTTTAGAAAGTGTATCTAGAATTAAAGCTAAAGATGAAAAAGAATTTTTGAAAAAGTTTATTAAGATCCATATCGGTGTTTTAAAGAAAAGAGGTAAATATATTTCGTACTTAATGTTGAAAGAAAGTGCAACAAATTTTGAACAAGTTAAATCTCTAAAAGATAAATATTTTGATCCATTAGCAAATATTATAACCAGGGTTTTTAAAACTGGAATCGAAAAAAAGATATTCAAACCTTACAATGAACAGATTATGCTTCAGCTACTTATTGGTATTAACGTTATGCTTGCTTTAAAAAATCCACAAAATAGTATAGAGGAATTATCAAACATTGCTTTCGATGTTTTTATGCGTGGTATATGCGCTTGAAAACAAACATGTTGTTTTACAATAATCATCATAGCAAAAATTCTTATGTTAATTATTATTGCAAAATAAATTCTTTGGATACGATAAAGGCAATATATACTTTTTGTTTACATTTGATTTACATTTCATTTATACGCTATTTACACTTAACCTTTAATATCAAAATGAAAAATTTTGGCATTGGGTGTATTTTTGTGAATCAGGCATATTTATTTAAAATGGAGATCAAATGAAAGGACTTTTAAAAATCGCCCTTAAGCTTCTTGCAAACGATAGGGGTAAATTCTTTACGCTTATTTTAGGCGTTACATTTGCAGTATTTCTAATGAACCAGATGACTTCTATGTTTGCGGGCATTATGAGAAAGTCCACATCAAATGTAATAAATATAGGCGCAAAAATGTGGGTTATGGATCCATCCGTAGAAAACGACAGAAGCTCAATCCCATTACCAGATTATGTGCTTGACTATGTAAGAAGTATAAAAGGTGTAGCTATGGCTGTGCCAATTTACTTTGGCTCTGGACTTGTAAAACTACCTGATGGTACCTACCAGGCAGCCAACATAATAGGCTTGGATGATACTACACTATTTGGCAGACCGCCAATTATAAAAGGCAATCTAAATAAAATTTATGATTCTGATGCTTTTATAGGCGTGGTTGACTCAGACTATAAAAAGTTAGGCTCACCGGGTATTGGTTCAGTGCTAAGTATAAACGATCACAGGGCAGTAATTGTTGCACTGGCAAAACCAACAAGTGGTGGATTATTTGGTACTCCCACTCTATATACAACATACACACGTGCTACGAAAGATTTACCTCAAACAAGGTATTCTATGTCATATATACTACTAAACCCAAAAAGTAATGCCGATATTCCATACATACAAGAACAAGTTAAGAAACTTGGCTACAAAGCATTGACTCAAAAAGAATTTGAAAAAACAATAGAAAATTTCTATAAGTACAAAACAGGCATGGGCACAAATATAATGATTATGACACTAATCAGCTTTATTGTGGGCTTATCCATTGCAGGACAAACTTTTTATGCTTTTGTGCTTGAAAACTTAGAAAAGTTTGGGGCTCTAAAAGCAATAGGAGCAAAAAAGTACGAGCTTATGTCTATGATACTGTTTCAAGCCTCAGTTACAAGCTTTATAGGATACGGCTTTGGCATTATGTTTTCATCACTTATGATCGCTTTCTCCAAAGCAAGGATACCAAACTATGCAGCTATTGTTACCTACCAGAATATGCTTATTGCTTTTTTGATGGTGGTGGTAATTGCGGGATTTTCAAGCTACATTGGCATTAGAAAGGTTTTAAAGATAGAGCCTTTTGATGTCTTTAGAGGATAAATTTATGAAAGCAATATTGGAAGCTAAAAATATAGTAAAATACTTTGGTGTTGATGAAAGCAAAACATATGCACTAAAGGGTGTGAATCTAACTGCTTACTACGGAGAAGTACTCTATATTGTAGGTCCATCAGGATCTGGCAAAACTACACTTTTGAGCATAATATCTGGCATTTTGCGACCAAATGAAGGCACAGTAATAGTAAAAGACAAAGACATATGGAAAATGAAAGATGATGACCTGGCTGATTTTCGCTTAAACCACATCGGTTTTGTTTTTCAAGATTACCACTTATTTCCAAAATTAACCACAACAGAAAATGTCAGTATACCTCTTTTTTTAAAAAGACAAAACTGGGATAAATCCTTAAAAGAAGCCAAATACTACCTCGATGTTATGGGGCTTGGCTCAAAAGCAGACCTTCCTGTCTATAAACTCTCAGGTGGCGAGCAACAGCGCGTTGCTATTGCAAGGGCTATTGTATCAAAACCAGATATATTGATATTTGATGAACCTACCGCATCACTTGATGGTGAAACAGGCAGACAAATTATATCGTTTGTAAAAGAACATCTTTTAACTCAAGATAGAACAATAATTATAGTCACACATGATTCAAGAATATTTGAGTATGCAAATCGTATACTACATATGGAAGATGGCAAATTAAAGCAAACTACAAACAATCATTTTGGTACTGAAAAAAATAACACAAGCGTTACTCAATTGGAGGCACAATGAAAACAAAGATTATATTTTTAATAGCAAGTATTGGCATATTAATAGGCCTTGTAAGTGCTTATATTTACAACAAACGCACCACAGCTTTACCTCCTGTCCATGTAGAAAAAAACCCTTATGAAGCTGGCATATATGCAACAGGCATTATTGAAAGTTACCAAACAAACGGTGAAAATATAAATATTTTTCCTGATGTATCTGGAAGGGTTGTTAAAATTTTTGTAAAAGACGGCCAAAATGTCAAAAAAGGCGAACCTCTTTTTAAAATAGATGATACACAGCAAAAAAACATAACCCAGCAAGCCTACTATCAAATGCAAGCTGCCCTTGCCTATCTGCAAGAGTTAAAAGCAGAACCTAGAAAAGAAACGCTTGAGGTATCAAAAGCTCAACTAGAATATGCAAAAGCCCAATTAAAGTCCGCAAAAGACCAGTGGGATAAAGTAGAAAAAGCTTTTAAGCTAAACCCAAATTCTGTAAGCAAAAGCTCTTATGATAGTGCAAGAGATTCATACGACACAGCACAGGCAAATTATCAGTTAGCTCTAAAACAGTATGAACTAACGAAAGCTGGAGCCTGGAGTTACGATATTAAAAACGCACAAAGCCAGTATGAAGCAGCGCAAAAAGCTTACCTTGCAAACAAAGCACTCCTTGATAAATATACTGTTAAAGCTCCGGTAGATGGTGTTATACTAAAAATAGCCACAGCTGTTGGCAGCTATGTATCGCCATCTGGATCATACGGCACATACACGCAAGGCTACGGTCCTGTTGTTGTGATGGGTAATATTGAAAAAGAAATGGAAGTTAGATGTTATGTTGATGAGATACTTGTCCCAAGACTCCCAAAACCCCAAGACATGCAGGCTATCGCCTATATAAGAGGCACAGATAAAAAAATACCACTTGAGTTTGTAAATTTGCAACCATATACCACACCAAAAATAGAACTATCAAATCAAAGAACAGAACAGGTAGATGTAAGGGTATTGCCTATAGTATTTAAGTTTAGAGTACCAAAAGATATAACAATTTATCCTGGCATGCTAGTTGATGTGTATATAGGAGAAAAGAAATGAAGAACAAGATAATTTTAGCTTTGGGTTTGGCAACATTTTTATCATCGTGCGCGCTATACAGCGCGCCTAAAAATGTAAATGTGCAAATACCAGATCAGTTTAAGTACTCAACAAATTCAACTAACTCGACACTAAATCAAAGTTGGTGGGAAAATTTTAACGACCAAAAGCTAAATAATACAATTAAAACTGCTTTGGATAATAACCTAAACTACAAAATAGCCATAAAAAACATACAGATTGCACAAACCTATGTAGGCCAAAACCAATCAGCATTGCTACCTACAATAAATGCTACCTACTCATCAACGCGTAATCAACCTTCAAAAAATGCATCCAATTCACCTTTCTCAAACTCTCAAATATACAATTTGCACCAGGCAGGTTTGTCTGCATCGTATGAGCTGGATGTATGGCATCAAATCCAAAACAGCGTAAATCAGGCAAAAGCCAATGTTAATCTTTCCAAAGCCAATGCAGATGTTGTAAAGCTTACACTTATATCAAATATTGCCCAAACCTACTTTCAGCTTGCTGCACTTAACCTATCAATAGAAAATTTTACACAGCAGCTTGAAGCGGCAAAAGAAATACTAAAGTTAAACGAGGACAAATATAAAAGCGGTCTTATAAACATAGAGCCCGTTGAAGATGCAAAAACACAATTAGAAAATATAAAAACAGTTTTAAATAACCTCATTAAGCAAAAACAGCTGACGCAAAATACACTTGCATATTATTTAGGCAAATACCCAGAAGACTTTTCCTTAAACCCAAACACCAAGGATTTTATAATAGAATCATACACAAAGCTAATACCTCCTCAAATACCTTCAAGTATTTTAACCCAAAGACCAGACGTTAAAGAAGCCATGTACAATGTACTCTCTTATGCATATGCTCAAAAACAGGCGCTTGCAAACTTTTTTCCCGTATTTAATTTAACTGCAAATTATGGTTATGCTTCAACAAACCTTTCAAACTTTATAGAAAATGCAAGCAACGTCTGGAACTTTGGGTTAAATATCCTTGCACCACTGTTTAACTATAAGAAAAATACAAGCATATATGAGCGCTCAAAATTACAATATGAGCAAGCCGTACTTAACTACAGAAATACAGTGATAAACGCTTTTAAAGAAGTTGATAATGCTTTAGCTTCGTATAAAAAAGACAGCCAGGCTCTCATAAGCTATCAAAAAAACTATCAATCCGCTAAAAATCTATATGATATATACAAAGCTCAATACGAAGCAGGCACTGTTGACTACATCACATATCTAAACTACAAAATAAACTTACTCAATGCTTACTACAACCTGATAAACCAAAACTTGCTTGTAAAAGAAGATGTCATTAGTATATACAACGCGCTTGGTATGGGACTTTCAAATTAGCCAAAACCCCCTATTAAATAAAATGGGCAACCTCTTTTGTAAGGTTGCCCAAGCTTTTAAATTTAGTATTTGACTTTTTTGAAAAAGTGGTTATAATAGTATCCTGTTGACGCGGGGTAGAGCAGTCCGGTAGCTCGTCGGGCTCATAACCCGGAGGTCGGAGGTTCAAATCCTCCCCCCGCTACCAAATTAAATCCCCAGTTTATTACTTAAGCTAATGTGATAATTATTTAAAGTAATTTGACAATAAAAGCAATCTATAATAATATCAAAAATTAGTAAAATTTTTGACGGGGGTATTATGGAGTTATTTAGAAAAAAAACTGTTGAAATGATTGAAGATGAAACAAGAGAAGGTCAACCACATTCACTTAAAAAAGCACTTAACTGGTTTGACTTAATACTGCTTGGTATTGGTGGCATTATTGGCACAGGAATTTTTGTAATAACTGGCGTTGCTGCTGCAAAGTATGCAGGACCTGCTCTTATTATATCATTTGTTATCGCTGGTCTTGCAAGTGCATTTACAGCTTTATCATATGCAGAATTTGCATCAAGCTTTCCCATTTCTGGTTCTACTTACAGTTATAGTTATCTAGCTTTAGGAGAAATTGTAGCCTGGGTTATTGGGTGGGATTTGATATTAGAATACGCATTTGCCCTGCCTGCTATTGCACTTGGCTGGTCAGGCTACTTTACTGCGCTTTTGCATTCTTTAGGTATAAACGTGCCTGCTCAAATTGCAAACTCATCTTTTGCAGCAGCTGGCGGGGTAGTTAATGTTCCTGCCATGGGCATAATACTGTTTCTTACCTGGCTTGTTTATTTAGGCATAAGAGAAAGTGCTACATTTAATAATATAGCTGTTATATTCAAAGTATCTGTAATTCTATTTTTTATAGCAGTTGCCGTATGGCATATAAAGCCTGTAAACTGGCATCCATTTATGCCGTATGGATGGCATGGCGTAATGGCTGGAGCTGCAATTATCTTTTTTGCCTACATTGGCTTTGATGCAGTATCAACAGCCGCAGAAGAATCAAAAAACCCTGCACGTGATATGCCTATTGGCATTATTGGCTCATTAGCTGTAAGCTCTATTTTGTACATAGCTGTAGTTGTAATATTGACTGGTATAATACCGTACAAACTACTAAACGATCCAGCACCAGTTGCAAAAGGTTTAGAATATCTCGGCATGAGTTTTGGATCCGGTCTTGTTTCGATTGGCGCACTCGTTGGTATTACAACAGTGTTATTAGTAATGCTTTATGGACAGGTGAGAATTTTTTTTGCTATGTCAAGAGATGGTCTTTTGCCAGCTTTTTTTTCAAAACTGCATCCAAAACATAAAACGCCTTATTTGAGTACATGGTTTGTTGGAATAATTACTTCCATTCTGGCAGGTTTTTTGCCAATTGATGTTTTAGCTGAACTTGTAAATATTGGTACATTATTTGCATTTTTACTCGTTTCTCTTTCTGTAATAATTTTGCGATATACAAGACCAGAGTTAAATAGAAAATTTAAATGTCCATGGGTTCCCTTTATCCCTATAATGGCAATTTTGTTTAGTGGATACCTTATGATATCTTTGCCAATTGAAACCTGGATAAGATTTATTGTATGGTTTATTATTGGCTTTATAATTTACTTTACATATTCAAGATACAATAGCAGACTTGCTAAACTTCAGCAATAGTATATTTATTTCTTCCTGTTTTTTTTGATGTGTAAAGTAACTCATCAGCCACTTTTAGGTAATCTTCCTGCGAAGCATTGGTAATGCCCAAGCTGTAGGCAATACCAATGCTTATCCCCACACTCATTTGGTACGTATCAATAATAAATGGTTTTTTTATAGTATTTAGTATTCTTTTTGCTATTTCTTCCAATTCCTCTTTAGTTTCAAAACTATCCGTAAAAAGCAAAAACTCATCTCCACCAAATCGTGAAAGCGTATCTTCCTGTCTTACAACAGATTTTAATCGTTTAGCTACGGCTTTTAGGAGTCTATCACCTATATCATGACCAAATGTATCATTTATTGCCTTAAAACCATCTAAATCCATAGAAAATAAAGCTACATTGGTTTTAATTCTACGGGATTTAGCAATTGCTTGATTGAAACGTTCAATAAAAAAACTTCTATTATTTAAACCTGTAAGTTGATCATGGTATGCAAAGTATCTGGCTTTGCTTTTGCCAGATTCTTGAAGTTTTTCAAGTTTCATAAGTTTGAGTTTGTTTTTAAAATTATCCAGAAACTGCATTAAAATGTTAGATATTTCGCTTGATTGTAATACAATATCGTTTCTACCTGCAATAATTAAACTTCCTATAATTTTATTTTCAAAAACAACTGGAAAAACTCCAACAAATTTAATACCACAATGCTTGTATATCTGAGAATTTTTTGCATTAATTATACGTGCTTGAAGACTATTTTTTGCTAAATCTAAAAAATAAACACTGCAAAGTTTATCTGATAAAGCTTTTAATTCAAAACATTCCAAGCAGTTTTCTTTTGCACTGTATGATTTTATTTTCATTTCGTTTTTCTCTTTAAAATAAAAAATACAAAGGTCAATGTAGGGATTTTCTACAAATTTTTGTGAAATTTTATCAATAAGTGATCTAAATGAAATCTTATCAATCATTAAAGCATTAACATCATTTGAAATTTTAACAAATGAAATACTCATTTTTTTTAGTTTTTCAAAATCCTGCAATTTGTAAAAAACCCAAAACAAAATAAAACTAAATATAACAAAACTTGCTAAAATTATAAGAAAAAATGGCAAAAGGCTTTTAAAAAAATTTTCATAAATTTCTTTTTTTGAGATGCTAACAAACAGTATCCTTCCGGTATTTTGAATCTTAGCGTAAGACACAAGATGAGAAGCTGTCTTAAAATAGCCACTTGTGTGTTTTGATAGTTGTATATAATCTTTATAATCAGGTAAATCTATTTTTTTTAAGCTGTTTTGAAGCTTACCGTCTTTTTTTAATATAAACACATTAAACGATTTATATTGGACATTTATTAAAGGTTTTACAATCATCAGCACAGGAACCCTGCTTACCAATATATAACCTTTAGAAAAAGGTATGCAATCTGTAACCATCAGTATATTATCTGCTCTAAATGCACTACTAATATTAATTTCACTTTTGCTACATATTGTTATTTGTTTTGCTAATTTGTCTTCAAATTTTTGAGGATAAGAATAGATTATTTGTTTATCGTGTGCAACAATCAATACAGCATAAATATCTGGGTTTTTATCTACGATATTTTTTGTAATTCCTGGAATTTTATATGTGAAAAAGTTTTCTTCAATTGAATCCTTAAATGAAGTTTCTGCCATATGCAAGAGTTCTATGTATGTTTGTACAGCAAATGCACTTTGTCTTGCGATGGTCGAAAGTTCTGACTCAGTATTAATTAAAACTTTTTCATAAAGCCTTACAAACACGATAAAAACTATGATAAAAATAATTATGCTTATTGCAGCCCAGCTTAGCACAAAATATCTCGATAATCTTGATTTAAAGATTTTTTTACTCATATATTTGTATTTCCTGTTTCTTAATTATATAGAAATAATAGTGGTTAAAATTTATATATTCAAAAAATTTATCGTTCCTTTTTATTACAAACAATCCCCACTTTCACAAATTTTAACAAGTAAATTTATATAAATATATATCACTTTTCAATTTCGAACTATTAGCTATACCTTTTGGGTGCCAAATTTAAGTCTAGATCCTGTAATCTGACCTGCCACAGAAGCCACTAAAAACAACGGTATAAAGTAATAACTGATACCCAGCAAAATCCTCGGAAGTGCAATAAATGGAATTGGTAAATGAATGTAGGCAAACCAGCGCCAGGAAAATTTTTTAACTTTTGATCTCAAGCGCCCAAAAGGAACGTTAATTAAAAAAGCAAAAATTGCAAGAAATATAAACATATTTGTATTTTAATTATTTTTATTATAAAATGCAAATTTTTTATATTTTCATTTTATGGTTTGCAAAAAATATTTTTTTGGATATAATTTTGTTATCTTATTGTATTGGAGGAAAATTATGAAAAAAATTTTTTTGACTTTTTTGGGTTTGGTTTTAATGTATTCTTTTGCAAATGCTGCACCAGATTACACTGCAATAGCAAAAAAACTCGTGCCACCAAATGTTAATATTGAGCTTAAACAAACAAACGATTTTCAAATATCAGGTTTTAAAACATTTATTGCTACACTAAAACCACAAAATGCCTCGGTTACTGTTTATAAGTATCTTTGGATATCAAATGATGGTAAATATGTTATACCAAATCTTTTAGCGTATACTAATAATTCTATAACTCAGATTGAGCCAAAAGTAAAAGAATCCTATAATACTGTAAATATTGAATGGTTTAATAGAGTTTTGTCAACACTAAACCCAGATTTGAAAAAAAGTTTTGGAAATGGAAAAACGGAAGTTTATATTTTATCTGACCCGTATTGTCCTTTCTGTAAAGAACAACTTGCCCAGGCAATTGAACTTGCAAAACAAAACAAAATTAAGCTCTATGTAATACCTTTTGATGTACATGGAGAAAAATCAACACAGGCTTCAATGCTGTTTTGGGATATAGAATCAAAATCAAATTTAGCTGACGCATTGGCAAAAGTGGAAGCTGCTCCATTTGAATCTGTTGATAAAATTGTATCCCAAAACCAAAATTTGATTAAACAACTAACACCAAAATACCAGGCAAAGCTTCATTATTTAAAAGAAGAGTTTTTTAAGCATAAATTAAACGGCACTCCATCAATTATTATAAGAAAAACAAATACAAAAGGTATTGTAATTGTCGGTTTAACAAACTTAGCAAATTTTGTAAAATAACTTATGAAAAAAAAGCTATTAATAGCTTTTATTATCCTGATAACATTTATTGTTTTGATTCTGGCAGGTTATTTTAGCCTGCCTTTTTTTTTAAAAAGTCAATACTTTTTGCACCTTGTAGAAAATAAAACCCATATAAAAATAGACAAAATTGAAAATTACAAAATCTCTCAAACACTAACTACTATAAATGTCAACATATCGCAATTGGAAGTTAGCTCATCTAAATTTAAAGCAAATGCAAAAAACTTATCATATAAACTCAAATTAAGCGAATTAATTTCAAAAAAACCCACATTTGGCAATTTAAAAATACACCAGTTAAACTTAGTTGCATACCGTTCAAAAATTCCTGCAAAAACCAAAACAATCATAAAGCCGCTCCCTTTATCCATAGAAATACAACATCTTAGTGCATCTTATGAAAATTATAAAATTGAGGGTAAACTTGATCTAATTTTAAACCTTCCAACAAAAAACAATAATTTTTATTTTGAGGGAAACGTTAACAATAGCCCCACTACTTTATCTGGCGATATAAACCCAAGCAATTTGCATGTAAGCTTAAATATTAAAAAATTTTCACCCCAAAATTTTCCAGCATACTTAAAAGCAATTGACAATTCAAGTGCAAAAGCTACTTTAACGCTAAAAAACAATTTAGAGTTGCAAAGCGGTAATTTAAAGATCAGCGATATAAACTACAAAGGTTTAAAACTTAATAACCCAAGCGCTTCTTATTCTAAAGATGAGCTTTTCGTCAATATACCTTATCTTACATACAAACAAAATATTTCGGGCAAAAGTGTAAAACTCAAGCTTAACACTAAAAATTATAATGGCAGTGTTGATTTGAGCAACATAAACATTGCAAATTTAAATATTGAAAAACCAACAATTAATTTTAAATACAATAAAAATACACATGCATTTTTTATTGATACTTTAAGCAAAAACGGTTATTTCATAAATGCAAAAGGCACTCTTAATACGAAAAACTTAGAAGAAAGCACTATAGCTGGTTTCTTTAAAACACCCTATATTGACTATAATCAAATAAAACCATTGTTACCAAAGCATATTCAGGAATATATATATTCCGGCCAGATAAAAGCAGAAAAAGTGACATTTAAAGGCAAAATTAAAGATAAAGAAAATTTAATAGATACAGGTGAACTTGTTGCACAGAGTACCAGATTTATTGTAGAAAAAAACACCTACCCTTTTACTATAACATTTGCAAATATTCAAATTACACCAAAAGACGTAGTCATTCATGGGACCGGTTATTGTGATAAAGTAAATTTAATAAGTTCGAAACTTGTAATTGCACGAAAAAAAGGCTATCCGGCAGATATGCACCTTGTACTAAATGGAGAATCTACAAAAAACACAGAAGATTTTTTGTACAAAGCAATTTTAAGCCATGAAGATGCAAAGTATATTGATTATGCAAAAGACATCAGAGGTCCATTTACCGCAATAATTGACATAAAAAACTATTACTGGCACTCATTGCCTCATTTTTACTTTAATGTAAATATTGATTCCAATTTAAGCTTGCAAGATAAAAAAATATCTCAAAAACCTATAAATTTAATAGGTAAATTTGACATACAAAGAAACAATCAAATACTTAGGGTTAGTGCGAATAATCTAAAGTTAGCCACTGACAATTCCTTTATCAATATTACTGGATATCTAGAACATTCAAATACTGTCTTCTATAAAGCTACAATTAGAGCAAAAATAAATCCAGTTGAAATTAGAGATATTTCGTATTTGAAACCATATAAAAATTATCTGCCAACAAGCGAGGTAACAATAAAGCCCTCATCTATCTCTGGCAATTTGAAAAAAATCAATTTTGATGTCAACATTGAAGGCAAAAAACTATTTAAAGAACATGGGTTTGGTGTGGATGAGATTTTGGCAAAAGGCTATTATGAAAAAAATCTAATCAGCTTTAACCCTGTAAAGCTTGACGATACACTTTCGATTAACGGTTTATACAATACAAAAGCAAAATCATTCAATGGCAATATTAACTTAAAAAATTTCAAAATTTCAACAATTAAAAATTTAGTCAAATTACCTATCGATGAAGCAATTTTAAATGGAAGCGTCAAACTAGGTCTTGAAGATAAAAAACTACAATACATTTACTCAAATAATTTAGTTGTATCAGATTTGGTTTATGGTAATGATGTTGTTGTCAAATCTGCCCATGTATCTTTTAATAAAAATTATGCAACAATAGAAAATGGTAATGCACTTATCATGCAAAACCCCGTAAGTTTTACAGGTAATGTTAATTTAGAACCGCTTGTAATTAACTTAAATGCTAAAAGCCAAAAATTTATAATAAAAAAAACAAAAAGCAAAACAAAAAGCTATATAGGAGATATTAAGTTTAAAATACCAAAAGTATCTATTTATGCGCAAGCTGACATTGACGAATTGATAATCGAAGATTCAAAACCTCTTGTATTTAATAATGTTAATGCACACCTGGAGCTTGCAAGTAAACGCTATATTAGCCTGAAAGCACCATATACATCCATATACATAGATATGGCTCAAAACACAATCAATGTCGAGGCTACAGATTCATATATTTTTGCACACTACATTGAAAGTAAAACAAAAAAACCATCAATAACAACGCTTAAGGCTACACTTAACACACCATCCACAGATGAAATAGACTTAAAAAAACTAAATGGAACTATTAAATTTGTTTCAGAAAACGGAAATATTAAAAATTTTCCAGACATTTACAAAATATTAACGCTAGCGGATGTAGTTGGCTTGTTAACGGGTCAATTTGATACTAAAAAAGGTTTTTATTATACCAAAACGGTGGGTATTTTTGATTTAAAAGATGGCATATTAAAAACTCAAAAACCGCTAACTGTAAAAGGCACAGCAAATAACTTGTTTATAAATGGTAATGTCAATCTAACAAATTATCATGTTGATGCACTTTTTATGATAACTACATTTACTTTTTTGAATAGATTAATTTCAAGTATACCCATTATAGGACACATTCTTGGTGGAAAAGAAAAAAGCTTTACGGGTTTAAGCTTTAGAGTAGATGGTTATTTGGATGGAAAAATGAATCTATATCCTGTTCCCTGGGAAAGCTTAGGGAAAGGTTTGCTTGATATAATTACACGCACCATTACTTTACCAGCATATTTGCTTGGTGTGAATGGAAATACCAACAACACTGAGAAGAAAAAATGAAGGTGCTAATTGTAGATGATGATGAACAATTGAGAATTGCATTGTTTTCTACACTAAAACATTTAGGTCATGAATGTATTTTAGCTCAAAATGCCAAAGAGGCCTTAAATATATTAAGAAAAGAATCATTTGATTTAATTTTAAGCGACCTTAAAATGCCAAAAGTAGATGGCATTGATCTTTTAAAACAGATAAAACAAAATAATATTAACACTCCTTTTGTTATAATGACAGCATTTGGAACGATCGAAACAGCGGTTTTGGCTATAAAGCTTGGCGCATTTGATTTTATAGTAAAACCTTTTAGTAGAGAAACTATTGAAAAAATCATCTCATTATCATCCAATTGCTTAAAATTTGATTGTACAAATAAAACTACATACGATGGAGACTATGTTTTTAAAAGCGAAAAGATGCAAAAAATACTTCAATTAATTAAAAAAGTGGCAAATACAGATGCCACAGTGTTATTAAGCGGAGAAACAGGCACAGGAAAAGAAGTGGTAGCAAAGCTCATACACGCATCATCAAATCGTTCAAAACAGCCTTTTATCAGTGTAAATTGTGCAAGCATACCTTCAAACCTTTTGGAATCAGAATTGTTCGGTTATGAAAAAGGTGCTTTTAGCGGAGCAATAAAAACCTATAAAGGTAAATTCGAACAGGCAAATGGTGGAACCCTACTATTAGACGAAATTAGCGAAATGCCTCTTGAATTACAGGCAAAATTACTTAGAGTATTGCAAGAAAAGGTTGTTGATAAATTAGGCTCAACAGAAAGTGTTAAAATAGATGTAAGAATTATTTGTACAACCAACAGAAACTTAGCAGAACAGGTCAAAAATGGCTCTTTTAGAGAAGATCTTTTTTATAGAATAAATGTATTTCCTATTTTTTTGAGTCCACTTAGAGAAAGAAGAGAAGATATACCCGATTTAATTAATTTTTTCATAAAAAAATACTCAAATAAATTCAAAAAAAATATAAATGGTATATCAAATAATGCCCTTGAAATACTCTTAAATTACAATTGGCCAGGTAATGTAAGGGAACTTGAAAATACAATAGAACGGGCAATTATTTTATCCAAAGGAGCATTGATAGATAAAGAAGATATATTTTTGCATGGAATTTGGAACAATTTTTGCTAGCAATACATTAAGGTTGTTTTGGAGGTATGGTATGATTTTTAATGATTCAACAATAAATTATATACAGCTTGGCATGGATGTTGCTAGTTTAAGACAAAATGTCATAGCAAGCAATATTGCCAATATAGATACCCCAAATTATAAAGAAAAAATAGTCAAATTTCAAAATTTTTTAGATAGTAACCAATTACCTTTAGAAATAACAAACCCAAACCATATAAATCCACAAGAAAGCTTAAAAGATATGGTTGTTGTAAAAAGCAATTCTTACCTTGAAAGAAATGACAAAAATAACGTTAACCTAACCGAACAAGAAGCAGCATTAGCTAAAAATCAGATTCTGTATAACGCTTTAGCAGCATTTGCCAAATATAAATTTGGTGAATATAAAAACATAATATCCTCATCTCAAGGAGCCTAAACTATGAGTTTTTTTGGGAGCTTACAAGTTGCTTCAAGTGGGATGCAAGCGCAACGCTTGAGGTTGGATATAATAGCAAGCAATATTGCAAACGCAAATACTGTAACCACTCAAGAAGGTGGACCCTATAAAAGAAAAGATGTAGTTTTTGAAAGTGAAAAATTTTCTAAGTATTTGGAAGGCGTTAAAGTAGCAGACATTGTACGAGACGATACACCTCCAAAACTAGTTTATGACCCCACAAACCCACTGGCAAATTCAAAAGGCTATGTTGCATATCCAAATATTAACCCAATAGTTGAGATGGTTAATTTATTAGACGCTACAAATTCGTATCAGGCAAACATTTCAGCATTTAATGCAGCAAAACAAATGGCTCAAAGCATAATTAGTGTATTAAATGTTTGATTTTTGCAAAAAAAGTTATATTATTTATTAGGTGGTGTTGTATGAAAATAGATTCAATAGTTACAAGTCCAAGAGTAAATAATATAGATGATCCTAATTCAAAAAAAGATAATCCTAGTTTTGCCGAACTCCTTGCTAAATCTTTAAATGAAGTTAATAACCTGCAAATAACAGCAGACAACGCCATAAAAGAAATTGCAACAGGAAAAATGGATAATATTCAAGATGCTGTAATGGCTATAGAAAAAGCAGACATATCTATGAGACTTTTATTGGAGGTTAAAAATAAAGCAGTTCAAGCATATAACCAAATAATGAATATGCAAGTTTAGCCTAGTATGACAATATGGACATAAAAAAGTTTCTTGAAGAAATAAAAATTTTTTATAATAGGATGTCAAAAAAGCAAAAAGTAGTTTTGTTTTCATCTTTTGCTGGATTAATTCTCATTTTGGTGTTTGTTTTTGTTATTGGCTCAAGAGTAAGTTATGGTGTATTGTTTTCCAATTTGAACGATAAAGATGCTTCAAGTATTATAAACTACCTTGATCAACAAAAAATTCCATACAAAATCGTTAATGGCAATACAATTGAAGTACCAAAAGATTCGGTATATAAATTGAGGCTAGATTTAGCTGCAAAAGGTTTACCCAGTGGTGGAGTGGTGGGTTTTGAAATATTTGACAAACAAAATTTAAGTATGACCAGTTTCTTGGAAAATGTAGACTATACAAGAGCTCTTGAAGGCGAGTTAACACGCACAATTGAAAATATATCAAGCGTAGATTCTGCAAGAGTTAACCTGGCTATACCAAAGCCTTCCGTTTTTGTAGATAAAGAACAGCCACCTACCGCTTCAATTGTGTTAAAACTAAATTCACCAATTAGCAATTCCCAGGTTTATGCAATCCAAAAGCTTGTTGCAGCAAGTGTTCCTAATTTATCACCAGATAATGTAATAATAGTTGATTCAAACGGTAATTTACTATCTAAAAAAGAAAACGCAGAAGACACCCTTGCAAGTAATGAACTTAAATATAAACAATTAATCGAAAAAGAATACGCTCATAAAATAAAAGACTTACTTTTGCCAATAGTAGGTGAAAACCAGGTAGTAACAACTGTAAATGTAGATTTAGATTTAAGCAAAGTTACACAAAAAAGCATTAAATATGATCCAAACAGCGTTGTAAGAAGTGAACAAAACGAAGAAGAAAAAAACTGGGCTCAAACTAGTGCTGGCATACCAGGTGTAATTTCAAATATTGGAGCAAATCAACCAACTGCAACACCGCCTTCTACTACACCAACTACACAACAAACAACAACTCAACAAGGGCCTCTAGCTAGTGAAAAGACTAAAAGCACAATTAACTATGAAATTAGTCAAACTGAAACAAACGTTGTAGAACCTCTTGTAAAAATCAGGCGTGTGTCGGCTGCAGTTATTGTCGATGGAAATTACAAATACGATAAAAAAACAAAAAAAACCGTATATCAACCTTTATCCGCTGTGCAAATGGCTGATATTAGGAAAGCTGTTGAGCAAGCAATAGGGTTTGATCCAAAACGTGGTGATACTATTAGTGTTGTTAACATGCAATTTGAAAGTACAAAACCTAAACAGGTGAGTATGATGTCCAATTTAAACCAATTTTATCCTTTGTTAAAATACATTCTAGGCGCTATTTTGTTAATTTTGTTTTATTTTCTTTTCTTGCGAAAATTTATTCAGAATGTATTATCATATAAAAAAGGAGAAATTGCCTACGAGCAGGCTCAGGCTGCTAAAGCATATGCTCAAGGCTCAGTAGAATCAAAAATTGAAGGTAAAAGCATAAAAGACCTCGAAGAAGAAATATCCAAAGAACTTGACAGCGAAAGTGCATTAAACGAAGAAGCCTTAAAAGATAAACTTATAGAAAAGAAATTAAAAGAAGAAGTAGAAAGAAACCCTGAAGAAGCTTCTGCGGTTTTTAAAGCATATATTTCTTCAAAATGAGGTTAGTCTATGAGTGCTCAAGCACATGCGATAAATTCAATTGATGATTTAACTCCATACCAAAAAGCGGCTGTTTTATCAATTGCTCTTGGTGACGAAATCTCAGCAAAATTATTTAAAAATTTAAGCAAAAATGAAATAGAAGCGATAAGTAAAGAAATTGCATTTATGAAAAAAATTGACCCAAATATATATAAAGCTGTTGTAAAAGAATTTTATCAAATGCTAAAAGCAAAAGAATACGCAACATCAGGTGGCATTGAGTATGCAAAAGAAATACTTGTTAAAACCCTAGGACCAGAAGAAGCTAGAAGAATAATCGATAAACTTATAAAGTTACTTGAATCAAATGTAGGTTTTGGCTACCTAGAAAATATTGACCCCAAACAACTTGTAAAATTTATACAAAATGAGCATCCGCAAACTATAGCTGTGATATTATCACATCTTGATCAATCGAAAGCTGCAGAAGTACTAAGTCTTTTACCTAAAGAAATACAAATTGATATTGTTGTTAGAATGGCTTCTTTAGAAAATATTTCACCAAATGTAATAAAGCGTGTTTCAGAAATGTTAGAAACAAAAATGGAAGATTTAAGTGGTAGTAATGTTGAAATTGGTGGTATAAGAGCCGTATCAGAAATTATAAATCGTATGGGAAGAACAGAATCAAAATCCCTAATTGACCAAATTTCAGAAAAAAATCCAGATCTTGCAAGTAAAATACGAGACATGATGTTTGTATTTGAAGATATCATAAAACTATCAAACTCCGATATACAAGAAATCTTAAAGCATATTGATAAAAAAGATTTGACTATAGCATTAAAAGGTGCACCAGAAGAGTTAAGCAAAAAGTTTTTTTCAAATATGTCAAGTAGAGCAGCAGAAACATTAAAAGAAGAAATGGAATTTTTAGGCCCTGTAAAAGTAAAAGATGTAGAACGAGCTCAAAAAGCTATTGTTGATATTGTAAGGCGACTTGACGAAGAAGGTGTAATATCAATAAGTGGCGGCGGAGAGGAAATGCTTGAATGAAAAACCTTTCCATTGAAGAATTTATACTTGAAGAATTTGATATTAATGAAACACCAAAAGAAATACAAAATGAACAAGAAGTACCAAAATCGCCAACAGAACCATCACTAAATACAGATGAAATTTACCAAAAAGCTTTTAAGGAAGGATACGAAAAAGGCAAAACAGAATACGAGCAAAATTGTCAACAACAACTATTAAATGTAAAAAATGAGTATGAATCAAAATTGCAGGATTCAAAAATTCAATTAGAGCAATCAGTAAATTCAATTGATTTAAAAATTGGAGAAATAAAAGACAAAATTAAGAATATTGAAAACGATATTGTTAACATAGCACTTGAAATTGCACAAAAAATAATAGAAAAAGAGATCCAAAATAAAGATACAATTGCAAATTTGATTAAAAAATCACTATCATTTGCAAAATCTGATAAAGTAAAATTGAGAGTAAATGCAAATATAGCAAAACAAATAGATCAAGACTTTAAAAATATAGAAATTGTTGGGGATTACAATTTACCCATTGGTACAATAATTATCGAAGAAGATTCAAATATTATAGATGCAAGCATAAATACAAAACTGGAAGAATTAAAACGCAGTTTAATCAATGAATCATAACAAAATAAAGCAACTTTTGGATAAAAATAATTTTATAGTAAATTGTGGTAAAATTAAAGAAGTTGTAGGTTTAACAATAATCTCAAGTGGTCCAAGCAATATTAAAATAGGCGATGTGTGTTTTATTGAAAGCGATAATGGATATATTGAAGCCGAAGTAGTTGGGTTTAAAGATAAAAACGTCCTTCTTATGCCTCTTGGAAACATGGATGGTATAAAACTTGAAAGTATTGTAAGATCTACATCAAAAGGGCTAAAAGTAGGTGTAGGCAACAATATGCTTGGAAGGATACTTAATGCTTTGGGTAAACCCATTGACTCAAAAGGACCTATACTAATTGAAAAGCACATGCCACTATACCCAAAACCTACAGATCCAATGCAAAGACAAATTATAAACGAGCCAATTATTACAAAAATAAAAGCAATCGATGCTTTGTTAACACTTGGAAAAGGCCAAAGAATTGGAATATTTGCAGGAAGTGGCGTTGGTAAATCTACACTTCTTGGTATGATAGCAAGAAAAGCAAAAGCAGATGTTAACGTAATAGCGTTAATTGGAGAACGAGGTCGTGAAGTAAGAGAATTCATAGAAAATGATTTGACCCAGGAAGGTTTAAAAAAAAGCGTTGTGGTTGTAGCTACAAGTGATGAAGCACCGCTTTTAAGACGTGAAGGCGCGTTTTTAGCAAGTGCTATTGCTAAATTTTTCAGCGATCAGGGTCTTGATGTAATGATGATGATGGATTCTGTTACACGATTTGCAATGGCTCAGCGGGAAATTGGTCTTGCAATAGGTGAGCCTCCTACAATGAAAGGCTACACTCCAAGCGTTTTTTCGTTTTTGCCAAGACTCATGGAAATACCGGGAAAATTTCAAAAAGGCAGCATTACTGCCATATATACAGTTTTGGTTGATGGGGATGATTTCAACGAACCAATTGCAGATACTGCACGCTCAATTTTAGATGGACACATTGTATTATCAAGGAAAATCGCAGAAAAAAATCACTACCCAGCAATTGATATACTAAAAAGCGTCTCAAGACTTATGAACTCAATTGTTAATAGTGAACATAAATTTTTGGCAAATAACCTTAGAAAACACATGTCAATCTATGAGCAAGCAGAAGATTTAATAAACATTGGAGCCTATAGTGTAGGTTCAAATCCGGATATTGATGCAAGTTTAAGAGTAATAAACAAAATTAATGAGTTTTTAGTTCAGGGTATCGATGAATCGTATGAATTTTCTGAAACTATAGATTTATTAAGTAAAGCGTTAGAATAAATGTTTATATTTAAACTTGAAAAGGTTAAAAACCTAAAAGAAAACTTAATGAATATTGAGATTATGAAATTACACGAAATAAATAACCAAATAAAATCAAAAAACCAATATTTAAGCGAACTTGAAAGTCAAAAAAAATGCCTGATCGAAAAGTTTGACTTACATATTAAAACAAATGTAGATTTCAATATTTTAAAGTATATAGCAGATAGTATTTTATCACTAGACTTAGAGATAAGATCCACCAAAAAAATTATTGAAGAACTCCAAAATAAAAAAATTGCCCAAATCGAAACAATTAAAAACTTCCATAAAGAAATTAAAAAATTTGAAAAATTAAAAGAATACTATAAAGAGAGGTATATATATGAAGAAAAACTCAAAGAACAAAATTTTATTAATGATATTAGCTCTATTTTTTATGTTAGGAATAAATAGGTCCTATGGACAAAACTTAAGTGATATAAACCAAAAAATCAATGAACTAAAAGCACTAGAAAAAATTATTGATGAAAAAAGCGCACAACTTAAATCACAACAGCAAGATATAGTAAACCAAAAAAAACAGTTAGAACAAAATCAAAACGCTCTAAAAAATCAGCTGCAAAACCTTAATAACCAGATAGCACAAGCAAAAAAAGAGTTAGAAAATTTGCAAAAAAATATAGTCACTCAAAAAATTCAAAAGTTAGCAACAATATATGCTCAAGCAAAACCTTCAGCAGCAGCTCAGGAATTATCAAACATGGATCCACAAATAGCAGCAGAAATTTTAACATACATGCAATCACGACAAGCAGGCGCAATAATTTCAAAAATGGATCCTAAAACAGCCGCAAATATATTTAGCTTATACCTGAAATCAAAACATCAATAAGAGTTTTTTCTAAATTGGAAAATACTTGCCAACCCTATTAAAAGTATAAAAATAAGCAATGCACTAAAGAAATACCATCCAAATTGTTTGTATACAAAGCCTGGGGCATAAGAGCCAATAACGCCTCCACTATAATATGAAGCTATGTATATACCATTTACTATGCCTTTTTTGTCTTTTGCTAATTTATTTAAAAAACCACTTGCCACAGAGTGTATCAAAAACATACCACCGCAAAAAATAAACATACCACCAAAAACAATGTAGATATTTGGTATATTTAAAATCAAGATAGCGCTGATATACACAAAAAAACCAAATATCATGGCTTTAATCTGGTTGCCAAAAATTTTAACAAACTTTGTAGCCAAAAAAGACACAAATATACCCATTAAGTAACCGCTATAGGCAAGTCCTATTGTAATCTCGGAGCTACTTTTATCTATACTTTCAATTCTAAATGGCAAAAAGTTTGTCAAGGCGGCGAAAACAAAAAACATACAAAAAACCGCCATATAAACAAAAAAGTAAAGTTTATTTTTTACTACAGATAAATAACCCTTAAAAAGACTTTCATGCTTTACCACATCAGGACCTACTACATTTTTTATATCTTCAACAAGATATAAAGCTAATAATGCGCCAATAATAAAACTAAGTGTAATAAAATAAAAACTAAATCTCCAAGACGAATAATAGGCAATAATACCGGATATTAACCTACCTGAAAAACCACCCATAATGGTTACCGCAATGTAGTATGACATGTATAACGCTACCTTGTCAGTTTCCACACTTAAAGATATATAAGTCATATTTGATGTAAGCACGGCAGATATTAAAAAACCTTCAATCAATCTTAAAAAAATTATCAAATATATGCTCTGTGAAATTGATATAAAAAGGTTTACAAAAACAAGAATAATCAAAGATATTAAAATTAATCTTTTTGGTGTAAAAAAAGATAAAATATAACCATATACAATCGGAATGATCGCCAAAGGAAGTAGAGCCACACTTATAATTAAAGATACAGTATTCATGTTGCAATCAAAATATCTGCTGATTTCTGGCAAAAGTGGCTGTGGCACATATATTGCGCCAATTGTAATAATGGTTATGTACATCAAAACAAAAAAAGCTTTGGAACTCATATTTTTATCATAAGCAAATACCGTATTTAATCAAGTTTTAAATTACAATTTCATATTTATTTAATTTTATAATGTACTGTTGAATTTAACAATTAAATTATATATAATATAATTGCTATGTTTAATTAGGAGGATTAATATGAATAATACTGAAGAATTCAAATTAAAAGAAACAGGAAAACTACTTAATACTTTGCGTTCTATTCAAGATAATCTTGGTTACATACCTCAAAAGTCAATTAATGAATTATGTAAATCTTTTAACTTATCTTATGCAGAGTTGTATGGTTTTATAACATTTTATAAAGATTTTCGCCTGGAACCAAAAACATACAAACATCATATAAGGGTTTGCCAGGCAGAAAGCTGTCAGGCAAAAAATGTTAAAGATATTGTTGATTACATAAAAACTACATTAAATTTAAATATAGGCGAACACAATGAAGATTTCTTTTTAGATAGTGTTTATTGTCTTGGAAATTGTCCACGTTCACCTTCTGTTATGATTGATGGTATAGTATATGGTGATATGAATAAGGAAAAGTTTGATAATATATTGACACAATTAAAGAGGAATATATGAATATTTATATATCTTTAGATACTTGCGCTCAGTCCGTTGGTTCGTTTGAAATTTTTGAAAAATTAAAAGGTATAAATAACCCGACATTCACTCTCAACAAACGTTCAACACGTGCATTAATGTGGCTTGAACCACTTTTGGAAATTGAGCAGGATAATAAACAAATTGCAATCTCAAATGTAGAAAATATTGATATTGAAAATATTTTAAAAAATCCACTTAATTCAAAAAATCTTATAGATA
Organism: Desulfurella multipotens; assembly: GCF_900101285.1. Lineage (NCBI taxonomy): Bacteria > Pseudomonadati > Campylobacterota > Desulfurellia > Desulfurellales > Desulfurellaceae > Desulfurella > Desulfurella multipotens. The sequence continues at coordinate 110,213 of NZ_FMYU01000001.1, forward strand.
ATATAGACAATCAACCTTATCTAAAAAATCAACATAGAGTAATATTTAAAAATTTAGGCAAAAACGACCCAACAAGTATCGAAGATTATAAAAAACTTGGAGGGTTTAGGGCTTTAGAAACAGTTTTAAAAATGGAGTCAAAAGATGTTATCGAAAAAATCAAGATTGCGGATATTAGAGGCAGAGGGGGTGCATTTTTTCCTGCCTATATAAAATGGCAAACTGTGTTAAACGTACAATCCGATATAAAATACGTTATATGCAATGCTGATGAAGGTGATTCTGGTTCTTTTGCAGATAGATTAATTATTGAAAATGATCCATTTAGTTTAATTGAAGCTATGATAATAGCTGGCATAACAGTTAATGCAAAAGAAGGTATTGTATATTTAAGGTCAGAATATCCTAATGCAAAAAAAGTTCTTCAAAAAGCTATTGATATTGCTTATCAAAATAATTACCTGGGTAAAAACGACAGTTACGAATTTGATTTATATATTGTAACTGGCGGTGGCGCCTATGTTTGTGGAGAAGAAACAGCTCTAATTGAGAGTCTTGAAAATAAAAGAGGCCTCGTACGCCCTCGCCCTCCACTACCAGCTATAAGCGGTCTTTTTAATAAACCCACACTGATTAACAATGTATTAAGCTTTATTGATATTGTAAGGTTATTTGAAGGCTCAAGAGATACTCATACCACGCCACTTCAATTAAGCGGTGCAGTAAAAAGGGAAGGGTTGTTCGAAGTTGCAAATGATATAACCATAGAAGAATTAATAAGCAAATTCGCAGATACACCCATAGATGATATTAAAGCTGTTCAAATTGGTGGTCCACTTGGGGCATTTGTACCCAAAGAAAAATTTTATTTAAAATTAAACAATGATGAGTTAAGCAAAGAAGGCTTTATATTAGGTCATGCAAGCGTAGTAGCGTTTAATAAAAACACAAACATGAAAGATATATTGCTCAATTTAATCGATTTTTATATCCATGAGTCATGTGGAAAATGTACACCTTGCAGAATTGGTCAGGTAAGATTAAAAGAAATTCTAACCGACTTACACCTAAACACTCAATCAAACTTAATTCTTCTGTATGATTTACTGGATACACTAAAAGAGGCATCTTTATGCGGACTTGGGGGATTAACACATTTAAGTGCGCTAAGCAGTCTAAAATATTTTGGCAATGATTTTGGTATAGTAGATATACAATGAATGAAATAAACTTAGTTATAGATAGCAAAAAAGTTAAAGCTTTTGAAGGTCAAACAATACTGGAAGCAGCCAGAAATGCCGGTATAAAAATTCCGACACTTTGTGCTTTTGAGCATTTAAAACCTTACGGCTCATGCAGATTATGTATTGTTGAGATAGAAGGCAAAAAAGGATTTTCTGCAAGTTGTACAACATTGGCCCAAGATGGCATGGTTGTTTGTACTCAATCAGAAAAAATTAACAAAATTAGGAGAAATATATTAGAACTTTATTTAAGCGAACACAACTTTGATTGCACAACCTGCCCAAATAATTTAAGATGCGAGCTTCAAGAAGCTGCAAGTCTAGTTGGCATAAGAGATGTAAGGTTTAATACAAAAGCACATATAAAAAGCTACAAAGATAGTTCAAACCCTTATTTTGAGTTTGACTCATCAAAATGCATAATGTGTGCAAGGTGCGTGAGGGCTTGCGATGAAATTCAAGGAAATTTCGCTCTAACAATACTATCAAGAGGATATGATTCGTATATTAAGCCAGGTATTAACGATTTTATTAATTCAGAGTGCGTATCGTGTGGCGCATGCGTAAAGGCTTGTCCAACGGGTGCTTTAATTGAAAAAAATGTTGTCCAAAATGGCTCTGGGTATAATTTTACAAAAACTACATGCGGTTTTTGTGGTGTTGGCTGTCATGTAATTGTTGAATCAAAAGCAAATACAATAGTGAATATCGTTGGAGACGATAAAGGTCCAAATGAAGGCCATTTGTGCGTAAAGGGGCGATTTGCATGGGAATTTGTAAATTCAATTGAACGCATAAAAAAACCACTTATAAGAGAAAAAATTACTGATGATTTCAAAGAAACTACACTAGAAGAAGCGCTTGATTTTGTTGCATGGAAGTTTAAGAATATTAAAGAAAAATACTCAAAATATGCACTTGCTGCCCTTGCCTCTTCAAGATGCACAAACGAAGAAGTTTTTTTGGTTCAAAAATTAGCCAGATGCGCATTTGAAAACAACAATATTGATAATTGTGCCAGAGTATGCCATATGCCAACCGGTTTTGCGCTTGGCTTAGCATTTGGAACCGGTGCTGGCACAGCAGATATTGAATCTCTAAAAAAAGCCGAATGCATAATGGTGGTAGGCTCAAATACAACACATGCACACCCTGTGGTTGGCTCATTAATTAGACAACTTGCAATATCAGGTAAAAAACTCATAGTTATTAATCCAAGAGGAATAGATTTAGCAAAACAACCTCATATAAAAGCTCTCCACCTGCAACCATACCCAGGTACAAATGTTGCTTTATTAAATTCAATAGCTCATGTAATTGTGAAAGAAAATCTGTATGATAAAGATTTCATAGAAAACAAATGCGATATAGATTCTTTCAAATTATGGCTGGATTTCATATTAAGTGACGAATACAATCCAACTAATGTATCAAAAATAGCAGGTGTAGATAGCCATTTAATTGAAAAAGCAGCCAGAGAATTTGCCACTTCAAAAAAAGCTACAATTGTTTACGGTCTTGGAGTAACTGAACATACATTTGGCTCAAGCGGTGTTTTTTGTTTAACTAACCTTGCAATGCTGTGTGGCTTTATAGGAAAAGAAGGCTGTGGTGTTTCGCCTTTAAGAGGCCAAAATAATGTTCAAGGCGCTTCTGATATGGGTGCTTTTCCAAATGTATTTACCTTTTATAGGCATATAAGCGACGAACAAACACGCAAAACATTTGAATCTGTATGGAAAAAGACACTTGATACAAACGTTGGTTTTACTATACCTCAAATGTTTAAAGCAGCAATTGATGGTAGACTTAAAGGTATGTATATTGTAGGAGAAGATGTCTTCCAAACTGACCCAAACACTTACCATATCAAAGAGGCATTGAGTTCTTTAGAATTTCTTGTAGTGCAAGAATTATTTTTAAGCCCAACTACACAATTTGCTCATGTGGTGTTGCCAGGTTCATCGTATTTAGAAAAAAATGGCACATTCACAAACTGGGAAAGACGGGTCTCAAAAGTTAACAAAGTTATAGAACCACTAAGCGGCATTGATGAGTATAAAATCATCACTGAGCTTTCAAAAAAACTTGGCTATCCTATGGATTACAATAGCGAAGAAGAAATATTCAACGAAATTGCTCTACTTAGTCCACAATTTAGTACTTTAACTTATGAGAAACTACAAAATTACGGCTCGCTATTGTGGCCAGTTGATAGTAAAAATCAAACAGGCACACGTATACTTCACACAGACGAGTTTTTAAACAAAAAAGGCAAATTTTTCATAACCAATTATGTAGCAAACCAATTGCCAAACGATACCTACCCTTTTATATTGACAACTGGCAGGAACCTATTCCATTACAATTCAAGCAACCAAACACGCAAAACTAAAAATGTTGCTTTTTATGATGCTGATTACCTTGAAATTAACGAAAAAGACGCCATAAAACTCAATATATCAAATAATGATTTGGTTGAAGTCAAAAGCGAAAGCGCAAAAATCACATTAAAAGCAAAAGTTACAGATAAAATAAAGCCTGGTGTTTTATTTACTACGTTCCATTTTACACAACCAAAGACAAATGCCTTATTGTCACAAAATACAGATTGGGCTACAGATACACCAGAATATAAATTTATGCTTGTAAATATTAAAAAAACAGATAAAGAAACATACGAGATAAATCAAACTAAAAATCCAGGCATTTTGGAACAATACATAAAGATTTTTAAATTTTTCGAAAAATATCCACAAGAAACAAGAACCCAGCTAATAGTAAATCACATAAAGAAAAATTGGGACACGGATAAAATTAATACATTGAAAACAATTGAACCAATTGATTATCAACTAAAACAGGTAATAGAAAGAGTTTAAAAAATTATCGATAGGAGGAATTTAATGAGTGAGATTCTAACATCCAAAGAAGGTAAAATCGGCTTTATCACACTTAATAGGCCTGAAAACTGGAATACTTTTAATGTAGCTTTTGCAAGACAATTAAATGATGCACTTGTAAACCTTGATAATGATGAAAATGTGGCTGTTGTAATTATCAAAGCAAATGGAAAAAATTTTTCTGTAGGTATTGAGCTTGAAGAATTTAGAAAGGGAAGATCACATAAAGAATATAGGGAATTCATAAAACTAATGGATGAGCATAATCATACAATTGCAAATATGAAAAAACCAGTAATTGCCCAGGTTCATGGTTATGCGCTTGCAAATGGCGCAGGACTTGTTTTTGCGTGTGACTTAGCTGTTGCTGCAAAAAGTGCAAAATTTGGCACAACAGCCATAAACGTGGGTTTGATTTGCCTTGGTCCAGCTGTACCATTAACAAGACTTGTGGGTAGAAAAAGAGCCCTTGAAATGGTTTTAACCGGTGAAATTATATCAGCCCAGCAGGCACTTGAGTTTGGGCTTATAAATCGTGTTGTAGATGATGAAAAATTAGAAGAAGCAACACTTGAGCTTGCAAATACACTTGCCAGCAAAAGCCCCCTTGCGTTAGAAATTGGCAAAACCGGCATATACAAAATGAGTGATCTTGAGTATCACAAAGCAGCAGACTATATGAGCGAACTATTTGCAAGTTTGGCTGCTACAGAAGATGCCGTTGAAGGTGTTAATGCATTTATTGAAAAAAGACAGCCTAATTTTAAGAAAAGATAACCTTTATAGTTTTAGATTTTTTGAGTTGACAACTAAAGAATTTTTTTTATACTAGTAATTGCGTGCCGAGATAGCTCAGTCGGTAGAGCAAGGGACTGAAAATCCCTGTGTCCGTGGTTCGATTCCACGTCTCGGCACCATTATTTTCCTTTAAAAACCCTATTTAAAAAGTAAATATTTAACAAAATATATAAAAGTAAAATACTAATTTTCTTTAATTACTTTTAATCATTTTTAATCTTTTTTAGCATTCTGTTGCACCATATTGAGTTTTATGCTTAATTCCGCCATATCAACATTCTTTAAAAATGTATTACACCAAAGCTTAAAAACTGTTAAAATGGTACAATTAATCAATTGGAGGTATGCTAATGATATAATTTGTTTGATCGTTAAATTTTTAGTTTTTCTTTTTAAAAATTATATAATTATATCAATAATGCTTCTGTATTACGTTGACAGATTACAGTTTTAAATATACAGCTAACAAAGATATGCACACAAAAAAATTTGGCTCCTCCGGAGGGACTCGAACCCCCGACCCGCTGGTTAACAGCCAGCTGCTCTACCGACTGAGCTACAGAGGAGCAACACTTTTGTATAATATTACAATAAATTTTTTTTGTCAAGTATTAAAAAACTTGACATTGAATTCCTAATAATTTATTTTCAAAATAACACGGTGCTTTTCAAATAGGAGGCTATATATGAAATTTGTGTATTTTTTTGGTAATGGGTTTGCAGAAGGAAATGGTTCAATGAAAGACATTTTAGGAGGAAAAGGCGCAGGATTGGCTGAAATGGCTCTTGCTAAAATCCCCGTGCCACCAGGTTTTACAATCAGCGCAGAAGTGTGTGATTATTACTACAAAAACAACAAAACATACCCTCCTAACTTAAAAGAAGAAGTAGAACAAAATCTAAAACGCTTAGAAGAAGCAACGGGTAAAAAATTTGGCGACAAAAACAATCCTCTTCTTGTATCTGTGCGATCTGGCGCAAAAATTTCCATGCCTGGCATGATGGACACAATACTCAATTTGGGTTTAAATGACGAAACTGTTATTGGATTAGCTAAATCTACAAACAATGAGCGTTTTGCGCTTGATTCATACAGAAGATTCATACAAATGTTTGGCGATGTAGCTGTTGGCATAGATAAAGAATTATTTGAAGACAAAATTAAAGAAATAAAGAAAAAAGAAAATGTAAAATTTGACCACGAAATAAGCATTGAAGGCTTAAAATGGCTAATTAAAGAGTACAAAAAAATTTATGATTTAGCCGGCAAATCGTTCCCGCAAGACCCATTCAAACAGCTTTGGATAGCAATAGATGCAGTATTTAACTCATGGATGAACAAAAGAGCCATTGACTACAGGCGCATAAACAAAATTAAAGACAGTGATTTGCTTGGTACCGCAGTAAGCATTGTAAGCATGGTTTTTGGCAATATGGGAGACGACAGCGGCACTGGGGTTGCGTTTACAAGAGACCCATCAACTGGAGAAAAAAAACGATACGGCGAATTTTTGGTAAATGCGCAGGGCGAAGATGTGGTTGCAGGTATTAGAAACCCCTACCCACTTGAACAATTAAAGCAAATCTCGCAAGAAGCCTACGATGAGCTGTTAAAAATATTTGATATACTTGAAGCGCATTACAAAGATATGCAGGATGTAGAATTTACTGTTGAGCGAAAAAAATTATACATGTTGCAAACACGTTCTGCCAAAAGAACAGCAAAAGCAGCTGTTAAGGTTGCAAAAGATATGGTAGAAGAAGGCTTAATTACTAAAGAAGAAGCCATCTCAAGAATCAGCACAGACCAAATAGATCAGCTTTTACATCCTTCATTTGATGAAAAAGCAAAAAAATCAGCCAAACTTATAGCAAAAGGCCTTGGTGCATCACCTGGCGCGGCTTCTGGCAAAGTGGTATTTAGCGCACAAAAAGCTGAAGAAATTGGACAAAGCGAACCGGTAATCCTGGTTAGACACGAAACAAGCGCAGAAGATGTTGCAGGTATGGCTGCTTCAGTTGGTATTTTGACTGCACAGGGGGGCAGGACATCGCATGCAGCGGTTGTCGCACGTGGTATGGGCAAAAGCGCAGTGGTTGGCTGCGAAGAAATTTCTATTGATTACAAAAATTTGCAATTTAGCGCAAATGGCACTGTTGTTAAAGAATTAGACACAATAAGTATTGACGGCTCAACAGGCGAAGTCTTTTTGGGCGAGGTCAAGACCATAAAGCCATCTGGTTTAGATAAAGACCTATCACAAATTTTGCAATGGGCAGATGAGGTAAGCAGGATGTATGTTAGAGCAAATGCAGATACACCTCAAGATGCTAAGGTCGCGCTCGAATTTGGAGCAAAAGGCATTGGACTTTGCAGAACGGAACACATGTTTTTTGCACCCGATAGGATAAACACTGTAAGAGAAATGATAGTTTCAAAAGATACACAAACTAGACAAAAAGCTTTAGATAAATTAATGCCAATGCAAAAAGAAGATTTTAAAGCTCTTTTTCGAACCATGAAAGGACTTGAAGTTACAATAAGACTTATTGACCCGCCCTTGCATGAATTTTTACCACAAACCGATAGCGCCATAGAAGAAGTGGCAAGAAATCTCAATATATCTGTAGATGAATTAAAAGATACTATTAAAAACTTGCACGAATTTAACCCAATGCTTGGTCACCGTGGCTGCAGATTAACCATAACTTATCCAGAAATTGCTATAATGCAAACAAAAGCAATTATCCTAGCGGCGCTTGAGCTAAAGCAAGAAGGCATTGAGTGCATACCAGAAATTATGATACCATTGGTAGGTATAGATGAAGAAATAAAGTACCTTAAAAACATTATAAAGCAAACAGCAGATGAGCTTATACATCAGAAAAATACATCGCTTACTTACCTGGTGGGTACAATGATAGAAATACCAAGAGCCTGTACTGTTGCAGATGAAATTGCAAAAGAAGCTGATTTTTTTTCATTTGGCACAAACGATTTAACACAAATGACATTTGGCTTTAGTCGCGATGATGCAGGCAGGTTTTTGTTTGATTATTTAGCAAAAGGCATACTAAAAGAAGATCCATTTAAAACAATAGATACAAAAGGCGTTGGAACACTAATGAAAATGGCTGTAGAAAAGGGTAAGATTGCAAACAAAAGCTTAAGACTTGGCATTTGCGGAGAACACGGAGGCGACCCAGAATCTATTGAGTTTGTTCATTCAATTGGACTTGATTATGTAAGCTGTTCACCATACAGAGTACCGGTTGCAAGATTAGCCTGTGCACAGGCTACAATAAATAAAAAAGCCGACAAAGACTAAATAAATTTTGAAGATTTTAGTTTTAATACAAGGAGGCTTAAAAATACAAATGCAAAAGGCAACAAAAGGTAAAAAAGCATTTTGATATTTATAAAGTTTAATATATAGCCAAATATAAGCGGTGTAAGCGTACCAATGATATTAACAGTAGAAAAAAAGTAACTATTTGCTATGTTTCTTTGAGAAACATCAAAACCTCTTGATAAACTAATAAGGGATAAAACAAATGTAAAACCGTGTGGAAAACCAAGTATAAACAGCGAAACCGCAAAAATAAAAGGAGAATTTGAAATAATCATCAAAAAAATACCACCAATTGTTAAAATACCCGAAAATATCATATCGTGAAAAATCTTTTCTGGAGGTTTTATAACTAAATATAGCCTGCCTAAAAATGAAGATGTAAAAAATAAACTAAAGTAAAGATTTATAGTTGAGATATCCAAACCAAACTCATCTTTTGCATAAATTCCTCCAAAAGCAATTAATGTTGCAAAAGGTATATTGTAAATCAATATACTAATTATTGCACCCAAAAAGTAAGGGTTTTTTATAACCATTACTTTTTCTGCTTCCGCTTTTGACTCATCAGGAAATTGAATAAAAAAAGACATCAAAAAAGCAATAAAAGGAAAAATTGCAAATATCAAAAATGATTCCCTTAAATTTACAAATTTCAACAAAAAAGACTCTATAATAGGACCTATAATCAAAGAAGTACTAAGTGTTATTGTGTATATAGCTATAATTCGCTCTCTTTTTAACCTATCTTCACAAAGGCCTGCTGCTGTAATAATATTAGGCATTAATGCACCTAGTGAAAAGCCTGCAATGCTAACTAGAAACCATATATTTACGCTATTTGAATAGTAAAACATTATAAAGCTTGCAAAATATAAAAAAGCAGAAAATACAAAAAATTTTTTTCTCGATGAGCTTTTTAGTTTAGCGTTTAAAAAAGCACTAACTAAAAATGGAAATACACCAAAAAGCGAACTCAAAATACCAATTTGCCAGGTAGTGAAATTTAGATAGTATTTTCCAAGTAAAGGTACCATCGTAAAAAGCATATTATTGCTTGCCCTTAGGGCAAATGTCATTGAGATTATTATAAGAACAATAAAAATAAGATTAATCTTTTTTTTCATAAAAATATTTTATATCAAAATTAACTTTTTTCAAACATTTAGTATAAATTTTTTGCAAAACAATACGTTATCGAAAAGTAGAATTAAAAAACTATAAAAAACCTATATTGGTGGACAGTAGGGGATTCGAACCCCCGACCTCATGCGTGCGAAGCATGCGCTCTCCCAACTGAGCTAACCGCCCCTGACATTATCATTATTGTGTTTAATTTGATGAAATTGTCAAGTTTTGTTGTTTTGGCTTTACAAAAAATAAGAGCAAGGCACCGCTTATTGCAATTATTGAATTTATGCCAAATGCTATATTAAAACCAAAATTATCTATTAAAAAACCAATTAAAATTGGCGCAATAGAGGCCCCTACCATAACCATGGTATAGCTTACTGCAATGTTTGCATTCATTGATTTACCACCTACTTCTGCAGCTAATGCATGCCTTACAGGTATAGATACACTCGTTGCAAAACCAAGAAGAAAAAGTAAAATCAGATTTGGAAAAAATAAAAATAAAATCAAAAATACAGCCATAAGCGTATAACTTGCAAAAATTACTTCTTTTCTACCAAATTTATCGGATAATTTGCCACCAATAGGTTGAGCAATAATGCCTGCAAGAAGCATGACACTAGCCATGAGGTTTGCATCTAGAATATTCTGGCCTTTATTGTAAAAGTAAGCAGGCAAAAATGCAGAAATGCCTCTTGAAAAAAATGGCGAAACCATAGCCACAAAACCCACAATTAACAATTCTTTTGAAAAAACATGCTTTAAAACTATATCGAGAGGTTTTTCTTCTTGTTTACAAAGCATTAAGATAATTACCATCAAAAAACCTGGTATGGCAACCAAAAGAAATGCTTTCAAGCCAAATTTTGAAAGCAAATAACCCATGCTTACTGGTGCCAGAAAAAATCCAATAGCTCCACCAATACCATTTACACCAAGCGCCATACCTTTCTGATTTTTAAATACATTTGCAAGCAAACCCATACCTTGCGGATGATATATACTAAGTCCCACCCCAATAAGTAATGCTGCCAAAACCATAAGTAAAAAAGAGTTAGAAAAATAAAAAAGGATAAATGATAAACTTAATATCAAAAAACCCAATTTTAAAGCTAAAACACGTTTAGCTTTTTTTTCTGCTAAATATGCAATATATGTTTGCAAAATTGCACTAACCACATAAGGGGTGCTAACAAGCACACCGCTTTGAATATAGCTTAGATGATAAGCAAATTTTAATATAGGTATAGCTGGAGGAATTAAAAGTGAATACCAATCGTTTACTAAATGCGACAGTGTAATTAAAGTTAGTGTCTTAATAGGTTTTGCCATTTATTTGTTGACTCTTTCTACATATTCTCCAGTACGTGTATCTATTCTTATTATATCACCTTCCTTAATAAAAAAAGGGACCTGTATGGTTGCATTCGTCTCTAAAACAGCAGGCTTTGTGCCAGTTGCTGCAGTATCGCCTTTAAAACCTGGTTCAGTTTCTATAACCTTCAATTCAACAAAATTTGGCAAAGATATACCAATTGGTAAGTTTTTGTAAAGTAATACAAAAACATCTTTGTTTTCCTGCAAAAACTTGGCTTCTTCTTCAATTACATCTTTTGGTATAACATATTCTTCATAGTTTGAATTATCCATAAAATGATAACCGTGTTCATCCTGGTACAAATACTGCATGGGTTTTTCTTCAACATCTGCTTTTGGTATTTTAACACCGGATTTAAAAGTTTTTTCAACAACGTTTAAAGTTTTCAAGTTCTTCAGTTTTACCCTTACAAACGCCTGACCTTTACCTGGCTTAATGTGCTCGTAACTTATAATCTCATATGGCTCATTATCTATCTCAACTTTAGAGCCTTTTTTAAATTCACTAGTGCTTAACATCAACTCCTCCTAATTAAATAATTTCCATAAATGGTGCATAACCTAATATTTCAACATCATTTTCTTTTACCAAGATAGTTTGTTCAATTCTAACTCCGTATTTTCCAGGTATATATATGCCTGGTTCAATGGTAAAAACCATATTTGGCACAATTAGCGTTTCGCTTGTAGAATCAATATAAGGTAACTCGTGTATATCAAGACCTACGCCATGTCCTGTAGAATGTATAAAATATTTATCAAGACCATATTTAGCAAGTTCATCTCTAACTCTTTTATCAATGTCTTTGGCACGTGTCCTGTTTGGTGCAATAAATTCTCTTGCAAAAGTTTGTGCATAAAACACAGCGTTGTAAAAATTCCTTTCTTCGTCTGTACGCTTTCCAACCAAAAAAGTGTATGTACAATCACTATTGTAGCCATCAACACAAGCACCAAAATCTATCATCAAAAAATCCCCATCTTCAATTTTCTTATCCGTTGGTCTGTGGTGGGGAAAGGAAGTATTTACGCCACTTGCAACAATTGTCTCAAAAGCAGTTTTTTGAGCTCCAAATCTAGCCATCTGATAATCAAGCTCGTCTTTAAGTTCTTTCTCACTAACACCTATTTTAATCATTGGGTAAACTTTTGTAAAGGCATTTCGAGCGACTATTGCAGCCCGTTTTATTGCATTTATCTCATTTTGTTCTTTTATCATTCTAATTTGCTTGGAAACATCAGTGGCATCTTTTATTTCAAAGTTTTTGAGTAACGTTTGGTAACTAAAAGCACTTGTGCTTTTTAAATCAAGTGCGATGGAGTGAATCTTGTTTTCAATTAAAAACTCTTCAAGTCTTTTAATACCTTGAGTAATTTGGATAACGTCAGCTTTTGGTTTTTTGTTAACAATGTAATCGTAAGAAAGTTTATTTGCAAATATAAATGCTTTTTTGTCAATAATTAATAAAATACCATCCCCATCAACACCCGTAAAATAAAGTACATCTGATTTATCAAACGAAATGAAACAATCCGCACCAAGCTCGTTTAATTTGTTATTAATTTTCTCAATTCTTGTCATAACATCTCCTTTACTGTGGCATTTCTTGTTTTTTTTGCTTCATAGAGCATCTTGTCTGCACGTTCAATTAATGTTTCAATTGTATCTTCCTGTCTAAATTGGGCAACCCCCAAACTTACTGTTATATAAAACTCTTTATCCTTATACTTAAATTTTAATTTTTCTGTTGCTGTTCTGATTTTTTCAGCAAAAAGATAAGCTTGATCCAGATTAGCTTCTGGCACAATTATCAAGAATTCTTCTCCGCCATATCTTGTTACAATATCAGATCCACGAGATAAAGATTTAATTGTGTTTGCAAAAACTTCTAATACCTTATCCCCTACCTGATGGCCGTATGTGTTGTTAATTTGACTAAATTTATCCAAATCACACATTATAATTGATAAATTTTTCCTGTACCGCCTGGCTTTTTCTATTTCATGCTCAAGAAAATGCCACAAACCTCTTCTGTTATAAACTTTCGTCAACGGATCAATAATTAAATTTTCCTGAGCTTCTTTTAATTTTTCTTGCAATTGTTGAATTGTATTTTTTGATTTTTCAATTATCTCGCTGAGTTGTTTAATTTTATTATTCATGGATATTGTGCTTTCTTTGATTTTTAAGGCTATGCCGATAAGTTTTTTACTCATTTCATCAACATCAATATTTTCAAGCCCAACAAGACTATCTATCTGATCAATATGTGTTTGAAATTCATCGCCATAGTTACTGATATCCTTTGTAAGTGTATTCATAACATACGTTAGTGCTTTTACTGCTTGTTTTAGTTTTTCTTGAAGTTGATTGAAATACTCTTCTTCAAGTTTTTCTTTTTTTTCAATTAATTTTTTTAAATTTTCTCTAACCGAAATTGTACTCAAAAGTGCACTATTAAAATACAATTCTTTCTTTAGTGCCAAAAGTTCCTGTTTATATTCAACAGCTTTATCAGATTCAACTGCAATATCCAGCGTAGAAAATATTATCTCCGCTAATTCTTTGTATACCGAATCTTTTGTATCTTTGGCAGAAAATATAAGATTTTTCAGTATTGTGTTAATATTTTCAAGAACACTCAATGTGATTTCTGTTTTTAATAATTCTTTTATATTCAAAAAACTTTCCTGCCAGTGTTTTGAAGAGTCATAATCTTTAGCAATTTGAGATAAAGCATTAATAATTGATTTAATTAAATAATCATTTTGCTTTTTTTTATTATCAATAAAATCACCATATTTTATAGAAAAATTTACTATATTTTCTCTCATTTTATTCATGCTATTTTCATCTTTTATGCTTTTTATCATATCAATGTATTTTTCGATTGTTTCGTTTATATTTGGATCATCTGTTTTTAATAACCTTAAAGCATGAGTTGCTATATTTTTTAAACTATCTATATAAGATAAATTATTTTCTTTTTTAAAAAACACCTTTTAAACCTTCATTGACACTTCAAATAAATAATGCTATCATTATATTACTTTTTTTAGGCGTTTTTGCAAGAAAAATGAGGATAGAATATATTGACAGAATGATACCGCCGATATATCTAAATTTTATAATATTGTTTATAAGGATAATATCTACAGTTGCTGCTGTGTTTTGGTGTATATATAATTCTAGAACAAACGATACAATCTATTATGTTTTTTTAGGTCTTATTTATATTTATATACTTTTTTATATTATAAGAATAACTATTGATAGCAAGTATTGTCATTTATTTTGTTTTTTAACATTTTTTGTAGACCAATTTGTAATAACATATTTTATGTATAATACAGGTGGTATTCATAGTGTATTTTACAGTGGATATTTTGTTATTATATCTATTGCTTCAATACTTCTTGGGCTTTCGTATGGGCTTTTTCTTGCTCTTGTTGCGGGTATATTTATACTGTATCTAGGTATAACTATGTCATTCAATGCATTGGATTTAATATACAAAATTATACCGCTTTTTATTATATCCTTGCCTTCTGGAATTATTAGCGAATACGTAGCTTATTATTCTATTATTAGAGAAAATTTAAAAAATGAGCTTGAAGAAAAAAATATACAGCTTACAAAATATATAAAGGAAATAGATGTGCTACAAAAACAACTGATAGAACAGGAAAAAAGAAAAATTCTGGAAAGTTTTACTGAAGATATGTCACATGTTTTAAAAAACCCACTTATGTCCATTGGTGGTATAGCTGATATCCTGGATAGAAAAATCAAAGAAGGAAAACTTGAAGATATTGATAAATATATTGAAAAGATTAAAAACGAAAGTAAAAAACTTAATGTTGTATTAAATAATGTTTTGCAAATATCTGATGGTAAAATGGTATTTGAAGATGTTGATATAATAACACTGTTTAATAATATAATATTTGACTTTAAAAAAAGAATAAAAAACCTTGACTTTGTTACAAATATGGACGAGCGTATAAAATTTGTAAAATTAGACAAAAAAAAATTTACTGTTGCAATAAATAACATTATAGATAGCTTAATTGAAATAGAAAAAGATCCAATAAAAATTTATATACAAACATACCAAAAAACAATTTCAAATAAAAAAATATTGATTATTGAAATCTCAAATAGAGAGCATATAATACCAAAAGCTATATTAAACAATATTTTTGAACCATTTGTATCGGGTGGATCAACAAAAAAAGGTTTGGCCTTACCTATTGTTAAAAATATAATCAATTTGCATGGTGGCTCAGTTGAGGTTGAAAGCGATGAAAATGGTACTATATTTAGAATAAGCTTACCGCTTATATAAGGAGTTGGATATGAAAGAAGCCTATCTATATAAACATTTAAATGAAAAAAAAGTCAGATGTGATTTGTGTGCTCACAGATGCATAATAGAAGAAGATAAAAGTGGTATTTGCAAAGTTAGAAAAAATATAAAAGGAAAACTTTATAGTCTAGTTTATGAGAAAGTTATTGCTCAAGCAGTAGATCCTATTGAAAAAAAACCACTTTATCACTTTTTACCCGGATCAAAAAGTTACTCTATTGCTACGGTTGGGTGTAATTTTACATGTTTAAACTGTCAAAATTATGAAATTAGTCAATATATGTATTATCATGATGAGGCAGCTGGAAAGTATTATTCTGTGGATAATGTAGTTTCAGATGCTATATTTTTTGAATGTAATTCAATCGCTTATACGTATACAGAACCTACTATATTTTTTGAGTATGCAATAGACATTGCCAAAATTGCTAAATCAAAAGGGTTAAAAAATGTTTTTGTTACAAACGGTTTTTTTACAAAACAGGTAATAGATAAGATGTCTGGTTTGATAGATGCGGCTAATATCGATTTAAAATCAATGAATGAAAATTTTTACAAGAATATAGCAGGAGGTAGGCTAAAACCTGTTTTATCGAGCATTGAGTATGCAAAACAAAAAGGGATCTGGATTGAACTTACAACCCTTATTATTCCTACATTAAATGACTCTGAAAAAGAAATTGAAGACATAGCTAAATTTATTAAATCGGTTGACGAAAATATACCATGGCATATAAGTGCTTTTTATCCTACATATAAACTTACCAGTATTCCTCCAACAAGCATAAAAACTATTCAAAAAGCTTACGATATTGGAAAATCGGTAGGTCTAAGGTATGTTTATGGAGGAAACATACCAAAAAATAACCTTGAAAATACATATTGCTATAATTGTGGTGAATTATTGATTGAGCGAAGCGGTTTTGCTATAATAAAAAATGTACTTTCTGGCAACAAATGCCCAAAGTGCAATGCACAAATTGCTGGAGTATTATGAACTTGAAAAAAATTATTGATAAAAATGATATAAAAAGTCGCATAATAGAGGTGTCAAATCAAATAAATAGTGTATTTAAAAATCAAGACATAGTGGTATTTTATATTGAAAAAGGTGGAAAACCGTTTTTTGATGAACTATCAAAATATTTTAAATTTAACTATGAATACGAATCCATTGGCGTCAAAAGCTATGAATACGATAAAAGCACTGATTTAAAATGGACTAAAAAACCCACATTAGATGTAAAAGATAAAGTATGTTTGCTAATCGATGATATATTGGATACTGGCCAAACAATATCTAAAGTTAGAAACTACATTTTAAGTTTGGGTGCAAAAGATGTATATATTTGCGTTGCGATTGATAAAAAAGAAAGTAGAATTGCAAATATTGAACCGTCTTTTAAGTTATTTGACATCCAAAAAGGTTTTTTAGTCGGATTTGGTATGGATTATAACGAACAATACAGAGATTTAGAAGACATTTATGAAATTTCGATTTAAAAATAGACAAGAAGCAGGCATCGAACTAGCTAAAAAATTGAAAGACTACATAGATGAAAAAACTATCATATTAGCTCTACCAAGGGGTGGTGTAAGCGTTGCTTCGTCTATTGCAAAAGCTTTAAATATAGATTTTAATATTTACATATCAAAAAAAATACCTCATCCCGACAACGAAGAATTTGCAATCGGTGCTATGGGTGAATTTGGCGAAATAATTATCGATCCTTTTTTTTCAAGTCTAATTACAAACGAAGCGATAAAAGAAACTAAAAACAAAATTGAATCCTACATAAAACAATATAGAAAAAAACCTATTGAAAATCTTGATTCAAAAACTGTTATACTGGTCGATGATGGCATAGCCACAGGTCTTTCTATGGAAGCCGCCATAAAAGACATACAAAAATTACACCCAAAAAAAATTATTGTAGCTGCACCTGTTATAGCAGAGGATACTTTTGAAAAATTAAACAAAATAGTACCTGTGATTGCTCTTATTGTTTCAAGTGATCCTTTTTTCAGTGTCGGTATGTATTACGAAGATTTCCATCAACTAAGTGATCAAGAGGTCGAAGAAATTATATCTGATGAACAATAAAGCTGTTGTTTTATATTCGGGCGGTTTAGATAGTCTCCTTGCTGTACATATAGCAGTAAATCTTGGTCTTGAAATCTCGGCACTTTTTATAAAAACACCATTTTATAAAAAAGATATAAAAACTTTAAAGCAAAATTTAGACAAACTCGGCGTTGAACTTAATATAGCTGAAATTGATAGCGAGTATTTAAATATAATCAAAAAGCCTAAGTATGGCTATGGTAAAAATCTAAATCCATGTTTGGATTGCAGGATTTTGATGTTTGAAAAAGCTAAAGAACTAATGGAAAAAACTGGTGCTTCTTTTATAATAACTGGAGAAGTTTTAAGTCAGAGACCCTTTAGTCAAAGAAACAAAGCAAATATTCTTCTAATAGAAAAAAAATCTCAACTTGAAAACCTTGTTTTAAGACCACTTTCTGCTAAATTACTTCCAATTACACTACCTGAAAAAACTGGTATTGTTGATAGAAACAAACTATATGCTATATCTGGAAGGTCTAGAAAACCTCAACTTGCCCTTGCCAAACTTTTTAATATTGAAAATTTTGAAACTCCAGCTGGAGGATGCTTGCTTACCGAACCTTACTTTGCTAATAGACTCAAAAACTTATTAAAACTTGACCTTTTAGAGTATTATAAATTTGCCCATATTGGTAGACACTTTGTAATCGATGATAATTTACTTGTTGTTGCGCGTCAAAAAAATGAATATGATATAATAGCAAGTTATAAAGATAAATTCGATTTTTTTGAAACACCTGATCAACCTGGAACATGTGCAGTATTTTTAAAGAAATCTACCAAAGAACAAAAAAAACTTGCATCACAAATTGTTTTAAGATATTCTAAAAAAGCTAAAAGTGTTTTATGTGTTTCAGAAGAAGGCCATCAAATATTTGAAAATCTTGAAAATATAGATGAAGAAAAATTAAATAGCTTAAAGGTAGGAGAGTAGATGATTGATAAATTAGAATCATTAGAAAAAAAATATAACGATATTCAAAAACAAATGAGTTCCAATGAAGTTTTAAACGACTATGAAAAATTAAAAACTCTCAATGAAGAATTAAAAAAAATTACACCTATTGTAGAAAAATACAAACTATACAAAAATATACAAGAACAAATAAAACAAAACGAAGAATTATTAAAAGACAACGAATTAAAAGAATTAGCAAAAGAAGAAATCAAAGATTTGCAAACAAAAAGTTCACAATTAATAGACGAGCTAAAGATTATGTTGCTCCCTAAAGATCCACTTGATGAAAAAGATATAATTTTAGAAATTAGAGCTGGAACTGGCGGTGAAGAAGCTGCCCTTTTTGCGCAGGATTTATTCAGAATGTATGTTAAATATGCAGAAAATCATAATTTTAAAGTAGAAATTTTAGAAAAAAGTCTGTCTGATGCTGGGGGTATAAAAGAAATTATAGCCAATGTTAAAGGCAAAGGTGCATATTCTAAATTTAAATTTGAAAGCGGGACGCACAGAGTCCAAAGGATACCAATAACAGAATCCCAAGGTAGAATTCATACATCTGCTGCAACAGTTGCAGTACTACCAGAAGCAGATGAAATTGAAGTAAATATAAACCCTGATGATTTAAGAATTGATGTTTATAGGTCTTCTGGATCTGGTGGACAGCATGTAAATACAACTGACTCTGCTGTAAGAATAACTCATATACCAACAGGCATTGTAGTTACCTGCCAGGATGAAAAATCTCAATACAAAAATAAAGAAAAAGCAATGAAAATTCTATACGCTAGATTATCCGATTTTTATAGAAGCCAGCAAGAATCACGAATAGCAAAAACCAGAAAAGCACAAGTTGGTAGTGGTGATAGATCTGAGCGCATTAGAACATATAATTTTCCTCAAGGGCGCGTAACTGATCACAGGATTAATTTAACATTGTACAAACTTGATCAAATACTTGAAGGTGAGCTTGATGAACTTATAGAATCGCTATTAATTGCGGATCAAACCAAAAAATTAACTCAGATGGAAGGTTAATTGAACAAAGAAAATTTTTCTAACAGTTTTGTTAGTTTTTTCTTAGTTGCTTTTGGCGTATTAATAGAAAGTTTCGGTATAAAAAGTTTTTTGCTGCCAAATGAGTTTATAGATGGTGGCGTTACAGGCATATCGATGCTTGTTCACTTTATTTTACATATAGATTTGGGATTAGCTATAGTTGCTCTTAATATCCCATTTTTGATATTTGGTTACTTTAATATTTCAAAATTATTTATGATAAAAAGTATTTTTGCAATCTTTCTTTTGGGTTTTTTTGTTTTTTTTATCAATTTTCCAAGCATAACGCATGATAAATTACTCAGTGCTGTCTTTGGTGGATTTTTTCTGGGCGCAGGTGTTGGTCTGGTTGTAAAAAATGGAGGTATATCAGACGGCACAGAATTAATGGCAGTTGTTATTGGTAAACAGTTGTCTATAACAGTTGGAAACGTAATACTTTTTTTAAATATACTTATATTTGTTAGTGCATCGTTTTTTTTAGGTATTGACAAAGCTTTGTATTCTATATTAGCCTACTTTAGCGCTTATAAAACAATGGACTTTATTATATATGGTATAGAAGAATATAATAATGTAATTATTATTTCAAACAAAAGCCAAGAAATTAAAAACATGATTATTCATGAACTTAAAAAAGGCGTTACAGTTTACAAAACTTACGGTGGATACACTGGAGTAGAACAAGAATCTTTATCTTGCGTAGTTACGCGCCTTGAAATGATTAAATTAAAAAAGCTAATTTTTGACATAGATGAAGGGGCTTTCATTATAGCCCACCCCATCTCTGCCGCAACCGGCGGAATTATAAAAAAACACATCCGCTCTTAAATTTTTACAAATTTGAAACTTTAGAACTCATTAGTCTTTTTTGTTCATATTGTCTGATAAGCTCTACAAATAAATACGGTACATACTCCATTTCTTCTTCACTTACCACACAGGCAATTCTTGCCTGTGTATTGGCAAAAACATTTTGATTTTTATAAAAACCCCTAATTGGCGCAACTAAAAGCGTCATTTTCTGGCCTGATACTTCAACAAATCCTTCATTTGCGCAATACATTACAAAATCATCCATATCAAAACCTGGCTTTACAATATTTCTTACATCAACAATAGAGTAAATAGATGCTTGAGGTTGAGTTACAATAATATTTGAATCAAGTTTTTTAAAGTTATTGTATAAATTTTTCAGTATTTTTTTATAGTATTCCCTTAAATTTTTAACCCAGTTTTGAAGATCATTTAATGATTCATGAGCCAAAGCGCCCGCAATATACTGATCTATAGCAGACGGACAAAGATAAGTAGTGTTTGCAGCACGTGCTTGCTCAAAAAACAACTTATTATCTGTAACCAAAGCACCCATTCTCAAACCACAGGCATTAAAAACTTTAGAAAGTGTTTCTATGCTTATTCTAATGCCTGCACTTTCTATACCTTTTACATCGTGTTCTGAAATATTCCAAATTGATGGTGCATAATCAATGCCATCTATATAATAAAGCCCCCGATAAGCTTCATCGCTAATCAAAAACATATTGTGTTTCATACAAATTTTTGCATACTCATTTATTTGTTTTTGGGTGGTAAGAATTCCTGAGGGGTTGTCGTATGGAATAATAAGTAAACCGCCTGGCTTATGAGTTTTTATAAGATTTTCTAAATAATCCAAATCAATTTCACTAAAAACACCATCTGGCGTTAAATCCCTTGCTATTGAAATAACGCTTCTACCTATCTCTTCGCCTATTGATACATAATTTGTGTAAACTGGATCTACCACTAAAAGTGGTTTTTCACCGCTTAATGGTTTACCACAAACACCCAACATAACAAGTCTCATAATATGAGAGCCACCTGTATCAACCAGGCTATAAAGATTTGGTTTACATTCTGGTTTTAAAAATGATCTTATGATGTTTTTGAAAGCATCGTTTACCTCATCAATACCTTCCGTTTGTGTATAGCGCCATATACCTTTTGTTAATTGATCGTCTTTTGGGTTTAAGAATCTTTTAAGCATAGCAGGATGTGTTGGTAAAGATACATTACCTATCGCTACATTTATTGCTTTTACTTGCTCATTTGCATTTTTAGATTGTCTTTGACTAAACATTATGCCAGCTTTTCTAATACATGAAGGCTCAATACAATCAAAAAATTCAGATATTTTTGGATCCATTTTCCCCCCTTTTTTTAGTTATTTAGGTAGTCTATATCACTTTTTATTATTTTGTCAAGTATAAAATTAATTATCATTTAATGGGAAAAAATTGTCTGTTGGTGTTTGTACATCTTTTAAAGCAAGCTGAATTTTTCTAGTTCTAACGCCCACTAAATCTTCTAACTCTTTGTCTGCGGCTTTAATTTTGTTTTGGGCTTTTTCTAAAACATCTCCAAATTTTTCAAACTCTTTTTTAACCTGCAAAAGTGTTTCCATTATTTTATGAGCATTTTTTTCTATTGTTAGCGTTCTAAAACCCATCTGGAGACTGTTTAAAAAAGCAGCAAGCGTAGTAGGACCGGTTATAACTACTTTATATTCTTTCATAATTGATTCAAATAAACCATTAATGCGCAACACTTCAGAGTATAAACCTTCATACGGCAAAAACATTATGCCAAAATCAGTTGTATATGGAACTTCAATGTATTTTGTTTTTATATCTTTTGCAGATTGTCTGATATTTTGCTCAAGAGCCTTTTGAGCATTGCTTATTTGATCAAGCTGTCCTGTTTCATAATAGTCCAGCAAACGTTGATAATTTTCTATCGGAAATTTTGAATCCAATGGTAAATATACAGTTTCATTTTTGTGGTTTCCTGGTAATTTTATTGCAAATTCAACCACTTCATTGCTATTTGGTTTAACTTTAACATTTTTTTCGTAAAAAGCTGGGCTTAATATGTCATCAAGTATTTTCTCAAGCTGTAATTCTCCAAGGATTCCCCTATTTTTTACATTAGTCAAAACCCTTTTTAAGTCCCCAACGCCATTTGCTAAAGTTTGCATCTCACCTAAGCCTTTATATACCATCTCAAGTCTATCGCTTACCTGTTTAAACGATTCTCCCAATTTTTTTTCAAGCGACTCATGGAGTTTTTCATCAACAGTCTGGCGCATTTGCTCAAGCTTGGCTTCATTATCAACTCTGATTTTTTCAAGTTTTTCTTCTGTAGTTTGCCTTATTGAGTCTAAATGCTTTTCTAATGTTTGAGTTTGAGATTCCAATTTTAATGCAAATTTGTCGAGCTTATCTTCGTTTGATTGTATAAGTTTCTCCTGTTTTATTGACACATCTGATAAAGATTTAGACAACATCGCTTCAATAGCTTCCATTTTTTCTTTTAAATTTCTATCTAGTGCACCAAGGAGCCTATCATTACCATCTAGCATTAATCTAAAGTTAGAATTTATGTCATTTTTGGTGTTTGAAAGTTCTCCTTTTAAATTGTTTTCAATTTGATTTTGAATGTTGATTAATTGATCAATTTTTTCTATATAACCATGCAATCTTGAAATCTTAAACAAAATAAAAAAAGCTACTATAATCAGTATAATAAGTATAGTCAATATTGCGTAGTTAATCATTTTACCACTTTGGTGCGAGCGGGGAGACTCGAACTCCCACACCTTGCGGCACTAGATCCTAAGTCTAGCGCGTCTACCAGTTCCGCCACGCTCGCAAATTGAGCTTTTTTAATATAACAAAACACCTTAATTTTGTCAAACAAATGAGAACTCAATCATCTTCTTGACACTTGCAGTCTGGTGGCCTTTTGCCTGTATCAACAAAATAATAAAAATGATCAAGCCATTTTGGGAAACCATCTTTGCATTTTATAAAATCCATAAATGCTAAAATATGATCTATTGTTTTTTTGCTTAAATAGTGTTCGATTTTACAGGCATCATCTTCTGCAAGTGTTCCATCTAAGTATAATACTTTATGCAAAAAATCTTTTAAAAGAATATGCTTTTTATAAATTTCTTGTGCAAGTGTTTTGCCTTTAGATGTAAGTGTAATAAAACCATACGATTCTTGCTCAACAAGTTCTTCTTTTCTTAATTTTGATATAGCATTAACAACAGAAGGCGCTTTTACTTTAAAGTAATCTGCCAAATCTTTTACCCTGACAACTTTCTTTTCTTTTTGCATAATCAATATTCTTTCTAAATAATCTTCTAAAACAGGCGTGATATTCATTTTTACCTACTGGTTTAGTTTTGGTTAATTATATTAGATAAAGATAAAAAAGTCAAGCCAAAAGAAAAATTTTAAACAAAAAAATAATTAGTAAAATAACCATAAACTGTAATATTATATAAAAAATTGAATTTTATTTTAATATATAATATAATTTATAATAAAAATTAAGCTACGGAGGTTACATATGGAATTTGTAAGTGTTGTTAATTGCATGGATGGAAGGGTTCAGGAACCAGTAATAAACTGGATGAAGAAAAAATATAATGCAGAATATGTTGATATGATAACAGAACCTGGACCAATAAAAATATTGAGCGATAATTCTGACAAATGTCTGGTAGAATCAATAAAATCAAGGCTTGTAGTGTCGGTTGAAAAACATGGCTCAAAAGTAATCGCTGTAGTTGGGCACCATGATTGTGCTGGAAACCCATCGGATAAGCAAACTCAGATTAACCAGATAAAAAATAGCATAAATTTAATAAAAACCTGGTTTAACGATGTAGAAATTATTGGTCTTTGGGTAAACGAAAAATGGCAGGTTGAAAAGGTATTTTAAAAGATTTTGCATAAATTAATAAAAAACTTTTTTAAGTAAACAAAATTAAATTACATATTGGATTCAAAATACTTAAGTTCTAACCGGTGCGGCTCTTCACTTGGAGCTTGGTAGACTTTCTTTAAATCCTAAGCCACTTCTTTTCTATCTTTGTAGGATACAAACCTAAAGGAATTTATAAGTTGGTGAACGATACACTTTTGTATGTCTGTTTTTGGGAACACTGCAGCTATTGCCTAACTAAAAGCCATTTAAGCCGTCTGTTGAGCATATTAGGATATCTTTAACGCCCCTATTTTTCAACTCATTTATAACGCCAAGCCAGTATTTAGGATTTTCAGTTTCGCTTATGGATATGCCCAAACAGTCTTTCTTGCCATATAGGTTTATACCTATTATATTGTAGAGACAGACATCCTTTGATTGATTATCCCTTTTTTCTTTAAAAAACATAGCATCCAAAAAGACTATTGTGTAGATTTCCTGCAATGGCCTTGATTGAAAGGCTCTTGCCTTCTCAAGGACTGAATCTGTAACGATCGCTTATGAATTTTGCAGGATACATAAAAGCTGTAGAGCTCTTTTATTTGGTCTTGTATATTTCTTGTACTAAGCCCCATCGTATACATGGAAATAATTTTTTCTTCTAAACCAGAAATGTTCTTTTGACCTTTTTTACCACTTGGGGTTCAAACTCTGATTTTCTATCCCTTGGCATAGTTATCTCAAATGTGCCAAGCCCAAGAACATAGCTGTTGGAAATAAGCACCATTTTTTGAGTTATCCGTTTGTTTTGCTTTGTAGTCGTATTTGTCATAGCCCAGAGTGTCTTTAAGCTCTTCTTCAAGCAGAATATCTATGGTGTCTTTGAGCAAGTTTTTTGCAAGAGCATTTAAGTCATCAAGGTTTTTCACTTTCTTTTCCCTTACAAGCTTCTTTAAAGCTTCTTTGTCAACTACACTTTGTTCAATTATTTCTTAAAAACCTCCAATAAATAATTTTTTTATTTTACACACCTTGGAGGTTTACACAAAGAATATTATAGTCCCCCAAAAAATAAAAATTACTTGTTTTCTTTTAACGCTTCATTAACAAGCTGAGCAATATGCATAACTTTTACATTACCACCTTTTTTGTCAATTAAACCTTTAATCTGGAGCATACATGCAGGGCAGCCTACATAAACAAGATTAGCAGTAGACTTTATTATGCTTTTGTGTTTTTGATCTCCAAGTTCTTTCGATATTTCTGGAAATTTTAATGAATACGATCCTGCCATACCGCAACATTGATCTGCGTGCTCCATTTCTACAAAGTTTGTGTTAAATGCTTTAGCTATTATGTCTCTTGGCTGGGTGTGTATCCCAAGTACACGCTTTAGATGGCATGAATCATGATAAGTTGCTATGCCATTGTTTTTTAAAGAGTTAAGCTTTATGTTTTGTTTGTTTAATTGTTCATCTACAAAACTTGAGTACTCTCTAATGCGGTTTTTATACTTTTGAGCAAGTTGTAAATATTTTGGATCATCTTTGAAAAACTGTGGGTATTTTTCCCACATTTCCACACCTGTTGGGCAAGCAACGACAATGTAGTCTGGGTCAATGCTTTCTAAGGCTTCCAGGTTTTGCATTGCAACTTTCTTTGCACTTTCTTTGTCTCCTGTTAGATACATTGGAGTACCACAGCAGGTTTGATCCTTTGGAAACTCGACACTAAATCCTAAAGCATTCAGGCTTTTAACTACAGCTTCTCCTGTTTCTGGGTAGACAAAATCTATCAAGCACCCGCTAAAGAAGGCAATTTTCTCCTGGTTTTTGGCAGGTTTTTGCAATATAGTATCAAATATATCTCTAAAAGGTACGTCTGCTATAGCTGGCAGAGACCTATCTTTTGTATACTTTGAAAAGTAAAGGGGGAGATTTCTTATAAATTGTCCGTTTTTGAAAGACTTTTGACCAAGCCTTGCAAGCTTTAGCATATTGTGAAACAAAGACCTGTTTGACATTATGTTTTGAAATACAACTTTTGGTATAGTAGGCAAACCTTCCTTTTCTATATTCTTTTTGCGCATTTCTATAATCAAGTTTGGTATATCTATACTGCCAGAACATACCTGTGTACAGCTTCCGCATGTTATGCATAAGTTTTGTATCTGGTTTGCAGTCTGACTTGAACCAATAAACGCATTTAGCAATGCTCCAATGCCGCCTGTATATATATTACCAAACACATGCCCGCCTACCAGTGCATATACAGGACAAACATTTGTACATGCTGAACATCTTATACACTGGTAGAGTTCTTTAAATATAGGATCCCTGGCCATTTCAATTCGACCATGATCAACCAGTATCACATGCAATTCTTTTTTTTCTATGCTAAAAGTACCATCAGTATGTTCTACAATAGCCTGGCTTGGGCCCAAAATTATATTTACATAGGATGTAAGTGTTTGAGCTGTAGCATTTCTAGGTAAAATCCTCAGAATGGGTATTGCATCTTCAAAGCTTTCAACAAGCTTTTCATATCCTACAAGTACAATGTGCGTTTTTGGCAAAGACGATGTTAGCCTTCCGTTTCCTTCGTTTGTTAATATAAACATTGCTCCGTTTTCAGCTGCAGCAATATTGCACCCAGATATTCCAAGGTCAGCTTTTAAAAATTTTTCTCTGAGCTCTGCGCGCGCTGTATGTACTAAAAACTCAATATCTGGCTTCATATTTTTGCCAAGTTGTTTTTCAAAGTAGTCTGCAACCTGTTGTCTGTTTAAGTGAATAGCAGGCATTACCATATGAGAAGGCTTGTGTTTTGCTATCTGTATAATCCACTCGCCAAGATCTGTTTCTTGAGATTCTATACCAGCTTCTTTAAAATGCTGGGCTAGCTCTACTTCTTCTGAAAGCATAGACTTACTTTTTACCACAAGCTTAACGTCTTTTTCCTTGCAAAGCTTTAATATATAATCAACTACATCCTTATCACTGACTGCCCTGTAGAATACTGCACCGTTTTTCTCTACTGCTTTTTGGAATTTATCTGCGAGTTCTTCCAATTTATCTACCGTGTTTTGTTTTATGTTTTTCACACTATTTCTTAGTTGCTCAAAGTCATAGCCTTCAAATGCCTTCTGTCGGGCCTTTGGGTAGTCTTCATAAAATTTGGTAAGGTTTTTCTTTTGAATCTCATCGTTTAACTTTTCATTTATCTTTTCTTTAAATTCCTTTGTGTTCATTGTTTGTTCTCCTTTATAAAAAACACCACAAGCTTTGAAGGCCCATGAACACCTATAGTCAATACCCTTTCTATATCTGCTGTGATGCTTGGGCCTGTTATAAAGCTAATCTGCGCAACATCTAAAATGTGCTTTTTTAATATCTCAAAAGCTGTTTCGAAATCTTTAGCAATTCTGTCTGCACAAACCAAAGCAATATGCAAAGATGGCATAGCAGACACCAATCTCTTCCATATTGAATCTGATAGCTCAACCAAACTGCCACTTTCAGCTATAGCAAACTCCATTTCGCTTACACCTATATCTGCAGCATTTGCAGTATATTTGTCTCCATCAAAATAAATATTTAAAGATTCATCAAGCAAAGATTCTTCCAAGAAACTCCTTGTTAAATCTGAACTGTCTGCAATGATATTTTTTGCTTGCTGTTTTGATATTATATCCTTAAAAATAGACCTTGCCGTTGAAATATCGGTAAAGTACACCTCTACAGAATCGCCCTTGCCTGCCTTTACTTTCTTTTCAAAAGTATGCAAAGCTTCTAAATCGTTGTTTGAGAATTTATTGTTCCAAAGCTGCATTGTCCCTCCCAAAAAGATAAATCTTAACTTAATTCTTAAAAAATTAAGTTAATTATTTTAAAGCAAAAACTGTTCCTTATTGTTTGTTATTTAATTTATGTTGTTAAAATAATATTTAAATTGTAACTAATAATTTACAAAAATAAAAAGTGATAGCATTTATGAGCATACTTAAATTTATATTCTTTTTAAAATAATATATTTTATGTATTATTTTTTATACCGTTTGTTTTATTTATGAACCGATATATTGTATTGCTTTAATTTTCTGATGACAGTTGCTTTAGAAACCCCTAATTTATTAGCCATATCACGCATACTTTTAGAGCTTGACAAAAGCTTTAATAATACTTCCTTTTCGCAATCTGATATTAACTGTTTTGGATTAATTTCAGATTTTTTTGTTCGCTCTAATTTTAAAAAGTCCTCTTTTGTAATTTCTTTTCGTGGTACCACAACTAGCAACTTTTCAATTACATTTTCCAGTTCTCTTATATTTCCTTTCCATGGTAATAGTTTAAAAAATTCTATTAACTCCCTGGATAATGTTTTTTCAAATCCGTATTTACATCCTTTGAACAATATATGTTGATATAGGTTCTATATCATCAAGTCTTTCTCTTAAAGGTGGAAGATCTATTGGTATTACATTTAGTCTGTAGTATAAATCTTGCCTAAAGAGGTTTTTTTCCATCATTTCTTCTAGTTTTCTGTTTGTTGCAGCAATAATTCTAACATCAACTTCTATTAATTTTGGCGAGCCAACTTTTGTAAATTTTTTATCCTGAAGCACTTGTAATAATTTAGCCTGTGTATTTAGCGGTAATTCGCCTATTTCATCTAAAAACAAAGTAGAATTATTTGCAATTTCAAAAAAACCTTTTTTACCTCTTGAACTGGCACCAGTAAAAGCACCTGGTTCATAACCAAATAACTCTGTTTCTATAAGGTTTTCTGGTATTGCAGCACAGTTTAACTTTATAAATGGTTTATTTTTTCTTTTACTTAGAGAATGAATTAATTTTGCCAGCACTTCTTTTCCTGTACCTGTTTCACCGGTTATTAATACCGTTGAATCAACAAGAGCTATATGTGAAACAAAATCTAAAATCTCCAGCATTTTTTTATTGTAAGCAATGAATTGTTGAAAACCATCTATATTTATTTTACTGTCAAAGTCTAGCTCACCTTTATAATCAAACTCTGTCACATCGTATACGCTATTTACTATTAAAGTAAGCTCTTTATTGTTGCCAAATACAGGTTTAGCTCGTGACAATAATTTCTTGCCAGCTTTGGTTATGTAAGTTACAACAGAGGGTTGTTTTGTGTTGAGCGTAAGTACAGTAGCAGATGCAGTAAAATATTTTTTTTAACTAATTCATTAATATCGTGCCCAAGTAAATCTTCCTTTTTGAGCAACGATATATCTTCAAATGTTTTATTAATATAAATTGCTTTTCCAGAGCCATCTGTAACATAGATACCAATGTATAAATTATCAGTTATTGCCTGCAGAGTTTTAAAAGAGAAATTTTCTTGTTTCATTCAAGTTTTAACCCCACAATTCATCAAGATTGATTACTTTCTTTTTCTTTAGAGACTTTTCAACGCTTTTTTGTAACTTAAACTTTGCTCAAACATTTTTTAAATAAACCTCTAATAAATAATTTTACACACCTTAACCTGTTTTTTCCAATTTTTTTAAAGTTTAACGCTTTGTATTTTAAATTCATATGGCAATTTATAAAAAGTTTTTTTATATTTATAAATCAGTGAAAATTATAAACTATAATTCTGCAATATCTCTTCTATCAGTCTATCAATAGCCTTTTGTACCATTTGAGAGTATCTTTTTAAGTCTTCAGAAAGCGATTTTGCCTTTTCGAAATTATTTGCAAACACAGCATCTTTAATTTGTTTTCCTATGTCGTGGACTTTTGGGTGAATCTCTCCAAGCTCTCTAAATGCTGGATTTGAACCGTAGCGTTTGGTACCTATAGTATCATACCACTTGCCAAGCCTGCATGAGTGATGATCAACATGATCTTTTGAGCATTTATTTTTATCTGCAAGACAATCAAATACATCAAGAACAAATTTTAGATGATCTGCTTTGGTTCTTTCGAGAAAAGTGGTTTCATAGTTAAAAAACTCAAAGCTTTCTATACACTCAAAAACTGTATTAGCAACATTTTCTACCATCTGATTAAGTTTTTTGTTATCCTTATTGATCATTTCAAAAGAATGCGTAAAGCTTTCAAGTGTAAGGGCTATATTGGCAGATGCCTGGGATTGTTCTTGTGATGCAGCTGCAAGGTTGTTTATGTATTCATTGGTTTGCGCCATATCTTCCTGGGACGAAAGCAGTATTTCTTTTAAAACGCTTATCGACTTGTTTATGTCTTCTATGGAGCTTAAGCTTTGATTTACTTCCTTGCTTACCGTGGTTGATTGCTGATTTATACTGCTTGCCTGTTGAGTAATTTGCTTTGCAGTGCCTTGCGTTTTTTCTGTAAGCTTTCTGATTTCATCTGCTACCACTGCAAAGCCTCTGCCATGCTCGCCAGCACGGGCAGCTTCAATAGCAGCATTTAAGGCAAGCAGGTTTGTTTGATCAGATATATCTTCTACTTCATTTGTTAAAGCTGTAATTGATTTTGCGTTTTCTATAAAATTTGTTATGGCTTCTTTCATTGCATTTACCGTTTTTACAACGTAGTCCATTTTGGCACTTACTTCTTTTAGTGTATCTAATCCGGCTTTGGATTTTTCAAAGTTTTTGTTTGAAATAGCAGCAGTTTCTTGAGCATTTTTTGAAATATCTTCTACGGTTTGACTCATTTCTTCCATAGACGAAGCGATCTCTTGAAGAGATTTTGAACTTTTTTCGATTTCTTGCCCAAAATCTGAAGATAAAACCATAAAATCAGATAAAGAATCAGCAGCCAACACTCCCTTTTTTGCTATAGAGCGGATATGTCTTCTAAACTCTACAGCTTTTTGAAGATCCTCACTGCTTATGCTTTTTTCAAATGCATTTTTGTTTTTTTTGTAGGCTTCTTTTACTTTTAGAAAGTCTTACCAGTTTCCAGAGTAAATTTTGTTTACCATTTCTGCTGAGCTTAAAGAGTCTGATCTTTTAAACATTTTTCCTCCTTTAAATCCTCACTATAGTATAAGTATTCTTTCCTTTTTGTTTTGAAGCATAAAGTGCATCATCTGCTGCTTTGAATATTGCTTCTTTTGTTTGAGGGTGCGTTGTATAGGCTATGCCTATGCTGACACCTATGTTTAAATCCATCTTGTTTGTGAAGGTCAGACTGTTTATAGATTTTATTATTCTTTTTGCAATCATTTCTAAGTCTTTTTGGTCTTCAAATGAATCCGTAAGTATAGCAAACTCATCTCCGCCTATACGTGCAAGTGTATCATGGGCTCTTATGTTTGATTTAAAGACTTTGGCTACTGTCTTTAGGGTATTATCACCACTGTCATGGCCAAGCGTATCGTTTATCTTTTTAAAGCCGTCTAAGTCAAGAAGCATGAGACAAACCTTTCTTTGGTTTCTGTTTAAGCCTGCTATCATTTGATTAAACCTGTGTTCAAAGAAGGCTCTGTTTGGTATGTGGGTTAAAATATCGTTGTAGGCTAGATATTCTATGCCTTTTTCATATTTTCTTTTTGTTTCTTCTAAATCAATGGTTTTGTCAAGTATCCAAAGTATTGTAATAAGACTTGCAAATGCACCCAAAAAAGCTATAGCTATAATGGGAGAAATAGATGCTAGAAATCTGTCTAA
Source organism: Desulfurella multipotens (assembly GCF_900101285.1). Lineage (NCBI taxonomy): Bacteria > Pseudomonadati > Campylobacterota > Desulfurellia > Desulfurellales > Desulfurellaceae > Desulfurella > Desulfurella multipotens. Next base: position 141,928 of record NZ_FMYU01000001.1, read on the forward strand.
AAATTCGCTTTTTTTGATTGATACAAAAAATGTTAGATTTGATCCATCAATTCTGCTGAAAGCACCTATCTTATCTGTTTTGTAAGCGCTTGAGTAGCCAATATATGAGCCATATTGCTCTTTGGTATTTTTTAGTATTTTTGAGAGTATTCCTGTTTGAATTTTACTTATGCTTTCTGGCGGGATATTTGCTTGCATTAGACCATCATTTCTTATAATTCCAAGATCAAGGCTTTTGTATGGCAGAAATATCTGGTCTTTAATAGATTGCAAAACAGGAGCAGATGCTTTTATAAGAAAAGTTTTATTACCAAGAGGAAAAGTGACAAAATGTGTCAGGTAGCCTTTGTAGAAATAAGACGGTACAATGCAGTAGGAGTTTGTATGGAGGCATTCTTTGGCTATATCAACTATATGGTTTGGATATATTTTAGAATCTAAAGGCAACTTAAATCCTTCCGGGTATGATGCAATGACTGTGCCGTTTTGTTTGGCTATGGCAAAATACTCTACATCTTTGTTGTAAAAATCTTTGAATACAGATGTAGCTTTACTTAAAGGCTTGTTTTCCAATTCTTTTTTTATTGCAAAAAGGATATATTTGTTGGATTGTATGGATTTTGAAACAAGGCTTGAGCTCTGGCGGGCAGCTGTTAGAAGCTCAAGTTTTGTATGATTTAGTTCATAGCTGTATAGGGCAATTATAGAACCTATAAAGCTAACAAGCATGATAATGTTAAATATGAGCCAGAATATAAAGATGTATCGTGTGGTTTTATAGGCAAAAATTAGTTTAAACTCTCTTTTTGAAATCTTCATGAATCAATTGTGCTCTATTGCCTGTATAAGCTCTTGTTTGTCCATTGGCTTATAAAACAGATAGCCCTGAAAGTAGTCGCAGTTCATTGATTTTAAGGCCTCAAATTGATATTGTGTTTCTACGCCTTCTGCTATGGTTTTTATACCTAGAGAATGGGCTAGATAAATTATAGAGTCTACTATGCTTTTTGTCTTTGGGTTGTCAAGATCTCTTACAAAAGATATGTCTATTTTTAGTATTTCTACATCTAGGCTTGCTAAGTAGGATAAAGAAGAAAAACCTGTACCAAAGTCATCTAAAGAAAATAAGATATTGCTTTCTTTTAGTTCTTTTATGAGTCTTGCAACATAGTCAAAGTTGTTTAAAAGGGTTCGCTCTATAATTTCAAGCTTTATTAGGTTGTTTGGGATATTGTGGTAGTTTATGTTTGAGATTAGATTATCGCTTAGGTGTCTTTGCTTTAGGCTTTGAGTTGAAAGGTTTATTGATATAGGAACGGGCTTTTTTAGTAACTTTAGGTCTTCTAATACCTGGTCTATGATTAACTCTTGTGCATCTATTATAAGGGAAGTTTGCTCAAGGTATTCTATAAACTCAGCAGGTGGAATTATTCTATTATCTTTTTTCCAGCGCATTAGAGCTTCTGCACCTACTATTTTTTGGTTTCTATCCACATAGGGCTGATAGTAGGCTATAAACTCTTTGTTTAGCAATGCAAGCTCTAAGTCAGCTTTAAGCTGCAGAACTCTTGTAGCATCTTTTTCCAATTCTTTTCTAAAAAAGCCTATCTGGTTTTCTCCTTTTTCTTTAGCATCAGATAGGGCAATATGGGCTTTGTCTAAAAGACCATCTGGAGTGGTTGCATCTTTTGGAAAAAGACTTAGGCCAATATTGAACGAGATGGATATACTTTTGTCTTTTGCCTTATAGGGCTTTGTTAACTCTAATAGTAATTTAGATATTATAATTAGTATATCTTCTTCTGCTTTTAAGTCTTTTAAGAGTAGTCCAAACCTATCTGATTCAAGCTTGGAAACTTTATCGTAGGATCTTAGGTTGTCTGTAAGTCTTTTTGCAATTTGCTGTAAAATGCTGTTTCCTGTTTCAAAACCAAAGGCTTCATTTATCTTTTTAAAGTCAATAGGGTTTATTATAGCTACTGCACCTATAGTTTTTTCATAAGTTGCCCTTTCTATAAATTGTTCTAATGCTTTCTTAAAAGAATAAATATTAATTAAACCTGTAGTAGCATCATAGTTTAAAAGCTTTTCTAACTCCTCTAAGAGCTCATCATCTTTTACAATCTCTTTGCCTACCGATATGTAGTGAGTTATTACTTTTTCTTCAAAAAAAGGAGTAATGTTTACATAAAAGTTTTTTATAGAACCGTTTTTTATTTTATACTGCATTATGCCAGAGTAAACCTCGCCGGATCTTAGCGTATTATAAAAATTCTTTACAAATTCCTTTGAGTGAGTTCTAGAAGAAAACACAGAATGGTGTTTACCTAAAAGCTCCTGCCTTGAATATCCTGAGATTTCTGTTGCTTTATCGTTTACATAAACAATATTAAAATTACTGTCTGTAATTATTACAAACTCAAAGCCAGAGTTTAAAGCACTTAGTGTGATTTGAGAAAACCTATCGTCTTGGAGTTTGTCTAATATAAACTCAATCTGGTTTTGTATTACTCTAAATAGAGAGTAGATTTCTCTGTTAAAGAGGTTAGGCTTGCTAGATGTTATAACTAGAGTACCAATAATCTCATTTTTGGAGACTATGCTAATAGCACAGCAAGATTTTATCCCGTAAGAGCTTACTATTTTTTTAAATGGACAAAAGCCATGTGAGTCAATTTCATTTACTAAATAAATGCCTTTTTTCTTAAGACTTTTTAAAATAGGTGTATGATAATTTAAAAGCGGATTTCTTGCAATAGACTTAATAAATATTTTTACCTTATCTAAATAATTGCTGTATTGAAAATCTCTGGCTAAGTGGTGAGCAATCTCGATATTTCCATCATTTTTTAAAGCCACATATGAAATTTCCATATCCAGATTATCTACAATAATCTTTGGCAGGTTTTGCAAAAACTCTTCTTTGCTTTTTGTCCTAAAAGATAGAGAACTTATCTGGTACAGTGTATTGTATATCTTTGACTTTAACTCAAGCTGATCTTGATACCTTACAAGCTTTGTTACATCCCTTGATAGATCCACAAAACGATAGATTTTCCCATTTGAATAATGGGTATTATTATTGACTCCAGATAGAATATTGAACCGTCTCTTGCTTTATTTACGAATCTGCAAGAACAGGTCTCTCCAGATAGTATTTTTTTCCACAGGTTTTCATAAAAAGCTCTATCGTGATAGCCTGACTTAAATACTCTTGGGTTTTTGCCAATTAGTTCATCTTTAGGATAGCCTGAGATTTTACATACAGCATCGTTTGCATCTATTATTGTGCCTTCTTTGTCTGTTATTACTACCCACTCGTGAGATATGTTTATTGCTTTATCTAAAACAAGCATGTTTTTTTGAGAATCTATCTTTTCTAAAGCAAACGATAAATCAAGCGCAAGTTCTTCTAATAAATGTATGTGGTCTTGGTCAAATGAATTTGAAAGCGTATCGTGAATTAGCATGATATATACTATTTTGCCTTTTTTTAGAATTGGTATGGAACAAGCTGAGTGGATGTTGTATTTTTCAAAAAAATCATGCCAATATGAAGTATATGGCAATTTTGATATCTCTGGGATTAGACTTACCTTTTTTGTGTGGTATGCTTTGGATACTGAGCCTTTGCCATAGGGGGTATTTTCATCTACACCTATTGTGAGTTTTTTGAATTCTTCTTCTGCCTCTTTTGTTTTTGCCCTTGTGTAGATTTGATTAAAAAGATTATTTTGATCAATATAGCCTACTGCACAGTATGGATAGCCTACTTCATCAACTATTATATCGCAAGCTTTTTTTAAGAGCTCTTTTTCATCATCTGTTCTTACTATTAATTGATTTATCTGGCTTAGGGTAAAAAATAACTTTTCGTATGATTTTTCTTTGGTTTTGTCTAGAATCAATACCAATCCAGAAGGTTTGTTATTGTATTCTACAGTGTAGGCAAATACAGATACGGGAATTATTGCGTTTGATTTGGATTTAAAATAGTGCTCAGCAAACTCAACTGAAAACCGCTTTCCCTGGGTGCGCATATGTATTATATTTTCAATTTTTTCCATATCAACCATGTCTGGTGGTAAAAATTCCGTTATTCTTTTGCCTAGAAGCTCTTTTTCTTCTTCAAAATCCAGTAATTTGCAAAACCGTTTATTTGCAAAGACTATTTTGCCTTCTTCCTGATATATAAATACACCAAATACAGAAGAGTTTATAATGGCTTGAAAAGTTTGTAATGTATGCAAAAAGCCTCGCTTAATTTTGAGTTATATAAGTATTACAATAAGTTTACTTGTCCCACTGCATAATCTAAAATTACAAAATAACTAAAAAATATTGTATATATTTTTAATTGAAAATCAATAATTGCTTGATAATGAGTTATGCTAGATTAATTAACTACATCGCATAAGCTTGAGTCTTTCGAGTGCAATTGCTCCAAGATGTGCTATTGCATCTATTGCAACTGTCTGGTCAATTGTTACGGGTTTGTTTAGTTGTTTTAAGTTTATAGCGATTACACCAAATACACCGTTTGTTGTAATCATCGGTATATAAAGTGCGGTAGCATTTGAAATTGTATCTGTTCCAAAGCCTGCATTTTTTTTATTTATAAATGACCAGTTAGCTATACCTAAAGTTTCTGAGTTAATTTCAAAATCTTTAGTTTTTGCTCCAACCTTTAATTTATTGTTTTCATCAGCAATAAATATAGCGGCTTCAACATTAAATAACTTTTTTATGTGGTTTATCAAAATAGATAAAACCTGTTCTTTTGTGCTTGCCATAACAAGATTATTGCTTAACTCATATAAACTCAATTCTCTAAGCTGGCTTTCTTTTAACAGATTTACCTTAGTTTTAAGCTTTGTTGCAAGTACAGAAATAAAAACAATAACGACAACATAAACCAAAAAAGAAATTAAATAGTTAAAATTTGAAATATAAAATGTGTATTGGGGTGGTATAAAGAAAAAATCAAATACTAAAACACTAATAACTATTGAAACAATCACTGCAGGTATTTCAAAAATTAAAGCATTTAATACTAAAGCAGCTAAAAATATAGACATCAAACTTGAGTGATTTAAGTGATTTTTTAAAATCAAACTTAGCAGTGTAACAGCACCAATGTTTATAGTAGAATATAAATAGTCTTTTATATTTTTAATGCCATACTTTTTCTTTTTTAAAAATTCTTGAGATTTTTTATCTTTTGGGGCAATCAAATACACATCAATAAATTCAGTTTGCGTAATTAATTTTTCTGGTATAGTTGGCGAAAACATACTAAATTTGCGTGGTTTTCCTATAACAATTTTTGTAACATTTTGAGATTTAGCATAATTGACTATTTCTGTAGTTATATCATCTCCTTTAATCCAAACAATCTGACCACCCAAACTTCTTACTAAATCAAAAGCCTTATTTAACCATGCCTTTTCTTGATCTGTAAAGTATTGATTTTTTTGCGTTTCAACGTGAACTGCTATCCATTGAGCATCTATTTCTGTTGCAAATCTATATGTAGCTCTAACAAGCTGCTCTGCATAAGGACTAGCAAATATCCCAACAAGTACTTTTTCTTTGACTGCCCAAGGTCCTGCTATAGCGTGTTGTTTCATATATGAGCGCATTTTTCCATCAACGCTATCTGCTACAATCCTTAAAGCAATCTGTCTTAATGCAAGCAAGTTACCTGATCTAAAGTACTTTCCAATGGCCGCTTGAGCCATATCCCTTACATAAACTTTGCCTTCGTGAAGTCTTTTTAATAGTTCTTCTGGTGTTAAATCCACAAGCTTTATCTCGCTTGCTTGCTCTATAAATTTATCTGGCACTGTTTCTTTGATGGCTATATTTGTTATTTGATAGACCAAATCATTTAGACTCTCTATATGCTGAACATTTAGAGCAGTATATACATCTATACCGGCATTTAAAATTTCTTCTACATCTTGATAGCGCTTTACATTTTTAAAATTAGGTGGATTTGTATGGGCAAGCTCATCAATTATTACTAATTGGGGCTTGCGCTGTATAATTTTTTCAAAATTAACTTCTTTTAGTTTAAGGCCTTTGTAATCAACAATTAAAGGCTCTATAACTTCAAGTCCTTCAAGAAGCTTTTCAGTTTCAACCCTTCCATGCGTTTCTGCATATCCTACTACAACATCTATACCTTCTTTTTTTCTTAAATGAGCATCTGAAAGCATTGTGTATGTTTTACCAACGCCTGGCGCATACCCTAAATATATGGTAAGTTTTCCTTTTTTTTGCTCAGATGCTTCCTGTTGCTTTGCAATTTCTAATAATTCTTCTGGAGACGGTCTTTTTATATCATTTTCCTGCATAGTCTTTTTCCATTTTTATTAATGCTAAATTCAGTTCTAAAACATTAACCCTATCATGACCCAAAAAACCCAATTGCCTTTTTTTGATATGTTTTGAAACTAATGATTTTAAAACATTCTGCGGTATGTGAGTATACATAGATATTCTAGGAATTTGAGAATAAGCAGCCTGAGGTGTAATATCAGGGTCCAACCCACTCCCAGAATCCAGCACCAGAGATGATGGTATTTGCCCTTTGAAGTCATTTTTTCTTAAATAAGCTATTCTTTCTTCAACACGTTTAACAAGTATCTGGTTTGTTGGACCAAGATTTGATCCACCACTACTCAAAGCATTGTATGGAAAATCATCAGTTGAAGATGGTCTTGACCAGAAAAGACCTGGGTTTTGAAATGGTTGACCTATAAGTTTTGATCCTACAGGTTTATTTTCAATATATATAAGGCTTCCATTGACCTGGCTTTTAAATACAAGCTGACCAATGCCTGTAACGATTAAAGGATATACAACACCGGTTATTATAAATAAAAATGCAAAGACTATAAGGCCACTTTTTAAATTTTTCATATCATACACCTCAATGTATTATGCTTAGAATTACATAAATCAATTTTATAGCTAAAAACGGTAATACTAAGCCACCACCACCATATATAAGCAGATTATATATCAGTAATTTTTCTGCTGGCATAGGTTTATACCATACACCTTTTAATGCAAGTGGTGTAAGTAAAGGAATTATAATGGCATTAAATATAACAGCAGACAAAATTGCAAGATATGGATTAGCCAAATGCAAAATATTCAATACATTAAGCTGTGGGTATATTGCAACTACAGCAGCTGGTATAATTACAAAATACTTAGCTATATCATTTGAAATACTGAATGTAGTTAAAGCTCCTCTTGTCATCAAGATGTGTTTTCCTATATCAACTATGTCTAATAGTTTTGTAGGGTTCGAATCTAAATCAATAACATTTGCAGCTTCACGTGCAGCTTGCGTACCTGTATTCATTGCAACAGCAACATCAGCCTGGGCCAAAGCAGGAGCATCGTTTGTACCATCGCCAGTCATTGCAACCATCAAACCCTGAGATTGATACTCTCTAACAAGTCTTAATTTATCTTCTGGCTTTGCTTCAGCTAAAAAATCATCAACACCAGCTTCTGCTGCAATTGTAGCTGCTGTAAGTGGATTATCACCAGTTATCATAACAGTTTTTATACCCATTTTTCTAAGCTGGGCAAATCGCTCTTTAATACCTTTTTTTAGAATATCTTTTAAATTTACAACGCCTACTATATCATTATCTAAAGTAACAACAAGAGGTGTCGCACCCTGCTTTGATACTTTTTCAACAATAGATTCCAGATTGTCAGGAATTGTACCGCCATTTTCCAGTATATAAGCTTTTATTGATTCATAAGCACCTTTTCTATACTTGTGATTTTCAATATCTACACCACTCATTTTTGTACTTGCACTGAATGGTATGATTTTTGTTTGTTGTGAAAGCGACTGGGCTCTTAAGTTATATTTTCTTTTTGCCAATACAACTATGCTTCTGCCTTCCGGTGTTTCATCACCGATAGAAGCATAAAGCGATATTTTGGCGCATTCTTCTTCTGTGTGGTTGTCAACAGGTATAAATTCTGCTGCTTGTCTGTTGCCAAGTGTAATTGTTCCAGTTTTGTCTAACAAAAGCACATTTACATCTCCAGCAGCTTCAACAGCTTTGCCGGATAATGCCACTACATTTTTTCTAAATAACCTATCCATACCAGCAATACCGATTGCAGGCAAAAGAGCTGCAATTGTTGTTGGGGCAAGGCAAACAAATAATGCAATCAAAACCACGAATGACACAGGCTCTCCATGCCCTGAAGAGTTAACAGCATAGACTGACAAAGCTCTGAGGTTAATAACAACAAGTAAAAATACAACGGTCAATGATACAAGTAATACTTCAAGCGCAATTTCATTTGGCGTTTTTCTGCGTTTTGCCCCTTCTACCATTGTAATCATTCTATCCAAAAATGTCTCGCCGGGGTTGGTGGTTATCTTTACTATAATGGAATTTGCCACTACTTTTGTACCGCCTGTTACTGCACTTCTATCTCCACCTGCTTCCCTTATAACCGGTGCAGATTCACCGGTTACAGCAGACTCATTAACAAGTGCTGCACCAGCTACTATTTCACCATCGCTTGGTATTAACTCATTTTCTTTTACCAATACTAAATCATCTTTTTTTAGCTGGGTAGAAGGTATATCTGTGTATTCACTATCAAATTTTGCCTCTTTAAGTTTATGAGCTGTAATCTGAGTTTTAGTTTTTTTCAAAGACTCTGCACGCGCTTTACCTCTGCTTTCTGATAAGCTTTCTGCAAAATTTGAAAAAATAACCGTAAACCACAACCACAAAGAGACCCAACCTGTAAACCAGTAGGGTCCACTTTTTAAACCTGAAATTTCTAGTATAAATTCTATTGTTGTTAAAATACTGCCAATTTCTACAGCCAGCATTACAAGGTTGGATTTTAACTCCATAGGGTTTAATTTTTTTAAAGCATTTATTAGTGCAGTTTTTATTAATTCTGGGTTGTATATTGATGTAGTTTTCTTTTGTTCCATATTATGCACCTCTTAACATTAAAATATTTTCCAAAAATGGACCTAATGCTAAAGCTGAAAAAAATGTTAAAGCACCCACAATCAATATTACAAGAATAAGCCATACCATAAAAGGCACTTTATCTGTAGGAAGCGTACCAACGCTTGGCGGAGTATATTTCTTTTGGGCTAAAGCACCACTCATATATATAATTGCCACTGCCGGGATGTATCTGCCAATAAGCATAGCAATCGCTGTTGTGATATTATAAAAAACTGTATCTGCATTTAATCCTGCAAAAGCACTTCCATTGTTGTTTGCAGTAGATGCAAAAGCGTATAGTATCTCACTTAAACCATGTGGACCAGGGTTTAGGATTGAGCTTACACCGGCTTTTGTAATAAAAGCAATAGTTGTAAAAATAAGTACTAATATACCAGATGTTAGAGCAACAATTATTGCCATCCACATTTCTTTTACTTCTATCTTTTTACCTAGAAACTCTGGAGTACGCCCAATCATCAAACCAGCCACAAAAACTGCTATAATGATAAAAGCTATCATAGTGTAAAGACCGGAGCCAACACCGCCAAAAACAACTTCGCTTAACAGCATAAGTACAGTCGGTACCATTCCAGATATAGGTAAAAGTGAATCGTGCATTGCATCAACAGCACCACACGCTACAGCTGTTGTAGTAGTTGCAAACAAAGATGTGCCACCTATGCCAAACCTTACTTCTTGACCTTCAATATAGTGGCCTGTAACACCAAGACGTGATATTAGGGGATCATTTCCTAAAGAAGAAGTGTATTCTATACCCAAAAAAACAACAAACATTGTTAACATAACAAGGTAAATTGCCCAACCTTGCTTTTTATTTTTTATCATAGACCCAAAAGTGTATGTTAAAGCTGCAGGTATTAAAATAATTAAAAAAGCTTCAAAAAAATTTGTGAAACCGTTTGGGTTTTCAAAAGGATGCGCAGAATTTGCACCAAAAAAACCGCCTCCATTTGTTCCAAGTAGCTTAATAGCTTCTTGCGATACAACTGGACCCATTGGCAATACCTGGTTACTTATGACTTTGCCTGCATTAATATAGGGTTCTAACAAATGGACTGTTTTATAGCTACTAAAGTTTTGTATAACACCCTGACTCATTAAGATAACAGCAGCTACTACTGATAAAGGCAGTAAAATATAAAGAGTTGTCCTTACTGAGTCTACCCAGAAATTGCCAAGATTTGTCGTTTGTTTTCTTGTAAAACCTCTTATCAAAGCCAGCAAAACAACTATGCCTGTAACAGCTGAAAGAAAATTTTGCACTGCAAGACCAAGCATTTGAGTGAAGTAGCTTGCTGTATTTTCTCCAGAATAGGCCTGCCAGTTTGTATTTGTTATAAAACTCACAGCTGTATTAAAGGCTAAATCTAGATTAAATCCTTTAAAATGTTGGGGATTTAAAGGTAAAAATTGTTGTAAAACTAAAATTAAAAATAAAACCACAAAACCTATGGCGTTAAAAATCAACATAGAAATTGCAAATTCTTTCCAATTCATCTCGTAGGTTTCGTCAATATTGGCAATTTTATAAATGAAAATCTCAATTGGCCTAAAAACTAATGATAATACAGTTTTTTCTCCATTGAATACATTTGCCATGTAAGAGCCTAATGGCTTTACCAGAAGGCTTACAAGCACAATAAAAACTAAAAATTGTATAATGTCGCTAATAGGCATAAACTCCTCCTTTTTGCTAAATCTTAAAGATATAATAATATCACACAATGGCAAATTTAAAAGACGTGTTCGCGTAACCTTCTTTTCGAAGGTTTTTAAATATAAACATAACACACCCCATAAAAGTCTACGAGGTTAGCTGACGGGCTCGAGCTTATGAGTGCTCTATCCTTACAAATAAGGAATTCGCCCCATTACAATTGGGTCCCCCGCGCTTTGCAAATAGCAAAGCTTCGACTATTAATATTCCTTCTAACATTTATTTTTTAAAAAGTCAAGCATAAAATTTTCTATATATAAGAAGCTTTGTAAAACTATAATTGACTTTTAAATAAAAAATATTAATATAAACATAATGAAAAAATTATTTATTTAAGGTTCAATACAATGAATTTTCACAAAGAGGCAAATTATTGTCTAAAGATAAGTCTCATAGTCTTTTTCCTCTTGTAATTTCAAGCGGTGCATTTTTCCTAAGCTATTATACAAGATTAATGTGGAGTATACTATCTGTATATATGCCATTAAAACCTACAATAACCCAGGATGGCCATATTTTCGCACTGTATTTTTTTGGATATATAGCTGTCCAAATACCTGCTGGTTTTGTATCAGACAGATTTGATTGTGGCAAAATTATTTCTTTATCTTTAATTTTATTGTCAATAATAACTTTTTTTTCTGGTATAGTAACAAATATTTATCAAGAGTATGTACTTAGCCTGCTGATGGGCTTTTGTGCAGGTTGGATTTATCCAGCATCACTATGCGCTATAGTTGGTATTTTATCTTTCGGTCTTAAAAGCTATAAAACTTCAAGTAAAATGAATTTGAAAATAATAAAAAACAAAAATGTTTTACTAATTTCTTTTGGCGGGTTGTTATTTTTTGCTTCATACTGGAGCATTACTCTTTATGCTTATAAATATTTTTTAGGTATAGGCATTGATAAAGTAATGTCTGGCATTATGTTTTCAAGTATGGCTGCAGCAGGTTTTTCAAATATGTTTTGGCAAACAAGTGGTATATTGAGTCCTTTGTTTTCATCTTTTATCATAAGCAAATTTGGTTTTTCTATCCTATGGGTTACATTGTGTGCAATTATTCTTATTGCAAGTACCTTTTATTTAAAAATAAAAACATAAAACCGACATTACTTTAAAAGTAATGCCGGTTTATTTTTACAGGGGATTGCTACCTTTAACAATTGGAATTTCTGGGTTCCTTGAAGCACTTACCATAGAGCCATTATAAACCCAAACAAGTTTATCATTAAAAAGGGCATTTGCTACAAACCACAAACCACTACCCAATCTAGCTGTATTACAATAAGATATAATGGGTTTGTTTAAATTTATACCATCTTTTTTGAACACCTCTTCAATTTGTTTTTTTGGTTTTAAAATATAATAATTATCGACTTTTTCCATAAAGTTACTTGCTGGCAAATCAATAGCGCCTTTGATATGACCATGTTTTGCAAGCCTTTTATCGCTAATTAGTGCTCCAGTATATTGATCAAGTGGTCTTGCATCTACAATCTGAATTTTATTCAAGTTATTTACACCCCATATTACAAAATTGCTAAAGCAATATGCATTTGTATTATTGTGCTTAATTACAAAATGTGTCGGAGGTAGCTTAGTTACTGTTTTTTGAATTGGTCTTTTTTCATCAACCCACTTTTGATAACCACCATTCATATAATGCACATTTTTTATGCCTGCCCAATAAAGCGCAAGCATAACTCTTGTTGCATTAGTTAAGAAAAATGCTGCCTTTTTGCCACCTGCATAAACTATGACTGTATCATCTGGTTTAATTCCCAATTTTGATAACGCTATCTCGATTTGAGTATTTGAAGCTATACTTCTAGCTTTAACACCTGGAAATCTCATTGCAAATAAATCACCTGTGGAAGGTAAGCTTATTGCACCTTTTACATGTGATTCGAGATAGGATTTATAATCTCTTGCATCTACAATAACAACATTTTTCTTACCAATCATGGATGCTACCTCAGATGTAGAAAGAATACCAACTTTTGCCAGTGCCAAATTAAATCCTGTCAGCGTTAAAATGCTGACAATAAGTAAGATACGTTTTAACATACAAAACCTTCTTGCATTTATTAGTAATATAATTAAGTCATTATATTATTGAATTACTATTATTTTTTTATTACAAATAAAATTTAATAATATTTCTGGATTTTTTGATAATAATATTTTATAGAAGAACAGTTAATTAGAATAAATTAATTGTAAATGCAATTTTCCTTCTCTTTTACATAAGCATAATTATAAATAGTCTACAACAAAAAAAACAAAAAATTATTTTTACATACAACCAAATATTTAAAGTAGTATAAATACTTACAAATCAATACAAAATAAATAGCTTGACATTGTGCTTTAAATTCAATAAAACATCACTATGAAAAAAGTAATTATCGCGCTTGTACTATTGAGTTTGGTTGTTGCAAGCTGTGGTAGAAAAACGGACATAGTGCCGCCAAGCTCTATTGCAAAAATAGGAGTTATAAAGTGAGAGATTGCATTGTTATAGGTAGTGGTGTAGCAGGACTTAGAGCTGCAATTGAGCTGAAAAGACTTGGCGTTGATGTGGCAATATTTACAAAAGATAAAGCCAGTGAATCAAACACAAACTATGCTCAAGGTGGCATAGCAGTTTGCTTATCGAAAAACGATAATTTTGATTTACACATTAAAGATACACTTATTGCTGGAGCTGGTTTATGCAATAAAAAAAGCGTTGAAATTCTGGTTAAAGAAGGACCAGATAAAGTAAAAGAGCTAATAGATTGGGGTTGTCAATTTGATAAAAACGAAAACGGCGAGTTAAATTTTACAAAAGAAGCTGCCCATAGTGTAAACAGGATACTGCACGCAAATGGTGATGCAACAGGTGCAGAAATAGAAAGAACGCTTCTTAATAAAGCCCAAAAAGAAAGCATTGAAATTAATGAGCATTATCGTTTGATAGATTTACTTGTTGAAAACAAAAGAGTTATTGGTGCAAAGTTTCACAACCTAAAAGAAAACACACTTAACTACATATATGCAAAATCCGTAGTTTTAGCAACAGGTGGTTACGCTGCAATTTACAATCATACCACAAATCCTTCATTAACGACAGGTGATGGTATAGCAAGCGCATTTTTAGTCGGGTGCACTGTGGAAGATATGGAGTTTGTACAGTTTCATCCAACAGCGCTAAACTACAAAAAAGCTCCGTCTTTTTTATTATCCGAATCGATGCGTGGCGAAGGTGCAATATTAATAAATGATAAAGGTGAGCGTTTCATGGAAAAATACAGCAAACAGCTAGAGTTAGCCCCAAGAGATATTGTAGCAAGAAGCATCTTTTCTGAGATGCAAAATAACCTAAAAGATCATGTATATCTAGATATATCACACCTTGATAGCGAGTTTGTAAAAAAACGATTTCCCACAATTTATCACGAATGTCTAAAATATGGTCTTGATATAACAAAAGAACCCATTCCTGTATCACCTGCTGCTCATTATACAATGGGGGGAGTGAAAACAGATGTCGATTGTAAAACAAATATAAGTGGCCTTTTTGCATGTGGTGAGTGTGCCTGCAATGGTGTACATGGAGCAAATCGCCTGGCAAGCAACTCCATGCTTGAAGGTTTGGTTTATGGCGCAAGGGCAGCCATATCAGTTAAGGCTTATTTAGAAAATAAAAACTTTTCTTCAAAAACAGATGAATCCACAAAATTAACAGGTACAACAAAAAATTTTCAAACTAAAATAAAAAATTTAAAGGATAGAATTTTTAAAGATCTTGGAATAGTAAGAAAACTATCAAGTGTAACAGATTTATTTGAATGCAGCCTATCAAGTTTTCAAACAATCAAAGATAACAATAGTATAGATATAGACTATAGAAATCTGCTTATTATAGCAATATTAATATCACGCTCTGCGCTTGAGAGAAAAAACTCAGTTGGAGCTCACTACTGCATTGATACACCATGGCCTCCAACAGATAAATCTCATGTAAGTTTAAATATAAAAGATTTAGAAAAATGGACTTAGAGGAAATTATTGGGTATAAATTTAAAAACAAAGCATTGCTAGATAAAGCCTTAACGCATAGGTCTTACACAAAAAACCCTTTTTACTCAAATGAACTATTGGAATTCTTGGGTGATGCTGTGCTTGAACTAATTGTAAGCGAATATTTAATTAATAACTTTCAAAATTTAAGAGAAGGAGAGTTATCAAAACTGAGAGCTGCTACAGTAAACTCGGATGTTTTATCCGAGATTGCAAAAAATTTAAAGTTGTACGAATTCTGCAAGTTAGGCAAAAGCGAAAGACAAAAACAAGTAGCACTTAATAAAAAAATATTGGAAGATTTATTTGAAGCCTTAATTGGGGCTATTTATTTAGACTCTGGTCTGGAAAGTGCTAAAAATTTTGTTTTACCCCTTCTTAAGCCCAAAATTGAAAAATTTAGTGAATATAAGCTATTTGACCCAAAAACTGTTTTACAAGAATTAACACAAAAAAGATTTGCATTATTGCCAGAATATGTCCTAATTAAAGAAGAAGGTGAGCAACATAATAAAACTTTTTACAGCCAGGTTATAATTGGCAATAAAAGCTTCGGTGTAGGCATAGGAAAAAGTAAAAAAGAAGCAGAAAAAAACGCTGCACTAGAAACAATGGAGATGTTAGAAAATGTTTAAATCTGGATATGTTGCTTTAATAGGAAAGCCAAATGTTGGCAAATCAACTTTTTTAAATTTAATGATTGGTGAAAAATTATCAATTGTAACAAACAAACCTCAAACAACAAGAACACCTATAAAAGGCATTTTAACTACGGATAGCTATCAGATAATTTTTATTGACACACCAGGCATACACGAAAGCCAAAAAAAACTTAATCAAGTAATGCTATCAAGCATAAAATCAACCATTGAAGATGCCGATGTTTGCCTTATTATTGCGGATAGTCCTGGAAATGATTATATAAAAAATTACGAAGACTTACTTTTGAAAAAAAATGTCATATTGCTTATAAACAAAGCCGACAAACTTACAAAAGAGCAGATAGATTCAATAAAAGCCGAATTTCTTATCATTAATCCAAAAAAAATAATTGTAACAAGTTTACTAAGAGATAACCCAAAAGATGAAATATTAAATGCCATATTAGAAGAACTAAAAGAAGGCCCACAATACTATGCTGAAGATGAAATTTCTACACACAATGTTAGATTTATTGTATCTGAGCTGATTAGGGAAACCCTAATAGAAAACTTATCAGAAGAATTACCCTATTATGTAGCAGTAGTAATAGATGAATTTAAAGAACGCAGCGAAAACCTTACATATATAAAAGCAATAATATATACAGAAAAAGACTCACAAAAAGCTATAGTTATAGGTCAAAATGGTTCAATGCTGAAAAAAATTGGCTCAAGCGCAAGAAAAAAGATAGAAGATTTTCTTGGTACAAAAGTATATTTGGATTTATGGGTAAAGGTCAAAAAAGGTTGGACTAAAAATGAAAAACTCATAAAAGAATTTTTAAGCGAATGAGGAGTAATCATGAAAATTTTTGGCACAGACGGCATAAGAGGTAAAGCAAATATTTTCCCACTTGTTGGTGATTTAGCTTATAGACTTGGAAAGGCTTTAGTCTACGCACTTGATTCTCAAAAAAATAAAAAAAAGAAAATTATAATAGGAAAAGATACAAGAATTTCTGGTTATATGCTTGAATCTGCTATTACTTCAGGTATAGTATCTATGGGGGCAGATGCGTATTTAGTGGGACCTATGCCTACGCCTGCCATTGCTTTTTTAGTTAAAAGCATGAGAGCAGATGCAGGAGTAGTTATTTCTGCTTCTCATAATCCCTTCGATGATAACGGTATCAAAATTTTTTCGCATGAAGGTATAAAAATATCTGTTGAATTGGAAGAACTAATTGAATCATATACATTATCTAATGCTTTAGACAATATTAAGTTTTTGGGTGCAAATATTGGAAAAGTATTCAGGATAAGAGACACTCTTGGCAGATACATTGTTTTTGCAAAAAATGTATTTCCATATAATCTTGAGCTGGATGGGTTAAGACTTGTTATTGATTGTGCAAATGGGGCAACATACAAAGTAGCACCCATGATATTTGAAGAACTTGGCGCAGAAGTCATTGTAATAAATAACGAACCAAATGGCATCAATATTAATGAGAAATGTGGTTCAACCTACCCTAACAATATAATAGAAAAAACCACACTCTTTAGGGCAGATGTTGGAATTGCTTTTGATGGTGACGGAGATAGAGTTGTAATGGTTGATGAAACTGGCAAACTTATTGATGGAGACGCAATCCTGTCAATTTTGGCAATTGATTTAAAAAACAAAGGGAAATTAAAAAATAATACCGTGGTTGGCACAATTATGAGTAACTTTGGGCTTGAACATACGTTAAAACAAAATGGTATCAATTTAGAAAGAGTCGATGTTGGCGATAAGTATATAATACAAAGAATGCTTGAAAAAAATTACAATTTAGGAGGAGAACCTTCAGGTCATATTGTATTATCTGACTTTAATACAACAGGTGATGGTATAATTACCGCATTGGCCGTTTTATCAATTATAGTAGAAAAGAACGTTAAGCTTTCTTCCCTGTTAACAAATTTTACAAAAGTCCCAGAAAAAACAAAAAATGTCCATGTGAGTAAAAAGGTAAATTTAGAAGAAATTGACGATATTCAAAAAGCAATAGAACATGTAAAAAATAGTTTAAACGGTGAAGGCAGACTTATTGTGCGCTACTCCGGGACAGAACCGGTAGTTAGGGTCACAATTGAATCAAAAGACATAAACATAATAAACGAAGGTATTGAATTAATTTCAAAAACAATTGAGAAGCATCTATCATGAAAACAATAATTTTGCATGATTTTGACCAAGAAGAACTTATAAAGTTTGTAAGACTATATAAACAGCTTGAAAAGGACTCACTTTTACCAGAAGCTATAATTGCTTCAACAACTGAAAGCTCGCTAAACCAGGTGTTAAAAAAATTACTTTTAGATCTTGAAAAAGAACATCTAGAATTTACTTAAAATATGAGTATTATAGGCTCTTTTGTAAGTGGTTTTATACTAGGCGCTGGTGCAAGTGTTCCAATTGGACCAATAAATATACTTATTATTAATGAAGCACTTGTATCTTATAGAAACGCATTTTTGTTAGGACTTGGTGCAATGTGTGCAGATATCACATACTTAACGCTCATTTTCTTCGGTATTTTTGTTAATATAAAAGAGCAATCTGTTATTTTTCGTATTATTAGTTTATTAGGCGGTGTATTTTTAATATATTTAGCCTATAGAATTTTTAAATCGCGCATAATAGATAGTGCTAAACTCAAAACACAAATTTATTTTGCAAGTCCTTTTAAATCGTACTCAAAAGGCTATATTTTAACAATTCTAAATCCCTATACAATATTATTTTGGACAAGTATGTTAGCTTATATTGGTCAAAATCATCTGCAATTTAGCTTTACACTCATAGGTTTAATTTGTGCTATAATGATATGGATAAGCTTGATGCCGTTTTTTGTGTACAAAACCAAGTCTTTTTTTAGCCAAAAAGTTAGCGTTTATGTAAATATTCTATCTGCACTTATAATATTTGGCTTTGGTATATCTATATTGCTAAAATTAATTTTACATTACTGATTTAAAAAGTTGAAATGAGCGAATTAAAAAATATATAGAAAAGCCAGCTAATACGAAACCTAAAATAATATTTATCTTGTCAACCAGGCTTTCATTAAAAGATTTTCTTACATGATTTAAAATTTTAGCAATTAAAAGAAGATAACTCAACAAACCTACACCACTAAATAATACAAAAGCAAAAAGATATATAGTGTTATAATAAGGTATTATACCTATATCGTAGGCAAACTGCACATAAACAATCCAGAAAACTATCATTAGTGGGTTTGTAAATGACATTGTAAACCCTGTTATAATAGACATATGATGGGTTTTATGTTCAAGTTTGGGTAATGAAATATTTTTTTTTATTACATCTCTAAAAGCCATAATGGACAAGACAGCAAGCAAAACACCACTGCCAAATAACAAAGCAGCTTTAACTTTTTCATCATCTAAAAAACTTGTAATACTAAAACTTGCCAAAAGCCCATATATTACATCAGAACACACAGAACCCAAAGCCACCATATATGCAGATTTTAAATTGCCATTTATTGCTCTTTTGGCTACTTCAATTTGTACAGCACCAATTGGCATTGCAATTAAAAAACCTACCAAAAAAGCAAAAACAATTATAATTATAAGGTGTTCATAAAACAAAATCATTCAATATACAACTTGCTAATTTTAAATCTTGTCTTGTCGTTATTTTTATATTATACCGATAACCTTCTACAATCGCTACACTTGATATGTAATGTTCCCATAAGCTTGCTTCATCACTAAATACCAATTTGTCTTTTAAAGCCATTTTATAAGCTTTTTTAAGCATTTTAACGTCAAAACCCTGTGGTGTTTGAGCACAATATATAAAATCGCGCTTTACAGTAAATTTTATAAAATCATTTTCCACAAACTTTAAAGTATCTGTACACTTTATAGCAAGAATAGCTGCTTTTTTAGCATAAACAATATCGAGCAATTTGTAAACTTTTTCTTTATCAAGTATAGGCCGTGCAGCATCATGGATCAATACTATACCTTCATTAATTAATTGTAAACCATTATAAACAGAATAGAAACGCTCACTTGAGCCTTGCACAATGTTTGCAAATTTATAGCGTTTTTTTACAAACTCAATATCTTCTTGTGGAACTGTAACGATAATATTAAAACCAAGTTCTTTAAAAAATTCCACACTATAGTCTAAGACAATTTTATTGTTTAGTTTTTCAAATTGCTTTTTTGATCCAAAACGACTACCGCTACCTGCGGCCGTTATTATTGCAGTTTTCATAAAAATAATCGTTTAAAATTTTTATCCCTTTGATAATACTCAAGCTTGGCCTTTCTATCAAAGAATTGTCTATAAACAAAACTCTATTTTTCTTATAAAAATATTCAAAAAGTTTATTTTCTTTAAAAATATCGTTTTTAAAGCGAGAATTAACTATTAAAAACTGAGGATTTTTTTCTATTAAATACTCACTTGTAACAACTGGCCAACCATCTTTTGGTATTATATTTCTACCTCCAGCTACATTTATAGCATTAGAAATAAATGTATCTTTTCCTGCCACAATAATAGGTGAAAACCATATTACAAAAGCTACAGTAGGTTTTTTATCAATTTTATACAATGTTGAAACTTGTTTTACAAATGTATTTATTTTATTTTTTGCTTGATTTATTTTTCCTGTAATCAAACCAAATTTTTCGACATCACTTACAATATCTTTAATATTTTTTGGATCGAAAACAAACGCTTTTATGCCTAAAACCTCGAGCGGCCCTGCAGTATAGCGTTCGTAAATAAATCTTGGCATAATAACTAAATCTGGCTTTAATGATATAATTTTTTCTACATTAAATGTACCAAATGCTCCTACATTTACTGCTTTTGGATTAGGCTTTTTAGCATAGTCCGTATATCCAACAATTAAATTTGATGCATCGATTTCTTCTAATATATCACAAGCAGCTGGGCTTAACACTACAATAGATTTTGCTTTTGATATATTTATTGTCCTTGAAATGTCATCTTTTACAGTAACCGCTAAAGCATTAATGGCAAATACTAAACAAATTACCAAAGCAATTATTGACCTTTTCATAATTTTATTATAATCTTTAATACTAAAACACGCAAGGAGGTTTTTATGTTAGATGAACTAATTATGAAAAACAGAAGTTATAGAAAATTTGCTCAAGTAAAAATTGACTGCAATACTATAAATAATATTTTAAGAATATTGCGCTTTATACCTTCAGCCAAAAATGCTCAGCCATTAAAGTATATAGCTTCTTGCAATGAAGAAAAAAATGAACAAATCTTTAGTACTCTAAAATGGGCAGGTTATTTAACAGATTGGGATGGGCCAGACAAAAGCCAAAGGCCATCTGCGTATATTGTAATTTTGCAAGACAAAAATATTTCCAACGATAACTTTGTTTTAACTGACGCTGGAATTGCACTTCAAACAATTCTATTAAAAAGCGTTGAGATGGGTCTTGGCGGATGTACAATAGCTGCTATAGATAAACCCAGGCTTTCTTCCATATTAAAGTTAAAAGATAACCTAGAAATATTATATGTTGTAGCAATTGGAAAACCTGCAGAAACAATAAAGATTGTTGATGCTAAAAACGATATAAAATATTACAGGATCAATAATATACATTATGTGCCAAAAAGAAGCCTTTCTGAGCTAATTTATGCAATTATAGAATAGATTTTGCTATTTAAGTTAAAGGGGTTAAATATGCTTAATGAAAAAACAATACTAATAACAGGCGGAACAGGATCTTTTGGAAAAGCCTTTACAAAAGAAATTTTAAAATTATACAAGCCAAAAAAGTTAATCATATACTCAAGAGATGAGTATAAGCAATTTCTTATGCAAAAAGAATTTAGCAAATATGATTCTATTTTGCGTTTTTTTATTGGTGATGTGAGAGACAAAGAAAGATTGTATAGGGCATTAGATGGTGTGGATGTTGTAATACACGCAGCAGCACTAAAACAAGTGCCTACAGCAGAATATAACCCATTAGAAGCCATAAAAACAAACATATATGGTGCAGAAAATGTAATTGATGCAAGTATTGACTTAGGCGTTGAAAAGGTAGTTGCCTTATCTTCAGATAAAGCCGTAAATCCTGTTAACCTATATGGTGCAACTAAACTAGTTTCAGACAAGCTATTTGTAGCAGGCAATGCTTATGTAGGCAAAAAGAAAACAAAATTTTGTGTAGTCAGATACGGTAATGTTGCAGCAAGCAGGGGTAGCGTAATACCTTTCTTTAAAAGCCTTATAGATCGAGGCAAAAAAGAATTACCTATAACTGATTTTGAGATGACCAGGTTTTGGATTAGTTTAGAAGAAGGAGTTGAGTTGGTGTTTAAGGCCATTAAAGAAGCTAATGGAGGTGAAATTTATGTATCAAAAATTCCTTCTTTTAAAATAGTAGATTTAGCAAAAGCCATGTGTGAAGATTGCATATTAAAAGAAGTTGGCATAAGAGAAGGCGAAAAATTACACGAAGTTATGATAACACCAGAAGACGCAAGAAACACTTATGAATACGACGATCATTTTATAATATACCCCCAATTTAACTGGTGGGGAAAAAGTAGTGTTAAGCCTGGTGGTAAATTGGTAAAAAAAGGCTTTAGATACTCTTCTGATGCAAATGATAAGTGGCTTAGCGTAGATGATATTAAATCAAAACTAAGATCCCTTACAATTGAATACTAAAAAGGTTAAATTATGCTATGGTTTATTATTATTGTGCTAATTATAATCATTGCAATAATAGTTGTTTTAATAAATAAAAAAATAACAAAAAAACCAAAATTATCTGATAAAGATGCTTATGGAGCAAGTTTTGGCGATTGTAGCTTAGATTTGGAAGAATTACGCAAAAAATCAGAAGAAAAAAAGAATAAGACTCAATAAAAACCTTTTGTTTGACATTTAATTAAAACTCTGTATAAATAAAACTTAAGGAGAGGTGTCCGAGTGGCCGAAGGAGCACGATTGGAAATCGTGTGTAGGGTAACCTACCGCGGGTTCGAATCCCGCCCTCTCCGCCAATCTCGTCCAACTGTTTGATTTTTTACCAGATAGGTATATTTTTCTCAAAAGGAGGTACACAATGTTTAGTATTACTGTAAATGCAATTGGAAACATTTTAGCAAAACAAGGTATTATTGCTTTTAATGTAGCCAATCTTAACACAAAAGGCTACAAAGAAATTGATTTAAATAACAAAAAACATAAAATTGCAATGACTTCAGATAATAACCAAAACAATGTTAATTTAACAAAACAAATAGTGTACTCAAACATGAATTTAATAGATTTAAAAGCTAATGTGGCTGTATTAAAATCGCAAAACAAAATGCTTGGAAGCCTTATTAATTTGAAAATATAAAATAATGGTATATTTATATTTTGCTTTTTTAGTAATTATCTGGTCTTATTCTTGGGTTGTAGCAAAGTTAGCACTTGAATTTACAAATCCAATAGAGTTTTCTCTTTTAAGAACAGTTATTGGTACAATAGTTATTTTCTTATTCATTGTATCTGTAAAAAAACTCCAAAAATTAAAAGAACCTTTTTTAGTTGCATTGCTTGGTTTAACTCAAACTACAGGTTTTTTTATTTTTGCAAATTTATCTTTAGTCTGGGGCGGTGCCGGTAAGGTTTCTATGTTAATTTACACAATGCCATTTTGGTCGATAATATTAGCAGGAATTATCTTAAAAGAAACAATAAGTCAAGCACAAAAAATTGCAATTGCTGGTTCATTTATTGGTTTGACATTTATTATTGAACCATGGAAGTTGCAAAGTAACTTTTTAAGTGATTTTTTTGCCATATTGAGTGCAATTTCATGGGCTGCAAGCATTACAATCGCAAAAATAATACTTAACAAACAAAAAATGAATATACTCAGTCTTAACGCTTACCAAATGCTTTTTGGCTTTATTGGTATTTTATTATGCTGGTTTTTAATACCACAACAAAAAGAAACAGTCTTTTCTTCATATTTAATATTTGCAGTACTATATGCCGGGATTGTTGCTACAGCACTTGGGTGGTTTTTGTGGCTATATATTTTGCAAAAAATGAGAGTAAACACTGCTAGTCTGAGTTCACTTGCTGTTCCAATATTAACTATTCTGGAATCATGGATTCAGCTTGGTGAAAAACCAAATATATTCGAACTAATTGGTGTATTATTGATTTCCTTGTCTTTGTTTATAATTTATTTGGACACTACTTCAAAAATTAAGAAAGTGACTGCTTAAAAAAGCAGTCACAAAAATACACCTTAATGGGAAGATTCTTCAGTTTCCACTTCTTGAGCAAATTTCTTATTTAGTATCCTGTCGCCTATTAAATATAACAAACCAGCTACACCAAGTGCACTTATAAATAGACTTATTTCTGATAGTGATGGTGTGTAATTTACATAAAATACTTTATCATAATACACACTATTTACAGGTACGAGTTGACCAGCGATAACTGTATTATACCTTTCAAAAAACACGCCTATAATAACCAAAATAGCAGCAATTAAAGCATTTGTGCTTGATGGTTTTTTGATTAGCATAAAAAATGGTACTATTAAACCTAAAAATATCTGAAAAAACCAGAAATAAAATGATAACTTACCCCATAATAAAGCTATTGCTGCACCAGAAACTTCTGGTTGATAGGTATAAAGTGCAGTTCCAAATCTCCAACCTGTAAAAAACATCATTGCTAGAACAACAAAAAATAATGTCCTTTCCAACACATGGGATACAGTGGTTAGTTTTTCTTCTAGTGAAGGTATCAATCTTTTTGTAAAATAGCACAAAATAAGGCCAAAGCCAGCACCCAAACCTAAAGCAGAAAGTATAAAAAAGATAGGAATATATGCACCAAACCAGAAAGGTCTGGATATATTAGCAGCAAAAACAAAACCCATATTACTGTATGCACTCACTCCTACCAAAAAACTAATTATTGCAATTGGAAGCAACCATTTATGATTTTTTGTAAAAATAAGGTAAATCTCTATGATTATTATTGGAAGTTCTAAAGCGTAAAGTGTAGACATCCACCAGATAGCACTTTCTATATGTGGTGGAAAATAGTTAAAAACAAACCTTAATATTTGTAATTTAAACGGACCACCCAAATCCCAAAAAATTACATAAAAGCCACCCAAAAGAGCTGTAAGGGCAAGTAAAATTAACTTTCGCTCCATTAACTGTACATGTTTTAAACCAAATAAATGACACATAATAACAAGCAACGATAAACCAGTTGTAATACCAACCAAAAACGAATAGCCAATAATTAACAAACCCCACGAAACATACCTTGTTACACCATAACTAGGCTCCTGGCCATAAAAAAACACATGAGCCATACCGTATAAACCTATAGCAGCCATTATAAAAAATAAAATAGTCCAACCATCTACTAATGGCTTGCTAGCTACATTTGAGCTAACCTTCATAAAACCTCCTTTTCAACCCTAAGTACCACTGGTTTTATTCACAACTAATAAATCACTAACTATTGTAATAGTTAAAATATTTTTGTCAATCAAATTTTAAAAAAACTTTTTTATACTTGCCGACTTCCTCTTTAAAAATTTATTTCGTTAGTGCCCCTGCTGCAGCACCAAGACCTGCACCCACTGCAGCCCCAACTGCAGCACCTGCTGCAGGACTACCTGCCGTCAATCCACCTACGACTGCACCACCTACTGCGCCAATACCTGCACCACTTAATACACGCTGTTGTGTTGGTGTCATGGTAGAACAACTACTTAATGTTGCAACACAAAAGAAACCTAAAATAATTTTAATTGCAGGTTTTTTTAAATTATTTTCTAATACTTTTACCATCTCTAACCTCCTCTATTATTTTCTGTTTTCAATTTTACACTTTTAGAAATTATTATCAAGTTTGATTATTGCAAATCTTTAAAAGCCCTTTCTCTTTCAAGATTTAGTTCTTTTTCTTTTAATGATTGCCTTTTATCGTATAGTTTTTTACCTTTTGCTAATGCTAATTCTACTTTAATAAGACCTTTTTTTGTGTAAACTCTAAGGGGCACAAGCGTAAAACCTTTCTCTTTAATTTTTCCAATAAGTTTTGCAATTTCTTTTTTGTGCAGTAGCAATTTCTTTGGCCTAAGAGGCTGATGATTGAATTTTTCACTTGCGAATTTATAAGGACTAATATGAAAATTATACAACCATACTTCGCCATTTTCTATATCAGCATAAGAATCTTTGAGATTTGCGTTTCCTGTTTTTATAGACTTTACTTCGCTACCTAAAAGTACAATGCCCGCCTCAAAACTTTCAATAATTTCATAATCATGACGGGCTTTACGATTTATTATTTGAGTCATAAAATTTTTGGTGTTATAAATATGTAAAGTTCGCTTTCTGGTTTTGTTATAGTCTGTGATTTAAATAGCCAGCCCAATAATGGTATGCTTTTCAAAAATGGTATACCATTTTCACTTTTAGACGTAGTAGTTTCATAAACACCACCAATTGCTATAGTTTGACCATTTTTGACAATTACTGTAGAAGTTATATTATTTTTGTTAATGGTCAATTCGCCATTTGGCGCAGGAGCGCCAGGAGAATCTTTCTTTATATCAAGCTTCATTATAATATCTCCATTATTTGTAATATGTGGCGTTACCTTTAAAGAAAGCACCGCATCTTTAAAACTTGTGCTTTGTGTGCCAGTTGTAGTAATTGTGGTATATGGTATTTCTTGACCACTTTCTACCGTGGCTTCTTGGTTATCGAGTGTGATTACTTTTGGCGACGACAAAGTTTTTGAATAATTGTTTATCTCTGCTAGAGAAAGCTTTAAATCCAAGTTATAATTTGCCATAACATTGCCTATCATTAAAGATAGATTTCCAAATTGATGTGCAGCTGGCGTATTTACAATGTAATTACTATTTGCAAAAGCATTATTAACAGAAAATCCGCCTGTGTTTATTCCAGCAGCCGAAGTTGATCCTGACCCACTTACTGACAAAGGAAGTGAGCTCCCACCAATTGCTAAGTAAGAATTTTGACCAAAAACTTTTTGAGCATAATTTCCACCCCATTGAATACCTAAGTCTCTTTCGTATCCTTTACTAACAATAACAATTTTTGCACTAATTTCTATCTCTCGTTTTTTAACATCTATAGCTTTTACAATATTTTCAATTTTTTGAATGTTCTGTTTTGTATCATAGCATATTATTGAGTTATTAACTTTGTCTGCAACAACAAAGCCTATACTTTCTTTTTGTTTATTATAGACTAAAGAATCAATAATGTTTTTTGCATAATCTGGGTCTATATAATTAAGCTTAATTATTTTAGCTACCGCATCGTTTTTTCTCTCTAAATTCTGCTGCATAGTAATAGCTTCTAACTGTTCTTTTGTAAGCTTAGCTGCTTCAGCAGCAGAATTTATCAGTAGGACATTGCCTTGTTTTTGTACTACAAGCCCTTGTTGTTTAGCTATTAAATCCAATGCCTCATCCCAAGGTATATTCATCAATCTCATAGTAATTTTTCCTTTTACAGAGTCACCAATCATGACGTTTAAATTTGCAGCTGCCGCAATTACCCTCAAAACATCCTGCAAATCTGCATCTCTTACATCAAAAGAAATTTTTTTACCAACAAACTCTTTTTGATGCTCTTTTGAAACTATATTAAGATCTTCTACGCTTTGCTGTGGCGACAAAACAACAAATATTGACTTATCTGAGCTTGCTATTTCATCAATTTTAGCATTGCTTGTAAGAACTTTTATAATATAATCATTCTTTTCTATATTTGTAACAATATTTTCTATAAGTTTAGAAGAATTGGAAATAAGAGGCTTTGATGGCCCAACATCCTTAATAGTAATTAAAATATTGCCATTTTCGTGTTTTACTTCATAAACAGGTTTTTTAGATGTAGATATTTTAATTTGAGTTTTATTTCGTATTGTGGTTGATGTTATTGATTCTATTTCATTTTGTTTTGAATTAGCGCTGCTATTTGCAATAGCTTCAACTGGAGATTCTACAGGTTGTTTTGGTAATTCATTTGATACAGTTTGGGGTTCAATTTTCTTTACATTTTGAGGTAAGCTATTTTCATTAAAAACCACAGTAATTGTATCATTATTCCTATCAATTTGATATTGGGCATTATCTTTTAGATAAAAAACTACCCTTAAACCAATATTTTTATCATTATGTAATGCAAGTTTAATTAAGCTCACAGCATTAGAATCATTTGCTAATATTAGCGAAGGAATAGCGGGGTTATAAGACTTTATGCCAAGAATATCTATAGCCAAAATTTTTGTATTGTCTTTTTCTAAAGCAAATGTTTTATAAAACATATAACCATTGCCTTTAATTACGCATTTATTTTTATCAAAACTCAATGAATTAACACTTGTAGCTTTTTGAAAAGCGAAAGAATAATTTATGGCAATTAAAAACAATACAATGCTCAAAAGGTATTTTTTATTCATGGCTTCACCTCATTTGAAAGAGTTTTATTGGATATATCCTGTATGGATTTATTTTGATTATTTGGTTGAGATACTATATTGTTAGGATTTTTCAGATAAAGTTCTTTAATCCCGGATGGTGTTTTTAAAATAACTTTGTTTGGCAATATTTTAATGACCTGGATCTGACCTATTTTTGTACCTTGTTTTACAACATATACCATACCTGCAGAATCTTGAAGTAAAGCACCTTTTAGACTACCCCACATAACCATTTTAAGTGTAAACTCTGGTGTAATCGTTGCTGGAGTATTTGGCAAACTAGAATATGTTTTTTGCGATTTAACTAAAGGCATAAAAGGATCTCTTGAAACACTAAATGCAAATGTTGTTGAAACTATAGCGAATATAAAGATAATTCCTAAAAATAAATTTTTCATTTTGATTCCCTGGTATTTTTATTTTGTTCGGAATTTTTTAATGAATATGTTTCTGCTTTAAAATCTACATTAAGAATATTTGGGTTACTGGATGGGCTAATAGAAAAATCTACTATTTTAACCAATCTTGGCATGTTACTTAATGCTTCAAATGCCGTGCCTATTTGATTATAAGAACCGCTTATGCTAATTTGTATTGGAACGGTTGAATATGTGGCATTCTGGCTTTGTGTGTTTACTGTTTGTGGTGAAAATCTGTTCATCGATACGCCAACTTTTTTAATCGTAGAATTTATATCAACAAGCAGTTTTGGGATCTCTTCTTTCTCAGGCAACATTTCTTTATACTTTCTTAATTTTTTACTTATAATAGCATACTTTTTCATTTCTAAAGGAAGTTTTTTTTCAAAATCACTAAGCTGAGTAATTTCTGAATTAAGTTTTTGCGCTTTTGAATACAGGTTTTGAAAATAACTAAAATACCAAATTAGTGCTAAACCAATTATTATAATTACACCTATAAGAATCTTTTGAGATTGTGGTATATCACTAAATTGACTTGAAAGTGAATTTTTATTAATAAATTTGTTTTGAGCCATAATCACCTCAATTCACAAATAAGCGTAAATTGATAAATATTTTGTTTTTGATCGTTTGTTTTTGTTACGCCTTGATTGAATCTTACATCTTTAATAATTTTTTGGCTTAGCAAATTATTCATAAAAATAGATATAGAATCTATATCCAAACTTGACGCAGAAATATTCAAAGTATTGGCTTGCTTTTCAACTCTTGTTAACCATACATTATTGGGCAAAGCATCTGATAATGCATATAAAATTTCAATCGGTAAATTTTTCCCATGCTCAAGCTTAGATATTGTATTGATAAGCTGGTTAGCCTTTTGCTGATCATTTTGAATAGCTTTAATTTTAGTTGAGAGATTACTAAGATAATTTCTTTTTTCTTCCAAGTGCTTTATTTTTGATTTCTCAAAAGCACTAACACCAAACATAACTGCAACCTCGAACAAAACTACAAGCAATAAAATTATCCAAAAATTATCTTTCAAACCTTTTTGTTTTGGTTTTTCTCCTATGCTTGTAAGTAAATTAATCTCTATCATGCTTTCCTCAACGCTAAACCCAAAGCTACATCAAATAAATATTTATTGTCGATATTAAAGTTAGGATCCTGTATGGTTAGTGTCTCAAATGGATTGAGTTTTATAACACCAATATTAAAAACCGTGGCCAAATAAGTCGCTATCTCATCGATAGAACATGCACCACCTGCTAAAACAAAGTTATCAATGTGTCTGTCTGCTATAAGAGAAAAATTAAAATTCAACACATTTGATAATTCATTTTGCAAATTAATTAAATTGCTTTCAATAATACTTATTAAATGAGGATCTTTATCTTTTGACAATAACATATTTAAACTTTCTGATTCTGAAATAGAAAGTTTGCTAGCAATATCTAGAACAATTGAATCCAAACTAAAATCAATATAACTAAAATAAATAGGTTCAGTAGAGTCAAGTAATGCTAATTTTGTAGATTTTGCTCCAACATTAAGTATAAATACTAGCTTATTTTTTTCTGGTGCATTTTCTAAATATGTATTAATCGTAGAAAATATATCAACATCAACACACTCAAGTTTTAATTTTGCTTTACTAAACACCTCTTTTAAAAACTCTATCTTTTCTTTTTTTGCAGCAACAATTAATACTTTAATATTTTTGTTTTTTTGATCTATATTTAGAATTTGATAATTAACATTTACTTTATCTAGTTTAAAAGGTATATATTGTTCCGCTTCCCACATTATAGCTTGCTCAATTTCTGATTCATCTACCATAGGTATAGTTAGATATCTTGCTATACATTCTGAAATATTCAATGCATAGGCAATTGGCTTATTTTTTAAATTATTACTTGTTGCAAGCAAAGAAAGAAAATCTTTCATAGCAACTGAATCTTCCATGTTTAAATCTTGCGGTGTACTAATAAGCTGAGCATTAATCAAAAATTTCACACCACTTTTTTCTTTTAGTTGAACTATCTTTGTAAATTTCGAGCCAATATCCAAACCTACAAGATTTTTGCTAGCCATTTTCCTACCTTCTTAAAAAAGTGTTGTTTAATTCTAACATTGCTCAGTAACCGTTGTCAATAAAAAAATAAATAAAATTTCCATTTATAGCTTTTAGCAAATTCTGTTCTAGAACTAAAATTTGATTTTTACTCTTTAAATGTATATATTAAAAAGTATGAAAGAGAAACGTTTTAATATTGATATTGTGTTAAGAAAAACAAAAAGATGGGATTTCAAAGAATTACTTATACAAAAAAATATAATTTATTTTGAGTGGTTTGTAGAATTAAATGAAGATGTGTCAATCATTTCAGTTGATGTCAATATTGATGAATTAGAAGAATTATACAACTTTATATTTGAAAAACTTTCCGAATCAAGAATAGTATTGCCAAATGGTACAAGACTTCAAGCAAAGCTACCATTTGACTTTATTAAAACAAAGCTAACTAAATAGGAGTTTGTATGGGATTTAGAATTATTGAACCTAAAGAAATAGAATTCAGAATAGATATACCAAATAATATAGATGAAGAAAAAGCTGACTACTTTGTTGAACAAGAACGTTTAAATCGTGCGCTAAAACTGCTTGTTGATATGCAAAATCCATACTACAATCTATATATATCTGGAGATATGGGACAAATCAAAGAATATATAAAAGATAAAATTATTGAATTATCCAACAATAAAGAATTTAAGATATATGATTATGCTTATGTAAATAATTTTAAAAATCCAAAAATGCCAAAATTACTTGTTTTGCCAAAAGGCAAAGCAAATATTTTAGCAACAAGAATGAATGAATTTGTAGAGTATCTTGTATCAAATATACCAGCAATTTTTGAAAGTAAAGAGTATGAAAATAGAATTCAAGCTATTAATCTTGAATATAACGAAAAACAAAATCAAATATTTGAAGAATTAGAATCAAAGGCTTCAAAACTGGATTTTGTTATTAAACCAACTCCATCTGGTCTTGTAGTAAATCCTGTTCTTGAAGGTAAAATTATTACAGAAAAAGAATTTTCCATGCTTGATGTTAATATAAAAAAGGAAATTGAAGAAAAAAGAAAACAACTGGAAGTACATATAAATGAATTTATGTTTGCATCAAGAGAATTAGAAAAAGAGCGTATCCAAAAAATAAAAAAAATTAACGACGAAATGGGTTTATCAATCATAAGCACAAAACTTGATAAAATAAAATCTGAGTTTGAAGGAATAAAGTGCGTAGAGGATTATTTAAATGAAGTAGAACATTATACAATAAACAACATAGTAATTTTTCTACCCAGCAAAAACGAGCCTTTCCCGTTTTTAAGCATGCCTTCAAAATATATTGAATACAAAGTTAATGTAATTGTGGATAACTCAAATATTGATATTCCAATATATTATGAACAAAATCCAACATATTCAAATTTATTTGGAAAAATTGAAAAACAAGCGTACTTTGGTATGCTAGTTACAAATTTTACAAATATTGTTGGAGGCCAGATAGTAAAAAATAATGGTGGTTTTTTAATACTTGATGCATTGAGTGCACTTACAAATCCTTTCGTATGGGATAGTCTTAAAAAAACACTAAAATCAAGGCAATTAATAATAGAAGATCCTTTTGATAAATACGGCGCCAACGTAGCAGAAAGTCTAAAACCAGAACCTATAGATTTGAATATAAAAGTTATACTGATAGGTGATGAATTTTTATACGATTTATTGTATGAATACGATGAAGACATGAAAAATCTATTCAAACTTAAAACCAATTTTAATCATATGATAGATGCAAAAACTTCTACCATAAATCAATATTTAGCAAACATAATAAAATTATGTAAACAAAAAAACCTCAAAATACCAACAAAAGATGGCCTTTTAGCAGTTGCAAAATACGCATTTAGACTTGCCGAAAGCTCAAATAAAATCTGGTCTAGAATTGATGAGTGTATAGATATTATTGAAGAAGCAAACACACTAACTACTGATAACATAGAATATAAACACATACAACAAACCATTGAAAACAAAATATTTATAAAAGACCTATATAGAGAAAAAATTCAAGAAATGATCAAAGAAGGGACAATCTTGCTTGATTTGAAAGGTGAAAAAATAGGTCAGGTCAATGGCTTATCCGTTTTGCAAATTGGAGATTTTTCTTTTGGTAGACCAAATAGAATTGTAGCTAAAACCTATGTTGGAAAAGGCGGTGTAATAAATATAGAAACTGAAAGCAAATTATCTGGCAAAATATTTGATAAATCATCATTTATAATTGGTGGGTATATAGGCTCTAAATATGCTTACGATAAACCACTTAGTTTACAGGCTACCATTAGTTTTGAACAATCCTACTCTTATATTGAAGGAGACAGTGCAACATTAGCCATGGTAATAGCTCTTTTGTCATCGATTGCAAAAATACCAGTTAAAAATAATTTAGCCGTTACAGGTTCGATGAGCCAGGATGGACTCGTCCAACCTATTGGTGGCGTAAATGAAAAAATTGAAGGCTTCTTTGATGTTTTAAAAATTTCTGGTAATTTATCAGATGCGGGGGTTGTTATTCCCTATCAAAATAAGAAAGATTTAGTTTTAAGAGACGATGTATTAGAAGCCATGAAACAAGGTATTTTTAAAATATACACAGTTGAAACAATAGATGATGCTATTGAAATTTTTATGGGCAAACCTGCAGGAAAAATTATTAAAAATAGATACGAAAAAGGAACAGTTCACTATATGGTAGATATGGCTTTTCGAAAGACAATAAAGCAATTAAAAGATAACAACAATGATTAGTTACCTTGATGCGGGCGAGTCGCACGGAAATTGCCTATGTGCTATTATAGATGGTCTCCCAGCTGGCCTAAACATTGATGTAAATTTTATCAATAATTTGCTCAGTTTAAGACAAAGTGGTTATGGTAGAGGGGGCAGACAAAAAATTGAAAAAGATAAAATCGAGATCTTAAGCGGTGTGCGTTTTGGTCAGACAATAGGAAGTCCAATCACACTAAAAATAGCTAACAACGATTATAAAAACTGGCAAGATATAATGGCACCTTTTGCTACTTATACAAACCAAAAACAGGTCACAAAGCCAAGGCCCGGTCATGTTGATTTAGTAGGATATTTAAAGTATGACAGAAACGACATGAGAGACTGCTTAGAACGTTCAAGTGCAAGGCAAACCGCCATTAGGGTAGCTGTTGGGGCAATTTGCGAGTTATGTTTAAAAGAAGTAGGTGTCAACTTTTACAATTTTGTAAGTGCCATTGGTAATGTAAAAGCTAACATTGACTATTCGAATGTAGATGAAATTAAAAACAACTTAGACAATGAATTGCTCTGTCCAGACAAAAATGCATTGGTTGAAATGAAAAAAATTATTGATTATGCATCACAAAATGGTGACAGCCTGGGAGGCGTTGCTGAAGTTATTGTGGAAGGTGTAGTTGCTGGAATCGGCTCTTATAAATGGGACAAAAAACTTGATGCAAGGATTGCTTTAGCTGTTATGAGTGTGCAGGCCATCAAAGCGGTTAGCATCGGTGAGGGAGTTGAAAACGCATTTAAATACTCAAGCCAGGTACAAGATGAAATATTCTATGATAGCCAAACTCAAACCTATAAACGATTTACAAATCGCTTAGGTGGTATTGAAGGTGGTATATCAAATGGAGAAAATATTATTGTTAAAGCATATATGAAACCTATTCCAACTACGCGCAAGGGCTTAAGAAGCGTGGATGTGAAAACAAAAGAAGCTCAATTATCTACTTACGAACGATCTGATGTTTGTGCAACAAGTGCTGCAAGTGTTGTAATAAGAGCTGCAATTGCTTTTGAAATATTAAACGCATACTTAGAAAAATTTGGTGGTGACTGCATAAATGAATTTAAAACAAATGTGAATAATTATAAAGAGTATTTAAAAACAAAATGAATCTGATTTTAATTGGTTTTATGGGAAGCGGCAAAACCACTGTCGGCAAAATTCTTTCAAAACAACTAAATTGGAAATTTGTTGATACAGATGAAATTATTGAACAAAAAGTAAAAATGCCTATTAAAAAAATATTTTTCCTTTATGGAGAATATTTTTTTAGGAGGCTTGAACGCCATATTCTGCAAAATATTGATATAAAAGAACCATTTATCCTCTCAACAGGCGGCGGAATGCCTTGTTTTAAAGATAATATTGATATAATGAAAAAAAAAGGTATTGTTATTTATTTAAAAGCTCCAAAAAGCCGTTTGTTTAAAATTGATAAAAAAAACAGACCGCTTCTTAAAAAAGCTAAAATACTTATAAATAAAAGGAAATACTGTTATCAAAAGGCGGATTACATAATAGAAAACTATAAAATTGATTCGTGTATCAAACAGTTAAAACAACTTGTGAGGTGAAATATGGCATTTGTGCATTTGCACAATCATTCAGAATATAGCTTGCTTGATGGAGCAACAAAAATCAATGCAATGGTAGAAAAAGCAAAAAACGATAATCAAGAATACATTGCTCTAACAGATCATGGTAATATGTTTGGCGCACTTGATTTTTATAAAACCTGTATAAAAAATAATATAAAACCTATAATTGGATTTGAAGCATATCTTGTAACAAATAGATTTGATAAAACAAACAAAGGCAATTTTCATTTAACTCTTCTTGCAAAAAATAACGAAGGTTATAAAAACTTACTTAAATTATCGACTTTTTCTTATACCGAAGGTTTTTACTATAAACCAAGAATCGATATGGATCTTTTAAGAAAATACTCAAGCGGCATAGTAGCCGGAAGTGCATGTTTACACGGCGAAATCAATTATTATCTTTTAAATAACGACTACAATTTAGCAAAGAAAGCCTGCCTTGAATATCAAGAAATTTTCGGCAAAGACAATTTTTTTATCGAAATTATGAGGCATGACTTACCTGAGCAAGCTCAGATAGAGCCATTGTTACTTAAACTTGCCAATGAAACTAATGCTCCAATTGTTGCCACAAATGATTGTCACTATTTAAACAAAACAGATGCAAAAGCCCAAGATGCACTGCTTTGCATTCAGACAAACAGGCTCATAAGTGAAGAAGATAGGATGAAAATGAGAACGCAGGAATTCTACTTCAAAACACAAGAAGAAATGTATGATAAATTTAAAGACTTAAAAGAAGCACCAGATAATAGCTACCTTATAGCAAAAAATTGCTCAATTGATCTTGAGCTTGGAAAACTTATATATCCAATCTTTTCTGAAAACATGCAAAAAGACAATGAGATGCTTGAAAAACTTGCAAAAGAAGGTCTTGAAAAACGTATAAAAAATTTTGGTCTTGAAAATCAAAAGGATATTTATTATGCACGTCTTGAGTATGAATTAAATGTAATCAAACAAATGCATTTTAGTGGTTACTTTTTAATCGTTTGGGATTTTATAAATTATGCTAAAAGTCACTCAATACCTGTTGGGCCCGGAAGAGGCTCAGCAGCTGGAAGCCTTGTTTCTTATAGTCTTGGGATAACTGATATAGATCCCCTAAAGTACGGTTTGCTATTTGAGAGATTTTTAAACCCAGAGCGAATATCTATGCCTGATGTTGATGTAGACTTTTGCGTTGAACGAAGAGATGAGGTAATAAATTATGTTCAAAATAAATATGGACAATACAATGTAGCCCAAGTTGCAACATTTGGTACGATGCTTTCAAAAGCAGTAATTAGAGATGTAGCGCGAGTTATGGGATTTAGCTATGCAAGCGCCGATAAAATTGCAAAACTTATACCAACAAATGCAACGCTTGATGAAGCTATAAATCAAGTCGATCAATTAAAAAAGATGATTCAAGAAGATAAGCAAATACAAGAATTGTTTGATTTATCAAAAACACTTGAAGGCTTAAAACGCCATGCATCAAAACATGCAGCTGGTGTTGTTATCTCACAAGAACCAATATACAATAGATGCCCCCTGTATAAACCAGCCGGCGAAGATGCTATAATTGCTCAGTTTTCAAAAGAACATTTAGAGGATGTTGGTTTAATAAAATTTGACTTTTTGGGCTTAAGAAACCTTACCGTTATTGATTTTGCAGTTAAACTGATAAAAAAATATGAAGATGAAAGCTTTGATTTACTAAACATACCAACGGACGATAAAGAAGTTTTTAAACTACTTCAAAGTGGTGCCACGCTTGGTGTGTTTCAGCTTGAAAGCTCTGGTATGCAAAAGTTAATAAGCGAGCTTAAGCCAACAGTTTTTGAAGATTTGATAGCTTTGGTTGCACTCTATAGACCTGGACCACTAGGTAGTGGTATGGTAAAGGATTTTATTGAAAGAAAACACGGCATCTCAAAAGTAGAATATCCTTTGCCTCAATTGGAGCCCATTTTAAAAGAAACCTATGGCATAATACTATATCAAGAGCAAGTTATGCAAATTGCTAATGTTTTGGCAGGATACACTCTTGCAGAAGCTGACATTCTTCGCAAAAGCATGGGTAAAAAAGATAAAGAAAAAATGGCTCAACAAAGAAGTGTATTTGTAGAGCGTTGCGTCAAAAACGGCATTGATGAAAAAAAAGCTGAAAGCATTTTTGATTTAATGGAATACTTTGCTGGATATGGTTTTAACAAATCTCACTCAGCTGCTTATGCTTATATTGCTTATCAAACAGCTTACCTAAAAACCCACTACCCTGCGTACTTTATGTGTGCTTTACTGACAAGCGAAGCAAACAACACAGACAAAGTTGCAATCTATATTGATGAATGCAATAGGCTAAATATACCTATTTTGCCACCAGATATAAATGAAAGCTATACTAATTTTACTGTTGTTTCTCAAAAAGATTCAAATAAAAAAGCTATCAGATTTGGTCTTTCAGCAATAAAAAATGTAGGCGATGCAGCTATAGAAAGCATCATTGAAGAAAGAAAAAAGGGTCCTTTTAAAGATTTATTTGATTTTTTAAATCGTGTAAACCAAAGAAAAGTAAACAAAAAAGTTGTAGAAAGTCTAATCAAAAGCGGTTGTTTTGATTTTGTCGATAAAAATAGAAATCAATTGCTTATTCAAGCAGAAAACCCAAAAAAGGCTTCACTTGATTTGTTTGGAATGGATAATAATGTATCTCTTAAACCTCAAGTCACAACAACCCAAGAAGAAATTACAAGTTACGAAAAAGAACTATTAGGTGTGTTTATAAGCTATAATCCCCTTAAAAAATACGAAAGTTTAATTAAATCTCTTGATATAAACTATACTTCACAGTTGGACAATTTAAATGATGAATCAGAAATAAAACTTATAGGTGTCGTTTCAAGTTTAAAAGAAATTAATACAAAAAACAAACAAACAATGGCTTTTGTTAATTTTTCAGATTTACACGGTAGCATCGAGATTGTAGTATTTCCAAGCTTATACGAACAGCTAAAACAACTAAACAGTATCGAACCAATTTTGATTATTGGAAAACTTGAAAAAAATGAAGAAAAAACATCAATTACAGCTAAGCAAATAATCCCTATACAAGAACTAATAAACCAAATCTCAAAAATAACAATTGAAGTAGACTCTAATGCCTCCGATGCAGAAACTATACTAAAAGATATAAAACAATTAACAAATAGTAATTCAGGTAATGCTCAATTATTTATTTGTTTAAAAAAATCTCAATCAAAACAAACTATGTTTAAAACAAAATCAAGTTTAAAATGTGATTTTGAATTACTGGAACGTCTTAAAAAATATGATATAGGTATAAAATTAGAGTTAGCTTCATGAAAGAAGAAGATTTAGTAAATGATAAATTCTTGCAAGATGCTCTATCAAGACTTGAAACAAATTATTTTCAAAAAAGAAAATATTTAGAAAAGATATTTGACTATGATAATTACAAAAATATTACACAAACAATAAAGCAAAAAAATATAAAAAATCTTAAATCAAACACACTGGCTCTTTTTGAAAATTTAAAGAGAAAAAACATAGATGTTGTATATGCGCAAGATTCGGCTGAGGCTTGCAATGCCATATTAAATATACTGCAAAAACATAATGTAAAATGTGTTGTTAAATCAAAATCGCTAACAACGGAAGAAATACATCTTAATGAATTTTTAAAACAAAATGGAATTGACGCATTTGAAACTGATCTTGGAGAATGGCTTGTTCAAATTGCAAACCAGCCAAGCACCCATATGACAGCTCCTGCAATACATATGTCAAGAGAAAAAATTCAAAACCTGCTCAACGAAAAATTTGGTGCAAATCTATCTAATGATTTAGATGAACTCGTTCAATTTTCTAAAAACAAGATCAGAGAGTATTTTAACTATACTAATGTAGGTATTTTTGGATCAAATGTTGTAACTAAAGATGGTTTATTTTTTATTATAAGCAATGAAGGCAATGTAGAACATGTTATATTAAAAGACATTAACATATGCGTTATTGGAATAGACAAAATTGTAGATAACATTGAAGAAGCATTAACTATTGTTGATTTTTTGCCAAAAGCCGCAACTGCCCAGTTATCAACATCCTATGTAGATTGTTTTGAAAAACCATTTGGCGAGTTTCATGTAATTCTGTTGGATAATGGCAGAAGCAAATTATCAAAAAATAATGAATTCTCACCAATTTTGCAATGTATTCGCTGTGGAGCCTGTCAAAATGCATGTTGTGTATATACAACTGTGAGCGGTTTGGCTTTTAGAGGCGATGCGTACGCTGGTCCAATTGGTGTTTTACTATCATATTTGACTAACTACCCTGATATTGGAGAGTTTGCAAACTATTGCCTTGGTTGTATGGCTTGTGATTCTATTTGTTCAAGCAAGATCCCCATACAATCTTTAATTTTGAAAATTAAGTCAAAACACCCAAAAAACAGTCTAATTAAAGACAAAATTTTAGATAGCCTTACCAATTACTCTATGTTGCGCTTTTCTATCACTATACTATCAAAACTCTTTAAAAATCAAATGAAGTTTAACAATAAAACACTTGATGAGTATTTTGGATTTGATTTTAGAGTATTTCCAAAACCAAACAAAAAATCATTTGATCTAATAAAAACACAAAAATCAAACATTGGTTTATTTGCTGGATGCGCTGTGAACATTTTTTATGATGATTTAGGCAACGATTGTTTAAGCTTAGCAAAAAAACTCAACATCAATATTTCGGTAATCAAACAGAGTGCCTGTTGTGGAGCTGCTTGTTATTACAACGGAAAACAGTCTCAAGCTGTAAATAGCGCAAAAAAAGTTTCAACCCAGATAGAACAATATGATGAAGTTATTTTTTTGGATCCTCACTGCCAACATATGATTGAAAGAGATTACTTTGAACTTGCAGGCATAGACCTAAATGCTGCGTTAGTTGATGCAAGCTCATATTTTCTTAAAAAAATAGATAAAAATAAGTTAAAACCACTTAACAAAAAAATCACATACCATCATCCATGCCATTTACTAAGAGGCCTTAAAACTTCTTTGATATTAGAATCATTTATCAAAGAAATAGAGCCAAAATTTGTTAATTTAAATGAAAGTGATAAGTGTTGCGGTTTTGCTGGAAGTTATTCTATAATGCACAAAAGTATATCAAAAAAACTTGTTGAAAAAAAAGTAAACAATATTGTTGATACTGATGCAGAAATTGTAATTACAGCTTGTCCTGGGTGCATTATGCAAATACAAGGGTTTATACAAAATAAAGGTCTTAATATTAAAGTAATGCATTTTGTTTCTTATTTGAACGAAATTTTAGGAGGCTAAATGTGAAAGAAAAAGGCTATGTACAAGTATACACAGGAAACGGCAAAGGTAAAACAACCGCAGCAATTGGTTTAACAATACGAGCTTTAGGAGCAGGATTAAAGGTTTTGTTTGTACAATTCGTTAAAGGATTACCCTACAGCGAACACAAGGCGCTTTCAAGGTTTGAAAACCTTACAATAAAGCAATTTGGCAGACCAGAATTTATTCATTCAAAACCTTCAGACGAAGACATTAAAGCCGCAAAAGATGGGTACAATTACGTAATGGATATATTTACCAATAGCCCGAATCTTTTTGATGTTGTTGTGTTGGATGAAGCAAATATTGCCGTGTTTTTTGGACTTTTTAGTGATGATGAGCTTATTGAGCTAATTGATAAAAAGCCACAAAACACCGAGCTTATTATAACTGGCAGGTATGCAACGCAAAAAGTTATAGATAGAGCCGATTTGGTTACAGAAATGAAAGAAATAAAACACTACTATACCCAAGGCGTAATAGCAAGAGATGGCATAGAAAAATAATTAATCAAGTATAATTTTTTTTGTAGAAAAATTAAACGCTTTTGTAGTTATAAGTATTTTGTCACCAATAGATAAATTTGAAAACTGGTTTTTATTTGTAGGTATATAAACTATACTATTTCCTATTAATACCTTTAGTATACCTAAAAGATCACTAGCTTTTTTATCAATTACTGTTCCAAAAATATTTACATTATTTGTATCTATATCAAAAATTGCTTGAGGTTTGCCATGCTTTGTTATTTTGCCATTTTTTATAACAAAAATGTAATCACTTAGCTTTGCTACTTCTGAAATTTCATGGCTAACCATTATAGCAGTAATGTTAAATTTTTTTTGCAAAAACAATAGCTCATCTTGCAATGTTGCCCTCAGTGACCAATCCAAAGCAGACATAGGCTCATCCAAAAGCAAAACTTTCGGTTTTCTAGCTAAAGCTCTAATTAGTGCAAGTCTTTGCTTTTGCCCACCAGATAATAAACTAATTTTTTCATTTTTATACTCTCTTAAATTCACCAGTTCAAGCAACTCATCAACATATCCAGAATCTTTTTTTGATTCAAGCGCAAACTCTACATTTTTTGCCACACTCATATTCTCAAACAAGGCATAATCCTGAAAAACAAAACCTATTTTCCGTAGCCTGACCGGCAAATCTATATTGTCTTTACTTGAATACCACACTTTACCATCAACGCAGATATATCCAGAATCTGGTTTATCAAGGCCTGCAATAAGCCTTAAAATAGTGGTTTTACCAGCACCGGATGGACCAAAAATTGATACAAAATCATTTCCCTGTATAGTTAAATCCACATTTAATTCAAATGTAAAAAGTTTCTTTTTTAACTTAACTTCTATCATTTGATACGAATTTTTTATTGATAAAAAACACAAACATCAAAAAACTCAAAGATACTAATGACAAAACAAGCGAGTAAAAGTTTGCCAATTTGTAGTTAAGTGCCATAGAAGCATCAAAAATAGCTATAGAGGCAACTTTTGTGACACCTGGAATATTGCCACCAATCATTAATACAACACCAAATTCGCCAATTGTGTGGACGAATGTCAAAACAACCGCACTTAAAATAGACGGCTTCATGTTTGGCAATAAAACCTTAAAGAATGTTTCAAGCTTTGTTTTGCCCAGCGTATACGAGGCTTCTTTGAGAGATTTAGGTAAAGCTCTAAATCCTGATACCAGAGGATTTACCATAAATGGAAAACTGTAGAGAATGCTTCCAACAACAAGTCCAGAAAAACTAAATACAAGTTTTATACCAAAATATTCCAGTATTTTACCCAAAAACGAAGCAGGACTAAAAATTACAAGTATATAAAAACCCAAAACAATTGGTGGCAAAAACAAAGGTATATTTACCAAAGCTTCATATACAAAACGTAGCTTAGACTTTGTGTATGCTAAAAAATATGCAACGAAAATACCAATAAAAAATAATACCACTGTGGCAATAATTGCAAGTTTAAATGTCAGGTAAAGCGGCAGTAAAAAATCACTCACATAAAACCTCTATAGAAATAGCTTTTACCAAAAAATAAACTTCGTCGTTAACTTTTATATTAAGTTTTTTAAGCGATTTATTTGTTACTAAACTATAAATAAGATGACCTTTGTATAAAAGCTCAATTCTAGCAAGTAAGTGGCCACTTTCTATGCTCTTTACAATAGCCTTGTGTATATTTGAAATGCTAATTTCTGAGATTGCATTCTTTGCAATACTTACATCATTTTCACGAAACCTTAACTTTACAGTATTTAGTTTGTCGCATCCATTTTGTAGCTGCAAAATAAAAAAAGTATCACCTTTTACATTAACTTCAAAAAAATACACACCATTTGAAAATTCCGTGTTTTCTAATACACCCTCAATTTCATTAATTATCATTTCGGGTGTATTATATTGTATATACCGCTTGCAGTCAAGCCAATTAAACTAATTTGTTTTTTTCATTTATTTGTTTTAATTCCTCATAAATTCTAAAAACAACAATAATAAACTCAAAATAAACTCTAATAAGCAAAAATAACAAAACAAATACTATTGGTGCAGCTAAGATAAAATAAACTCCTCTTGTCATCATACCTATACTTACAAGCGCAACACCAAATAAGCTTAACCAGTAAAAAAATTGCAACAACTTTGGCGTAAGCATTTCCTTTAAAAACAATATACTGTTTACAAAATCATTTGTGTTTTTACTTTGAGGTTTATCAAATCTTGTGCCACAACTTGGACAAAATTTTGAATCATCTGGTATTTGAGTACCACAATTTGGACAAAACATTTACTTGCCTCCTATATTTTCACTAATTTATTGTTAATGAGTTTTAATTTCAAAATTTTGTGAAGAGTAGGCTTGCAAGCCATACAATCGTTAGGTCCGTGCTCATAATAATCCACATATAAAATATTACCTTTTATATAAGCTTTTTTGTAATCTATCCTATCTCCTAAGTCTATATTATTTGAAATCTGTTTGTATTTACCGCCGACTTTTTCCATTACCCTAACATAAGAAAAACAACCGCTACCGCCACCACCTTCACCGCTAACAAGCACCGCAACTCTTTTATTGTTTAAATTACCAAAAACCACATCATATACACTTATGTAGCACCTTTGCAAATCTGATTTGAATTCTCCATTTTTCAAATGTACGGTCAAATCACAAGCACCGCTTTGTATCGTAGAATTTTTAACCAAACTCAAATCATTAGCAAAAGCCTTACTTACAAGAACTAGACATAAACCCAAAAAAACCACAAGTTTCTTCATACTTGCACCTCCATCAAAGTGTTTTCAATATTAAAAACGAATTTTTTGAATTTTTTTGACAATTTAGCATAAAATTTTTTGCTTGACAAATTGTTAGATTTAT
The DNA here is from genome assembly GCF_900101285.1 of Desulfurella multipotens. Lineage (NCBI taxonomy): Bacteria > Pseudomonadati > Campylobacterota > Desulfurellia > Desulfurellales > Desulfurellaceae > Desulfurella > Desulfurella multipotens. Next base: position 185,721 of record NZ_FMYU01000001.1, read on the forward strand.
CTAATATTATTTTATGATTCTATCTTGGAGGTTTTATGAGAGAGTATATAATGCATTTATTGCACAAACAAAAAGGCATAACATTCAATGATTTATTGAAAAAAACAAATTTAAAGCCAGAAGCTTTGATCAAAATAATATTTGATTTATCAAAAAAAGACAAAGTATATTTTTTGAATTCAAAATCAATAAAAAATTGTTCAGTATGTTTTGCAAAAAATATCTGCAAAAAAAGGAGGCAAAATGGTTTACTTAAGTGAAACGCAAGAAGATTACCTGCTTGATATCTTAGAGCACACAACAAAAAGTACAGTTGCCCGTATAAAAGATATAGCCAAAACAAGAAATGTAAGTTTACCTACAGTTGTTAGTGCAATAAAAACGCTTGCAGAAAAAAATATTATTAACCATGAAAAATACGGTTATATAACGCTTACAGATTACGGTATTGAACTTGCAAAAAATTTACTTGAGCGCAAAAAAAATATACTAAGATTTTTAACTTTTACGCTGGGAATTCCAGAAGATATAGCAATTATAGACGCTCACAAACTTGAACATGATTTATCCAAACAAACTTATGAACAATTTATAAAGTTAACAGATTTTTTAGCAGCAAATCCGCTTATTAAAGAACAATTTGATAAATTTGCAAAAAGGGAGGCATATATGAAGTTAAACGAGATTAATGTGGGAGAAACAGCTAAAATTGTCAAAATAGAAAACTCTCCAATAAAAAGTAAATTGCTTTCTATGGGTACAACGCCAGGTGTGCAGATTAAAGTAGAAAAAGTCGCACCTCTTGGAGATCCAATTGAAGTAACGCTTCTTGGATATCATTTAACACTAAGAAAAGACGAGGCGGAGAAAATAATTGTTGAGAGGTGAAGCTATGTCACTAATTTTAGCAGATGAAAATGCTGAGTATGAAGTTGTTAGAATAGAAGGCGGTCATGGATCGTACACAAAATTTTTAGAAATGGGTTTAGTACCAGGTGCAAGGCTAAGGGTAATCTATAACGCAAAAGGACCTATAATTATTGCAATAAACGGTTCAAAGTATGCTTTAGGCAAAGGCCTGGCTTCAAAGATTATAATTAAGGAGGTTGCATGAAAAGCTTTACGGTTGCCTTAATTGGCAATCCAAATGTAGGAAAATCAGCCATATTTAACGAACTAACTGGCTCAAGCGCACATGTTGGCAACTGGCCTGGTGTTACAGTAGAAAAAAAAGAAGGTAAATTCACATACCTTGATGCACAAATTAATGTAGTAGATTTGCCAGGTATTTATAGTCTAAGCGCAAATTCCATAGATGAGCGAATAGCGCGTGACTTCATAGTAAAAGAAAAACCAGATTTAGTTGTTTGCATAGTAGATTCTACAAACTTAGTAAGAAATTTGTATTTGTTTGTATCATTGAAAGAGCTTGGAGTTAAAACGCTACTTGTGCTAAATATGATAGATCTAATAGAAGATAAATTGGAAATCGATACAACAAAATTGTCTAACAGTCTTAAAACACGTGTTGTTAAAACCTCAGCTACAAAAAAAATAGGAATTGGCGAACTAAAAGAGGCAATATTTGATGAACTCCACTATCCACAAGAAGAATTGTATGTTGACTATGGGAATGATATTGAACGCTCAATTGAAAGAATAAAAAATTTACTTAATGGTACAAATTTGCCATACAATAAACGGTTTTTAGCTATAAAGCTTTTAGAACAAGATCCTCTCATTATACAAGAACTAAAACAGCAACAAAAGGAAAATATTGTAGAAAATGCTATTTTAGAAATAAACAGTCTTGAAAAAATATACCCTGATTTAGAAACAGAAATTATTGAAAAAAGGTATGGTCTAATAGAAGGCGTTGTAAAAAATTCAACAAAACATTTAGTAAGCATCGAAGATAGACTAACAACATCGGATAGAATAGACAAGATTGTAACGAACAGGTATCTGGGTATACCGCTTTTTGCTATTGCAATGCTTATAGTTTTTGAAGCTACATTTAAACTTGGCGGTTTTTTTGCTGACTACATAGAGCAATTTTTTGGGTGGGCTGGTGATGGATTATCTCAATACATTTACAACCCAATATTGCAATCATTTGTAAAAGATGGACTCATTGGAGGCGTTGGTACAGTAATTGTATTTTTACCCAATATACTGATTTTGTTTTTATTTTTATCGTTTTTGGAAGATGTTGGCTATATGGCAAGGGCAGCTTTTGTTATGGATAGACTGATGCATAGCATAGGACTTCCTGGTAGGGCTTTTATACCTTTGATACTGGGTTTTGGGTGCAATGTGCCAGCCATTATGGCAACACGCACAATTGCAGATGAAAAAGACAGACTGCTTACAATACTTATAAATCCATTTATATCTTGTACTGCACGCTTGCCTATATATGTTTTGTTTACTGGAATTTTTTTCAAAGAAAACCATCCCGGCCTTATTATTTTTTCACTTTATGCTTTAGGTATAATTGTGGCAATATTGAGTGCAAAACTATTCAGAAGCACAATACCCCAACTTAAAGGTAAAGTATCGTTTTTGATAATGGAGCTTCCTATCTACAGAATGCCTACAATAAAAGCTGTCTTAATACATGCATGGGAGCGATCAAGAGAATTTTTAAAAAAAGCTGGTACAATTATTCTACTTGGCGTTATTTTGGTGTGGTTGCTATCAAGTCTACCATTTGGCGTGAAATATGCAAGTGAACAATCATTTGTAGGCGCATTGGGTAAGTTTTTTGCACCTATTCTATCACCATCTGGGTTTGGTTTCTGGCAAGCCGCAGTAGCTTTAATCTTTGGACTTTTAGCCAAAGAAACCGTTGTTGGCACAATGGGAACACTCTTTGGTGGCGAAGACAAACTATCTATAGCGCTACCTCACCTATTTAGCCCGCTGAGTGCTTATGCTTTTATGGTAATGAGTTTGCTCTATATACCCTGCATTGCAACAATTGGTGTAATTTATAGGGAAACAAATTCATTAAAGTGGACTGCTTTTAGTGTTTTTTACAGTTTATTCATTGGATGGATTAGCGCAACTTTAATTTACCAAATAGGATCAATTTTATAGGAGGTTTTTATGTCTGAAGTAAAAGCTTTAAGCGAATTTTTGCAAAATGGTCACACAAAATTTGAAGTGGTAAAGATTGAGGGAGGCAGGGAACTAAGAGACTATCTTGAGCAAGAGGGCATAAAAGAAGGTAAAATATTGGTTTTAGAACCAACTATAGTTCATCAACATCACGGACCGTTAGCAGTAGAGTTTGATTCTAAGGAGGTTATTTTAAGTCAGGGTATTGCAGAAAAGATAATTGTCGAAGCGCATGGTACTAAAAAAAATCTCCTGGAGCTTGAAGCAAACGACACAGGGATTATTAAAAGTTTTGAGTGCGGCAAAAAGATAAAAGAAGGCTTAGACAAAATCGGCTTAAAAGAAAATATAAACATAAAGGTAAAAGGACACCTAACAGATGAAACATACAATATAGAGTGCAATGGACAATCGGCTGAGCTTTGCACAGGAGAAGCCTCAATGCTTTTGATAAAAACAGGCGAAAAAATCCTGCAACTACCACAACTCAAAACAGGCGACGAAGGCAAACTCGAATACATAATAAGTGGGATTGCACTGGAAGAAAGACTAAAAGATGCAGGCATACAGGTAGGCAAAACCATAAAACTTGTCTCAAAAACATCCGTTTCTGGTCCAGCAAAACACATAGGTTGCAATTTTCACTTTTTAGTAGATGGAAAGAAAGTTTCAATTGGTCATGGTATAACTCAAAAAATTAAAGTCAAACCTGTTGAATAGGAGGAATGAATGGACTGCAAAATATTTGGCTCAAAGGTTTTAAAAGGAAACCTGTTAGTGTATATAAAAAGTTGCAATACTTGTGTATTAAAAGTTTTATCATTCATTCTATTTTTCTTTTTACCTGTAATGTCTTTTGCAGGTAGTGTTACCTCAAGCGATGATACAAAATTATCTCTTTATGGCTCAATAAAGCAATATTTTGTTTGGGGAAATGGCAACTACGCAGAAGGTTATCCAGCCAATACTGCAATTAGAAAATCCGATCTAACAACATTTAACTCCTATATGGGCTCTACAAAACTTGGTCTTGATATAGAATCTGATAAAATATCTGCAAATATTGAATCAGACTTTGAAGGCGACAAAAATACTCTTATCTTGCTAAAAGCATACTTTGCATACAAATTATCCGATAACCTAAAACTTTTAATTGGACAGGATGAACCACTAGGGGAGTTAAATACATTTTCAGATAACTACTATGCAATGCCTGGATTTGATAAAACAAGACCAGAAGGCGTAAGCCAAATCAGGCTTGAAGGCAACTTTGACCTTGGATCAATAAGTCTAACACCTGCCATTGCAATTGAAAATGTTTACCCGTATATGTTTAGAGACGAAGAACAAGAAGAAAAAAATATCTCTGTAAAAATGCCAGGAATTGGAGCAAAATTAGCTTTAGAATTTCCTTTTTTGCAGCAAAAAGCAAGAATTTACGGATTTTTTGAAACACAAAAAGTCTACTTCCAAAACAGCGAATCTCACTGGCCCTACATTTACGGGATAGGCGTGCAGCTTCCAATAAAGATGGTTACATTGCAATCGGAATTCCTATACGGCAAAGGTTCAACACACTATGTTGGCTTAATTGAAGCAATAAATAAGTTAGGTATGGAAACAGAAGTGCCACGTGGATATACAGACAATTTAAACGCCAGAAGACTTAGGGCATACAACATAGAAGCTAATATTGCCCTAAATGATGCATGGGGCATATATGGAGGCTTTGACAAGGTAAACTTCATGAATGAATTACACAACGCCAACATACAATCTGCAGATGGCAAGTTTATTGGCATCTCTTTCAATTTAACAAAATCAACCACGCTAAAACTTGAATATGATAATTTTAAAACACAATTTTACTGCCCAAAACATGATGAACTAAAAAGCGCAACAGCAAACCAGGTATTCTTGAGCGCTCAATACAATTTCTAAACCAGTCATTAAGCATCAGCGAAGAATCTCCTAGCATTCTAAAGCTGAGGGGTTCTTCGCTGTACTTATAATTACAAAGCCTTTTTTTAAACAATGCCTTGTTCAATCATTGCATCAGCTACTTTTTTAAAGCCTTCTATATTTGCGCCAACTATATAGTTATTTGGAAATCCATACTCTATAGCAGCTTGTGAACAACGCCTAAAAATGCCTTGCATTATTTTTTTTAGCTTATTTTCTGTGTACTCAAAATCCCATCTGGTTTTGCCAGCGTTTTGCTCCATCTCTAATGCAGATGTAGCAACACCACCTCCATTTGCAGCTTTACCTGGACCAAACAACACTTTTGCCTTTTCAAACACCCTGATAGCTGCAGGTGTACATGGCATATTTGCACCTTCTGCTATAGCAATAACTCCATTTTTTACAAGCATTTCTGCATCATTTTCATCAAGCTCGTTTTGTGTTGCACAAGGTAGCGCTATATCACAAGGGATTTCCCAGATATTTCCGTTTGGTTTATAAATTGCATGTTTATGATAAGGTATATAGTCTTTTACGCGCCTTCTTTCAACTTCTTTTAACTGTTTGAGTAAATCCAAATCAATACCTTCTTTATCATATATATAACCATCGGAATCAGAGACAGCTATAACTTTTCCGCCTAATTGGTGAATCTTTTCAACAGTATAGATTGCAACATTACCAGAACCAGAAACCACACAAGTTTTACCTTCAAATGTTTCATTAATCGTTTTTAGCATTTCATCAACAAAAAAAACAAGCCCGTAACCAGTTGCCTCAGTTCTAACTGCAGAACCACCGTACCTTAAACCTTTTCCCGTTATTACACCCGCTTCAAATTTATTTGTGATACGTTTATACTGACCAAATAAATATCCAATTTCTCTTGAACCCACACCAATATCCCCTGCCGGAACATCTGTATTTTCTCCTAGGTGCCTGTAAAGTTCTGTCATGAAACTTTGACAAAAAAGCATTATTTCTTTATCAGATTTTCCTTTTGGATCAAAATCCGCTCCACCTTTTGCGCCACCAATTGGTAAATCTGTAAGAGAATTTTTAAATATTTGCTCAAAACCTAAAAACTTAATCACACCAAAATTTACTGATGGATGAAATCTTAATCCACCTTTATAAGGACCAAGTGCACTGTTAAATTCTATTCTAAAACCTCTATTTACATGTATTTCGCCTTTATCGTCAACCCACGGTACGCGAAACACAATTTGTCTTTCCGGCTCTACGATACGTTCCAATAATTTTTCTTCTAAATATATAGGATTTTTCTTCAAAAGAGGAATAATAGAAAAAAACACTTCTCTTACTGCCTGATGAAATTCAGGCTCAGCAGGATTTTTTCTTACAACCTCATTGTATATTTCTTGTACTCTTTGTTCAATATCAATTGTTGCCAAACTCCTACCCATACTACCTCCAATTAAAAATTTATTTCATAATAGTATAACTTATTATATATATTTCGTCAAGTTTTAAATATGTTTTGCCCTTAAATACTGTTGTGGCCAATCAATATCTACATTAAGCACTTTAGCTGCATGCAAACACCAATATGGGTCAGAAAGTAACGCTCTGCCCATAACTACGATATCAGCTTGCTTACTTGAAAGTATATGCTCGGCCTGATAAGCATCTGCAATTAAACCTACAGCAGATACAAGAATATCTGCCTCATGCTTTATTTTATAGCTAAAATAAGTCTGATAGCCAAAATCTGAATCTATTTGAGCGTATGGCACAAGACCGCCACTTGATACATCCATCAAATCTACGCCTAATAGTTTTAGTTGCTTTGAAAATTCAATAGAGCTTTCTAAATCCCATCCATCTTTTGCCCAATCTGTTGCAGATATTCTTACAAATAACGGGATTTCGACAACCTCCCTAACAAATTTTGCTATCTCTAGTGGAAAACGCATTCTATTTTCTAAACTCCCGCCATACTCATCTTCTCTTTGATTTGATAATGGTGACAAAAATTCATGCAATAAATAACCGTGCGCCATATGAAGTTCAATAAAATCAAACCCTGCTTCTTTTGCCATTTTAGCTGATTTAATAAAACTTTCTTTTACAAAATCGAGTTCCTGTTTGTTAATTTGTTTCGGCATAGAAGAATTTTCATCAAATGCAATTTGGCTTGGTGCTATTGTATCATATCCATTTTCTTGTTTTGTTAGAAGTTTTTCACCTAGCCACGGTTTATCTTTTGAACCTTTTCTTCCAGCGTGTGCAAGCTGAATACCAATTTTAGTATCTGGGCTAAATTTTTTAATGATATTAATTAATTCTAAAAATGCATTTTTTTGCTCATTGTTATATAATCCCAGATCAAATGGAGTAATTCGACCTCTGGGTTCTACTGCCGTTGCTTCTATAACTATAGCACCAGCACCGCCAATTGCCCTTGATAAATAATGTGTAATATGCCATTGATTAACAAGACCATTTTGAGCACTATATTGACACATTGGCGACATAAAAACGCGATTTTTAAAATTTACGTTTCCAATTGTAATAGGCGAAAATAATAAATTTTTCATAAACCCTCCTTTTTAAGGTTAGCTACAAACTATCTAAAATATATACAACATTCACCAAAAAACAACGCCAAAACTTTTTCTTGATAAAAATACAAATTTTAATACACTTTGTGTGTATGAAAAGAAAAGAAGTTTATTTAATAGTTTTGGTTGCACTGCTTGTAATGGCTTTTTTTTGGTCTTTGGGGTTAGGAGATGTTCATATAAGTACAAAAAAAATTATCGAAATCTTTGAAAATCAAATGTTTAATACACACAATAAGGTAAGTTTTACAGATAAATATGTGCTCTTAAACTTAAGACTGCCAAGAATTCTAAGCGCAATGCTTGTTGGTGCAAGTTTATCGCTTTGCGGTGTTATTTTTCAAGCAGTACTTTTAAATCCATTGGCTGATTCATATACATTGGGAGCAGCAAGTGGTGCCGCTTTTGGTGCTACGCTTGCTTTTATATTAAATTTATTTTATATAAGTGCATTTTCTGTTTCGTTGTTTGCATTTTTTGGGGCAGTTTTATCTCTTGTTATTGTTCTTTACGTAGCAGGCTTTAAATCAAATCTATCAAGTATCAATTTAATTATTTCTGGTATAATAGTGGCTACGATTTTTTCGTCCGCTATAGCATTACTTGATTACCTGGCATCAAAAGATGTTGCATACATTATGTTCTGGCTTATGGGTAGCTTTGATTCAAGTAACTGGCATAATATACGTATTTTGTTTCTTGTACTTACAATTGTATGGTTTTTTGCCTTTTTCTGGGCAGATGAGCTTGATATAATATCTCTAAATGAACTCTCGGCTCAGAGTTTAGGCGTAAATGTTGTCAAAATAAGATTTATCGCTTTGATTTTAGCTACATTACTTACCGCTGTATGCGTCAGCTCATCTGGCATTATTGGCTTTATTGGATTAATTGTACCACATATTGTAAGATTTATAATCGGACCAAAAAACAGATTACTTTCAATTTATTCAGTTTTACTTGGTGCATTATTACTTTTAATAGCGGATACTTTTTCTCGAAGTTTTTCATTTCAAATACCTATTGGTGTTTTAACAGGTCTCATTGGTGGTCCATTTTTTTTGTACATTTACAAAATAAAGGTGAAAAAGTTTGTATAAACTTAATAATATAAGTTTTTCATATACCAAACCAATTTTAGAAAATATCACTTTAAATATACAAAAAGATAAATTTTACTCAATAGTGGGACCAAATGGGGTCGGTAAAACTACATTATTACTGTTGCTTGCTGGCTTACTAAAACCAAAAAGCGGGAATATTTTGCTTGAAAACAAACCAATAGACTTTTATTCAAAAAAACAATTAGCAAAAAAGATATCTTTGGTTTCCCAAGAAAGAATTTTTTTTGATTATACCGTATATGAAATAGTAAGTATGGGTAGGTATCCCCACAAAAAGCGCTTTTATTTTTCTATTCAGGATTGTATAAAAATCGATCAAGCAATAGAAATTTGCGGACTTTCTCATTTTAAAAACGAAAGTATACTAAAACTTAGTAGTGGTGAATATCAACGAGTTTTAATAGCTCGCAGTCTTGCCCAGGATACACCTATTTTACTTTTAGACGAAGCCTTTTCTAATTTGGATTTAAAGTATATTTTAACTATACTTGATGCCTTAATTTCTCTAAACAAAACAATCATAAGCGTTTTTCATGACCTTAGACTTGCACGTTTAGCTGATTATACAATATTTTTAAAAAATGCAAAAATATACAAAATAATTAGTAAATCCGAACCAATTTCTCCTGTTTTTCTTGAACAATTTTACGAAATAGAAACTTCTCAATTTTATAATATTAAAAATTTTGCATTAATATAAAATAAATAAAATAAATTATTTTCATTAAAAAAGGGAGGCAAATAAAACCTCCCTATTTTAATTAATACATATCTGGCATGCCACCTGGCATTGGCGCAGCTGGCTTGTTTTCTTCTGGCATATCTGTAATTAAAGCTTCTGTCGTTAGCATTAATCCTGCAACTGAAGCTGCATTTTGGAGTGCAATTCTTTCAACTTTTGTTGGGTCAATTATACCGGCTTTTAACATATCTACAAATTCGCCTTTTCTTGCATCGAAACCATAGCTTTTACTACTGTTTTCTTTAATTTTATTTACAATTATTGAGCCTTCAAATCCAGCATTTTTTGCGATAGCCCTGATAGGTTCTTCTAATACTTTGAGAATTATTGAAGCACCTATATTTTGATCTTCGTTTTCTAATTTAATATCTTTAAGCGCTTCTGCGCATTTTAGTAATGCAGTACCACCGCCTGGAACAATGCCTTCTTCAACAGCTGCCTTTGTAGCATTTAGTGCATCTTCTACTCTTGCTTTTTTCTCTTTTAGCTCGGTTTCAGTCGCTGCACCTACTTTAATTACAGCAACACCACCTGCTAATTTTGCTTTTCTTTCTCTCAGCTTTTCTTTATCATACTCACTTGTTGACTGTTCAATTTGGGCATCTATTTGTTTAATTCTGCCTTGTATATCTTCTTTCTTGCCAGCGCCATCAATAATAGTCGTATTTTCTTTATCAACTACGATCTTTTTTGCCCTTCCAAGCATTGATAAATCAGTAGTCTCTAATTTCATACCCGTTTCTTCACTAATTACTGTCCCACCTGTTAGAATTGCTATGTCTTTAAGCATTTCTTTTCTTCTATCGCCAAAACCCGGAGCCTTTACGGCTACACAAGAAATTGTACCCCTAATTTTGTTTACAACCAGGGTTGCAAGAGCTTCACCTTCTACTTCTTCAGCAATTACTAAGAATGGCTTTCCGGCTTTTGCAATTCTTTCTACTAAAGGCAAGAATTCTTGCATAGAAGAAATTTTCTTATCAGTTATAACTATAAATGGGTCTTCTAGCTCTGCTATCATCTTTTCTGTGTTTGTAACAAAATACGGAGAAATATAACCCCTATCAAATCTCATACCCTCTACAACCTCGAGCTCTGTTTGGGTGGATTTTGCTTCTTCAACTGTAATTACGCCATCTTTACCTACTTTGTCCATAGCTTCTGCAATTATCTCGCCAATTTCTCTTTCATTATTGGCAGAAATTGATCCAACTTCAGCAATTTCTCTTTTTTCTTCTATTGGTTTGGAAATTTTCTTTAATTCTTCAACAACTTTTTCTACAGCTTTATCTATGCCTCTTTTGAGTTCTATTGCACTAACTCCTGCTGTAACATGCTTTAAGCCTTCCCTGTAAATTGCTCTTGCCAAAACTGTAGCTGTCGTAGTACCATCGCCTGCTACATCGCTTGTTTTGCTTGCAACTTCTCTAACAAGTTGCGCTCCCATATTTTCATAAGGATCTTTTAGTTCAATTTCTTTTGCAACTGTAACGCCATCTTTTGTAATAAGCGGGCTTCCAAATTTTCTATCTATAACAACATTTCTACCTTGTGGCCCAAGTGTTGCACTTACTGCATCTGCCAACTGATTTATACCTTTTAAAATTTTCGATCTAGCAATGTCTCCAAATTCTATTTGCTTTGCGCCCATATCTTCACCTCCTTAATAAATTACTCAAAAATACCTAAAACTTCGTCTTCTTTTAAAATAATGTAATCTTGATCATTGAGCTTTAGTTCTGTGCCAGAATATTTGGCAAACAATACAAGATCTCCTACTTTAACATGCTCAACATCGCTACCTACAGCTTCAACTCTTGCTTTTTGTGGTTTTTCTTTTGCAGTGTCTGGTATAATGATCCCAGACTCAGTCTTTTGTTCTTGTTCTTCAATTTTACCTAAAATCCTATCAGCTAATGGCTTAAACTTCATAAACTCACCTCCCGTTTTTATTAGCAGTAAACTAACACTGATGCTAATAATACACTTAATATTCAAATTTTCAAGTCTAATTATAAGCATTTACAAGAAATTATAAAAATTTATATCAAATTATGTTAAAATAATTTTGTTTTTTGATAAAAAAATTGCTTGCTTTTTTTGTTGATTTAGTCTAAATTATAAAAAGAGAGTATTTATATGTATAAAAGCGAAAAGGGTCAATATTTAGTAGAGTTTTTGCCATACATTAAGGAATTTTATGGTAATACTTTTGTTATAAAATACGGCGGAAGCGCTATGATCAACGATGAACTTAAAATGGCTTTTTCAAAAGACATAGCGCTACTTAAACTTGTAGGAATAAACCCTATTATTGTCCATGGTGGTGGTAATGAAATTGGTGATACATTAAAAAAACTTGACATAACAACAAAATTCCATAAAGGTTTGCGCATTACCGATGAAAAAACTATGGAAGTTGTGGTAATGGTATTAGCTGGAAAAGTAAATAAAGAAATTGTACTAAATATAAATCGTTTCGGCGGTAGAGCTGTAGGCTTAAGCGGTGTTGATGCCAGTATTATAAAAGCCAAAAAATTGCTTTTAGAAGATGTAGATTTAGGTCTTGTTGGAGATGTTGAAGAAGTAAACCCAGATATATTAGTTAATTTATCTAAAAATGGCTACATTCCTGTAGTATCACCAATTGGCTTTGACGATGCAGGATCAAGATACAATATTAACGCAGATACAGTGGCTTCAAGCATAGCACAGGCTCTGCAAGCAGAAAAATTAATATACATATCAGATGTTGATGGCGTTTTGGATACAGAAAATAAACTAATTAGCGAAATAAAAATCAAAGACATAGATAAAATGATAGGAAGTGTATTAACGGGCGGCATGATACCAAAAGTTATATCAGCCAAAGAAGCTATAGAAAATGGTGTAAAAAAAGTCCACATTATAAATGGTAAAAAACAACATGCAATTCTAGAAGAAATATTTACAGATGCCGGTATAGGCACTCAAATAGTGAGGTAGACATGAGTGAACTAAGAAAAGACCCTATCGTAGAAAGGTGGGTTATAATATCAACCGAGCGTGGCAAAAGGCCACATGATTTCAAACAAGAAGAGCAGATTAAAATAACCGGTGGTTTTTGCCCTTTTGACCCTGGAAACGAAAAGTACGTGCCACCTGAGATTTATGCTGTTAGGGCACCAGGCAGTCAGCCAAATGATCCGCACTGGACATTGCGTGTTGTGCCAAATAAATTTCCCGCTTTAGGTATAGAAGGTGATTTAGATAAACATGCTGTAGGCTTATACGACGCTATGAATGGAATTGGAGCACATGAAGTTATAATAGAAACACCAAATCATTCTGAAACACTTGATATTATGCCACTTGATAGAATGAAAGATGTTGTATTTGCATATAAAGCGCGCATTGAGGATTTAAAAAAAGATAAGCGCATGAAGTATGTGCTTGTCTTTAAAAATTACGGGGCAGTAGCAGGTGCAAGCTTAGAACACTCTCACTCACAGCTTATTGCATTGCCTATCATACCAAAAAGGCCACTCGAGTTATTTTCGGGAGCAAAAACATACTTTTCATATAAAGATAGATGCCCATTTTGTGACATTATAAGACAAGAATTAAATGATAAGGTACGATTAATCGAAGAAACAAAACATTTTGTATCAATTACACCATTTGCATCAAGATCTCCTTTTGAAGTGTCCATTTTTCCAAAAAAACACAGTACACATTTTGAGTTTGAAGACGTTGAAATTTTGTACGATTTTACATATATCTTACAAAATACGCTAAAAAGACTAAAAATTGCCTTAGATAACCCTCCGTATAATTTTGTTTTATTAAATGGAGCATTTATATTTGATCATGATGATTATTTCCACTGGCATTTAGAGATTACGCCCAGATTAACAAAAATAGCTGGATTTGAGTGGGGCAGTGGCTTTTATATTAATCCAACACCACCAGAAGATGCAGCAAAATACTTAAGAGAAATTACATTGTAGGAGGTACAATGAATGTAGTTATAGCTTCAAGCGAAGTTTTTCCTTTTTCAAAAACAGGAGGATTAGCCGACGTTGCGGGTGCATTACCAAAAGCTCTTGCACAAAATGGACTAAATATTAGTGTTTTTAGCCCTTTATACAAAACAGTAGATAGATCTTCTTTAACAATTGTTTCAAATGTCGAGGTGGATTTTAACCATACAAAAACCAGTATTAATTTATACGAAACACAACAAAATAATTGCACTTTTTACTTTATTGAAAATCAAAATTATTACAACAGAGACTACCTTTATGGTATTGGTGCACAAGATTATGAAGATAATGCTTTAAGATTTGGTTTTTTTTCAAAAGCTGTATTAGACAGCTTAAAAACTCTTAATATAATACCAGATATTTTGCATACAAACGATTGGCAATCAGCGCTTATTAATGTTTACTTAAAAGTATTTTATAAAAACATATTTACTAAAACCAAAACTGTTTTTACTATACACAATTTAGGCTATCAAGGTATTTTTGATAAAAATTACATGAATAATTTAGAACTTCCGTGGGAATTATTTACTATTGATGGCCTTGAGTATTATGATAAAATCAATTTTCTAAAAGGTGGCATTGTATTTGCTGATGCGGTAACTACCGTTAGCAAAACATACGCTTTGGAAATTCAAACGCCAGAATTTGGTTTTGGTCTTGATGGATTATTAAAAAAATTCTCATACAAGTTAAGTGGTATCGTAAACGGAATAGATGTAGATGTTTGGGATCCAAAATCAGATAAATTTATTGATTACAATTTTAATAATCCAAAAGATAAAATAAAAAACAAAAATGCCCTTCAAAAACTACTTGGTTTACCAATCAAAGAAGTACCGGTTTTTGGTGTTGTGTCAAGACTTGCAGCGCAAAAAGGCATGGATATTTTCTCAAGTAGTGTCAAAGAATTATTGGAATCAAATACTAACGTACAATTTATTATTTTAGGCAGTGGTGAAAAAGATATAGAAGATCAACTGTCCCAGCTAGCCAGCCAGTACAAAGACAAAATATCTTTAAACTTAAAATTTGATGAGCCATTAGCACACAAAATCTATGCTTCTAGTGATTTCTTTGTAATGCCATCAAAATACGAACCATGCGGTTTAGGTCAGATGATAGCTTATCGTTATGGAACACTACCAATTGTGAGGGCAACAGGTGGTCTAAAAGATACTGTCAAAAATTATTCCAATCGTTCTAAAAACCCAACAGGCTTTGTGTTTGAAAAATATGATTCTAAAGAACTAACAAAAACAATAAAAAAAGCAATTGAGTTGTTTAACAAAAAAGATGAACTATTAAAAATCGCACAATATGTTATGAGCCTTGATTACTCGTGGAAAAATCAGGCAAAAGAATATATAAAACTTTACAAAAAAATTTATGGATATAGATAGAATTGTAGAAGAGTGGAAATTATTATACGAACTTGGCATAGCAATAAGTTTAACAACTGATTTAAAAAAATTGCTTCACGTTGTTTTAACTGCTGTAACTATAGGTGATGGTTTAGGATTTAACAGGGCCGCTATATTTTTGTACAATAGGCCAAACAATACAATGGATGGAGTTTTAGGTGTAGCACCAGATTCCATACAAGAAGCTACAACTATCTGGAATAGCTTAAGAAATCTTGATATAAGAGGTAGAATGGCTTCCTGGCTATTAAATGAAATAAACATTGAAGCCCAGCTAAATTCAAACTTTAACAAAACTATAAGCAAATCCAGAATAAGTCTTCAAAAAGATACTATTTTTAAAAACATCAATCAAAAACAAGCCTTTGTGTTTGATGCAAGTAACTTAGGCGGAGATGATCAAATTCTTAGAGAACTCAATTTTGAACAATTTGCATTCGCTCCACTAATTTCTAGAGAACAGCCCATTGGTGCTATTGTTGCCGATAATTTCTATAATAAACGTCCAATCGAACAAGATGATATTACTACATTATTTTTGTTTGCTAATCAATCTGCCATTGCCATAGAAAATCTTATGAGTATCGAAACATACAAAAATATGAGTAAGCGCCTAATTGAAGAACAACAAAATCTCATTCATCAAAAGCATATATTTAATTTAGGTAGAGCTGTAGCAGATATCACACATGAAATAAAAAATGCACTTATCGGCGCTATAGGATTTCTTGATAGAGCAAGAAAAATTTCTGCTGATAGTAACCCTCAAGTTTATCAATACCTTGAAATTGTAAAAAAAGAATTAGATAGAGTATACAATTTAACACTTGATATTAACAGATATGCCAAAGGACAAAATAGAAGCGTTAAAAAAATATTCGATCTAGAAAAGCTTATTCTCGATACCATAGAAGCTATAAAAAATATTAATTCTTCAAACATACAATTTATAACAGACCTTTCTGAATTTGCAAAGTATCTTTATGGTGACCCAGATCAGATTAAACAGGTTTTAATTAATCTTATAAAAAATTCTACAGAAGCAATAGCAAATAAAAAAGATGGGCTTATTAAAATCTCTACTTATAAAGAAGATAAGTTTATTGTTATTACAGTGGAAGATAATGGTGGAGGTATTGATATAAAGTTTCTGCCATATGTATTTAAGCCATTCTATTCTACAAAAACTCATGGTACTGGACTTGGCTTATCGATTGTAAGAGAAATAGTTCAAGAACATAACGGCGTAATCAGTTTGGATAATTTTGTTGGAAAAGGAGCAAAATTTATCATTAAAATTCCAAATTTAGTTGAGGAGGAAAAGAATGAAAAAAAAGATAATGGTAGTGGATGATGAAGAATCCATAAGGTTTTTATACGAAGAAGAGCTAAAAGATGAAGGCTATGATGTAGTGTCTTACCCTGATGCACTATCTGCTATTGATGATTTTGATAACCAAAAACCCGATTTAGTTTTATTAGATATTGCAATGCCAAAGATGAGCGGCCTTGATGCGCTAAGAATATTAAAAGAAAAATCACCAGACACACCTATTATTATGTCGACAGCCTACTCTCATTATAAGCAAGATTTTTCCACATGGATAGCAGATGCATACATTGTAAAATCGCCTGATTTAACTGAACTAAAAGAAAAGATAAAAGAATTATTGAAACTTAACAATTAATAGTCTCTAATGAGTAATTTTTCTACACTATCTTGGTCTTTCAAATCAAGCGGATAATATTTACCTTTGGCTGTAGCTATAATTTGTTTGCCATCAGTTATTGTAGCTTGCGTAAAAGCTATCTTTCCTTTATTGGTTAAAAATTGAGCTTTTGTAAAAAATTCCGTATTAGGCTTTGCGATATTCCTGTATTTGGAGCAAAGCTCTATGGTATAATAGAAAAGCTTCGTCTTAACGGTGGTTGCCCAGCCCATTGCTTCATCTAAAATAGCTGAGATTATGCCACCATGAATCCTATCTGGATAACCAATATAATGTTCATCTAACACGCAATTATTATAAACAAACTCAAAATCTGTAAAAAACCAAGTTTTTAAACCAAAATCATTTTCATTACCGCATACTATGCAATTTTTATATCGAGGTAACTTTTTATGCAAAGTTTGGTCAAATTCTACCAATGCCATCCCTTTTCAAGCAATGTACGCATAATAGGCAAAACTCTATCGTATGTACCTTCAAAATAACCTTTTATTATACCTTTTTTTGTTAAATCATAATTAATACCTAAATCTTCGAGCTCTTTTCTTACTTGAGCTTCATTTTTGTCGTCTACTTCAGCATAAACATCTAAAGTACAAACACCATCCATAGCCCATTTTGCAGCATTGTAAAACCCTAGTAATTTCTTTTTTGAGTCTTCGTGACCATGATCGTGCCCATGTTGTGTACTCATTTATTACCTCCTTTTAATTCTAAATATTTCTGAATATCTTTTTCAACTAAGTAAATACAAAAACCAATCAATAAATCACTATCAATGTTTTCTTTTAAAATACTTAATCTTTTAATTTTTTTGCCTATAGCAAAAGTTAAAAGTAATAAAAGTGCAATAAAGGTATTTTTTGGTACAAAGCTTTTTTGCTTTAAAAAATCTTTAAGCAACTCAAACATAATTGTTATATCATTTTTAGATGCAATAACAAAATCAATTGGCTGTTTTTTTATATAGGCAGTTTTTTCTTTCAATAAAGACATAAACTCTTCAATATCGCTTGTTTTTATCAAACCTTCCACGATACTCAATATTTTCTCTTTCATAAGTCTTTTTCCTTTTTTTAAATTCTAAGTTTATGATAGCTAATTTTTTACTTTTGTCAATTATTGAAAAAACAAATTTATTGCAAAATAAAAAAAAGCTGGTATAATGAGTCCCGTGAATTTTAAATGCGCTTTTAAAAAGCTCATTTGTCTTAAGAAAAATACGGGGCTTATTTGTACGTCTTGTCTTGTTATCCAATGACATTTGTGCTTTCCAGCGCAAAGTTAAAAACTCGCTTTTTAGCTAAATAAAAGTTTTTAAACTGTTTAAAATTACAAGGAAGTAGTATGCAAAGGTTAGAAAAGTTTGCAAATTTGGGAATTTCGGAAAATATTTTAAAATCACTTCTAAAAAAAGGCTATGAAGAACCAACGCCAATACAAGAGCAAGTAATACCATTAATGCTAAAAACAAACATAGACTTAATAGCCCAAGCTCAAACAGGTACAGGTAAAACGGCAAGTTTTGGTGTACCAATTATAGAAAAAGCCCAAGAAAAATTAGATCACATACAATGTTTGATACTTACACCAACAAGAGAACTTGCTATTCAAATATCTCAAGAACTTAACTCTTTAAAAGGCACAAAAAAACTCAAAATTTTACCAATCTATGGTGGTCAATCAATAGATTTGCAAGTTTCAAGACTCAAAAGCGGCATTGATATAATTGTTGGAACACCTGGGAGAATATTAGATCATATAAACCGAAAAACAATTGATCTTTCGTTAATCAGCGATATGGTTTTAGATGAAGCCGATGAAATGCTAAATATGGGTTTTATAGACGATGTGGAAGAAATCTTAAAACACACAAACGATACCAAAAGGTTGTTAATGTTTTCTGCTACTATACCAACACAAATTGTATCAATAGCAAAAAAACATATGAAAAATTACGAAATCATAAAAACAAAAAAAGACGACACAACATCAAACCTTACCCAACAAATCTACTTTGAAGTAAACTACGAAGATAAATTTCAAGCATTGTGCCGCATAATTGATATGCAAAAAGAATTTTATGCACTAGTTTTTTGCAAAACAAAAATTGAAACAGATGAACTTGCAAATAAATTGCAAGACGCAGGTTACAATGCGCTTGCACTTCATGGTGATATGACACAAAAATCGAGGGAAATTGTTTTAAATAAATTTAAAAGAAAAAGTGCGCAAATACTAATTGCAACAGATGTAGCAGCACGAGGCATAGACATTGAAAATCTTACTCATGTGATAAATTATTCCATACCTGAAAATGTCGAATCCTATATTCATAGAATCGGTAGGACAGGAAGAGCTGGTAAAAGCGGCATAGCTATAACTTTCGTCACACCAAATGAGTATAATAGGCTCATTTACATGTTAAAAACCGCTAAACTTAATATAAAAAAACAAGGTTTACCTACTGTTGAAGAAATTATAAGTTTTAAAATAAATAAAATTCAAACTGAGATAGAAAATCTAATTCAAGATAACCATGAAGAAAAATATACAAATTTAGCAAACAAATTGCTAGAACAATACAAACCCACAGAAGTTGTTGCAGCATTGCTAAAGTATAATTTTAAAGAAGAACTTGACGAAAAAAACTATCATGAAATCAAAGAAGTTAAACCCCTTGAAACTTACTCAAAAACACGCCTTTTTGTGGCACTTGGAAGACAAGATTCTATGACACCAAAAAAATTAATAGATTTTATAAAACAACAAATTGAAATCAATGAAAGGGACATAAAAGATATAAGAATATTTGATAAATTTTCGTTTGTAAGTGTTCCATTTGAAGAAGCTCAGGTTTTGCTTCAAATTTTTAAAAAGAAATCAAATACAAAAAGTTTAATTACAAAGGCAAGGGAAAAAAATGACTAAAAATTTTAATGACAATATTAGAAATATTGCAATAATTGCACATGTAGATCACGGCAAAACAACTCTTGTTGATGCTATGTTTAAACAGTGTGGAACATTCAGGCAAAATCAAAACATACAAGAGCGAATACTTGATAGTATGGAGTTAGAAAAAGAAAGAGGTATTACTATTGCAGCTAAAAACTCGTGTGTTTTTTGGAATGGCGTTAAAATAAACATTTTAGATACACCCGGACACTCTGATTTTGGAGGGGAAGTTGAGCGCGCTTTATCAATGGTTGATGGTGCTATATTGCTTGTTGATGCAGCAGAAGGTCCACTACCACAAACGCGATTTGTGTTAAAAAAAGCATTGGAATCAAAATTAAAGATAATTGTAGTAATAAATAAAATTGATAGACAAGACGCAAGAATTAATAAAGTATTGGATGAAATATACGATTTATTTATTGACCTTGATGCAAACGATGAACAATTGGAATTTAGCGTTCTTTATGCTATAGGAAAACAAGGTATAGCCAAAAAAAACCCGGATAGTAATGAATATGATCTATCAGTACTTTTTGAAGAAATAATAAATCAAATACCGCCACCAATATACACAAGCAAAGAAAGTTTTTCAATGCTTGTAAGCGATCTTGGATACTCTGATTACTTAGGAAAACTGGCTATTGGCAAAGTTTTTAACGGCTTTTTAGATAGTGTAAAAGGTAGAGCTTTTTCTTATTTTAACTCACACAACACTAAAAAAACTGCTTCAATTAGTAAAATACAAACCTACGATGGCATAATTTTAAAACCCATTGAGTCAATTCAAGCTGGCGACATAATCGTGGTATCTGGTATTGAGGATATAGCAATAGGAGATACGATATGTACAAGTGATGTGGAAAAACCTCTAAAACGCATTGTAATCGATGAACCTGTTGTTTCAATGGTTTTTAGCGTAAACGATTCACCTTTTGCCGGCAAAGATGGCAAAATCGTTCAATCTCGAAATATAAAAGAACGACTGATTAAAGAAACGCTTAAGAATGTATCAATAAAATTTGAAGAGACAGAAGATACAGATAAGTTCATTGTAAAAGGACGAGGCGAATTTCAAATGGTCATACTAATTGAGCAATTAAGAAGAGAAGGTTTTGAGTTTTGTGTGAGCAGACCACAAATCATTTACAAATTTGAAAATGGTAAAAAATTAGAGCCTTATGAACATTTATTTATTGACTGTGCAGAAGAATTTATGGGTATTATTACACAAAAAATACAAACTAGAAAAGGCAAAATGATAAATCTTTCAAATAACTTTAAAGGACGTATAAGAATTGAGTTTCTTGTGCCATCTAGATCGCTAATAGGTTTTAGAGATGAATTTTTGACCGATACAAAAGGCACTGGTATTATGAATTCATATCTAGAAAAATACGATATTTACGCAGGCGATATCGCAACGCGCTACAGTGGATCATTAGTAAGCGATAGGCAGGGTATTTCAATTGCATATGCATTGTTTAATTTACAACCAAGAGGTCAATTATTTATTGGACCAAATGAGCCTGTTTATGAAGGTATGATAATTGGAGAACACAATAAAGAAGTAGATTTGAATGTAAACCCATGCAAAGAAAAAAAGCTTTCAAATATGAGGGCTGCTGGAAAAGATGATAATATTATACTTTCAAGCCCAAATGTTATGACACTAGAGAAAGCTATAAATTTTATAAAAGATGATGAAATGGTTGAAGTTACGCCGCTTTCTATTAGATTGAGAAAAACAGAACTTAGCGCCCAAAAACGAAAAGTTTTAAGCCATACACATGAGCAAGACTAGCTATTTTGGAAATTTATTAAAAAGTTTAGTGCACAAATGTATGAATATTGACCAAGCCCACTTACTACACCTTGTGCAATATCACTTAGGTAGCTTTTGTGTCTAAATGATTCTCTGCTAAACACATTTGATAAGTGGACTTCTACAAATGGTATATTAACGCTTAAAAAAGCATCTCTTATGGCAATGCTTGTGTGTGTATAGGCACCTGGATTTATAATTATGCCATCAGAATTACCGAAAGCTTGATGAATCTTTTCAACAATGGCACCTTCGTAATTTGATTGAAAAAACTCAACTTCTACACCTAAACTTTTTGCATGGTTTTTAATTGTTTCTTCTATGTCAGACAAAGAGAGCTTTCCATAAATATGGGGCTCTCTTTTGCCAAGCATATTTAGATTTGGCCCATTTAAAATTAAGATTTTCATATTTTAGCAAATAATTTGGAACCTAAAAAATTACCGCCTAATAAATGCATATGTATGTGATATACTTCTTGACCGGAATCTGGGCCATTGTTTATCACAATTCTATAGCCTGATTTATCAATACCCAGTTTTTTTGCTAAGTTTTTTGCAAGTAAAGCCATATCTGAAATCATACTAATATCTGACTCATCCATATCATTTAGATTTTCAACATGCTTTTTTGGTATAATTAATAGGTGTATTGGTGCTTTAGGGTTAATATCATAAAAAGCCATATATTTTTCATCTTCGTACTCAATTTTCGATGGTAATTCTTTATTAACTATCTTGCAAAATACACACATTTAACCACCTCCTATCTAAAAATCGTATCTGATCTATCTGTACCTGTTGCAATAATTGAGATTTTAGTATTGATGATTTTTTCTATCTCTTCTATGTAATTTTTTGCTTCTTTTGGTAATTTGGAATAGTCATTTATGCCTTTTGTACCACTAAAGCCTTTAAATGTTTTATAAATGGGTTTTACTTTTTCAAATTCACTATTTAAAGCTGGCATGTAATCTATTGTTTTGCCATCTAATTCATAGGCTATGCATACTTTTATCTCATCAAGGCCATCTAAAACATCAATTTTTGTCATAGCAATCTCATCTATACCGCTAATCATTATGGCGTATTTTACAACCACTAAATCAAGCCAACCGCACCTTCTTGGTCTGCCAGTTGTAGCACCAAACTCATTGCCGTTTTTTCTTAGGTATTCACCTTCGTTATTTAAAAGCTCTGTTGGAAAATGGCCATTGCCTACTCTTGTGGTGTATGCTTTCATAATACCTATCACTTTATTAAGTGACTTATACGGCAGACCTGTGCCACAAAATGCACCACCTGAAGTTGGGTTTGATGATGTTACATAAGGGTATGTACCAAAATCCACATCAAGCAGTGAGCCTTGAGCACTTTCAAATAGTATGTTTTTGCCTTTTTTGTATGAATCATTAAGAAAGTAAACACTGTCTTTTATATAAGACTTTAACATTTGACCATACTCTATATACTCATCGTATATAGCTTTCTCGTTTAAAGGTTCTATATCGTATAAGCTGTATATTCTATTTGCATGTTCTACATTGTTTTTGATTTTTTCTTTAAGCGTTTCTTTGTCCAACAAATCGCAGGCCCTGATGCCTACCCTTGCGTACTTATCCACATAAGCTGGGCCAATACCTCTTCCTGTTGTGCCTATTTTTCTATCACCCAATATATGCTCGCTATTTACATCCATACTTTTATGGTATGGCATTACAATATGGCATCTATCGCTAATGAGTAATTTAGAATCCAGCTTTACTCCTAGGTCTTCAAGTTGTTTTTTTTCTTCAAAAAAGCTTTTTGGGTCAAATACTACGCCATTTCCAATAACGCATGTTTTGCCATCGTGCAAAATACCCGAAGGTATTAAGTGCAAAACAAACTTTTTGCCATCCACACATACAGTATGGCCCGCATTGCTACCACCCTGATAGCGCACAACAATATCAGCCTTTTGGCTTAAAATATCTACAATTTTTCCTTTTCCTTCATCGCCCCACTGAGAACCCAAAACTAATGTGTTCATTTCAAATCTCCTTGGTATATAAAAAATCCATTAACTTATCTAAATTTATAGCAAAGCCTGTAGCTGGTATATATTTACCCATAAGTTGCATTAAATTACCATACCTGCCACCTGTGCACAAAACTGCATTGTTGCTAAATATATCAAAAGACACACCGCTGTGATAGGTAGGGTATTCATAGTAAAAAAAATCCAAAAAAATTTCGCAATCTTTGTTAATTTTATTTGAAATTTCAATCAAATTTCCAACATTTTGTTTTATAGGTTCAATTTTTAATAAAGCGTTTATGTCTCCTAAAAAAAGCGCATCAATAATAGACCCAAATTCACCCAAAGGCATCTGTTTTAAAAACGAGAGATTTTTTTTGTTAATTAAGCGCAATATTGCTTTTTTTTTATCAAAAAACTGTGGACTTAAATATACATCAAGCAATTTATCAATGATTTGAGAATCAGAAATCCTAACTACAAGATCTTTTATGTCTACTAAATTCAATACATCTATTGCTAAAGTTATTATCTCTATATCTGTTTCAATAGAATTTTGTCCAAAAATTTCTGCCCCAATCTGCTTAAATTCTCTTTTTAAATTAGCATGTTGCTTTTCATCCCTATAAATGTAATGGGCATAAGAAAACCTTGCAGGTAAATCAATATCGGCAAGCAATACCGCTAAAGCTACCTGAAGCGTTACATCTGGCCGTAAAATAATCGTTTTTCCACTATTTCTATCAACAAATTTAAACAATTTCGATTTTAGCGGTTCGTATAGATCCTGATACACATTATCTTCATAAATGAATGTTGGCGTTACAATTTCTTTATAGTCTTTTGAATCAAGATAATCCATTATCTTATTTTCTATGTCGCGTCTTTTGCGAGAATGTGGATAGAAAAATTGCAATACACCTTTTGGAATATTGTGTTTAATACTCAACAAATATCTCCAAAGCTTTTTTTGTACCTACGCCAAGTTTATCTATACCGAGTTTTTTAAGAGCTATTTCAAGTGTCCCTATCGTTAATATAACATCTGGAGGGTAAAAATAACCCAGATGCGCTATCCTAAATATCTTGCCCTTCATAGAACCCTGCCCATTTGATATAGAAACTCCAAATTTATTCATGATATCTATAATTTGCTTCGAATCAATTGATTGAGGGGCTTTAACGGCAGTCAAAGAATTGGATGGCCTTTTTGCAAAAAGCTCTAAATCCATAGCTAAAATAGCTGCTTTAACTGCTTTGGCTAAAAACTCGTGCCTTTTAAAAACATTACCTAAACCTTCTTCAAGCATCATATCAACTGCAGCGTTTAAACCTAAAACAAGCGTAACAGCAGGTGTAAAGTGACCCGTTTGGGCATTAAGCTCGCCTAAAATGTCAAAGTAATACCTTTTGTTTTTATTTTGAGCTGCTATTTTTTTTGCCTTTTCGCTTATAGATAACATTGCAAGGCCAGGTGGCAACATAAAAGCTTTTTGAGAACCAGTCAAAAGTATATCAATACCCCATTCATCTGTTTTTATATCAATACAGCCTACAGCAGTAATTCCATCGACAACAAAAACAACTTCAGGATATTTTTCTTTTAGCATTTTGCCGATCTCATCAATTGGATGAAATACGCCTGTGGAGGTTTCGCATGCTTGCATATAAACAGCTTTAGGAGAGTATTTTTTAACATAATCTTCAATCTCTTGAGCGTTTGCAAAATCTCCGTATTCTTTTTTCAATATTATCGCTTGAGCCCCAAAACTACTAACAAGTTGGCTAAAGCGCTCACCAAATTTACCAGCTTCAACAACAAGTGCTTTATCATTTTCTGATAGGATATTAGAAACTGAAGCTTCCATTGCACCAGTTCCACTTGATGCAAAAATTACTATGTCGTTTTGCGTTTGAAATATTTTCTTTAATTTTTCTCTAACTTTTTCATGTAAATCTATATATTCTTTAGTCCTATGATGAATAATAGGCGCTGCCATAGCTAATGCAATTTTTTCTGGCACTGGCGTAGGACCTGGTGTCATGAGGTATCTTTTCATGATTTTTCTCCTTTAATTAAAAAGAAATGTCGTTAATATTACCCAAACATGTTAAATGCATTTTTTCTGTGTTCAGTAGATTCAATACTTCCATAATATCATTTAAAGTTACTCTGTCTACATTTAAAAAAATATCCTTTGGATCCTGGTATGCATTGTAAGTTAGATAATCACTACCAAGTTTTATCATCAAACTATTTGTACTCTCAAGAGATAAACCATATTGACCTTTAAAATTTGTTTTTATATCCTCAAGCTCACTCTTTGTCATGCCATTTTTTTTAAATTTATTAAATTCTTCAATGCAGGCATCTATTAAATTTTGTGTTTTTTCATTGGATGTTGAACTTGATATATAAAAAATACCACCCTTTTTGAAAAACATAATACTTGAGTAAATACTGTAACATAGAGATTTTTCTTCTCTGATTGACTGAAAAAGCCTAGAACTCATATTGCCACCAAAAAAATTATTAGCCAAAAAAGCAGCGTATTTTCTTTTGTCATAAATACTAAATAACTCACAACCTAAAATTATGTTGGTTTGTTCAAGTTGTCTCTTTATTATGTCTTTGCCGGGTATAAATTTAAATTCATAATCACTTATAAAACTCGATTTTTCAAAATAATCTTTATAATAAAATTCTTGCTTATCTTTTACCTCAATTTTTGCTCCTTCCCCAACATAAGCAACAATCATATTTTCTGGTTTGTAAAACTTTCCTAAAAAGTTAAGTAAATCCTCCCTCGTGTAAGATGCAATTTGCTCTTTTTTACCAAGTATAGGCTTTCCTAAACTCGTAGGAATTGCATTTTCAAAAAATGCATCAAATACAGCTGATTGCGGATCATCATTTGATGCATTAATTTCTTCAATAATTACATCTTTTTCTTTTTCCAGCTCGACATTATTTAAAGTAGGATTTGTAATAATATCAATTAATACATCCCATGCTTTTTCAATATAATCATTTAAAACTTTTACATAAAAACATGTATACTCTTTTGATGTAAAAGCATTTATAATACCACCAAGCCTATCAATTTCTTTTGCAATATCAAAATAAGAGCGCTTATTAGTCCCTTTAAATACCATATGTTCAAGCATATGGGACAAGCCTCTTTCATTATCATTTTCATAAGCGCTACCTACTTTAACGAAAATACCAACACTGCCAACAACACCGGATTTTTTAAGTGTCTGAAGCTTCATTTTTATTGTCTTCTTCTTGATTTTCTTGATTTTCTAATTTTAGAGCTTTAAGGGATAAAGAAATTCTTCCAAATTTATCTATGCCTATAATCTTTGTTGTAACTCTATCACCAACACTCAACACATCAGAGACACTTTTGACTCTTTTTGTGTCAATCTGAGATATATGCATCAAGCCTTCTTGATTTGGAGAAAACTTTACAAAAGCACCATAATCTTCAATACGACTTACTACACCCTCAACAATTTGGCCTTCTTCAAGCTCGCCTATGGATATTTTTATAAGCTGAATTGCTCTTTCTAAATCTTTTGTATTGCTTGCAAAAATATTTACTCTCCCATCTTGTTCTATGTCAATTTTTGTATTTGTCTCTTCTATTATAGACTTAATTACTTTACCACCTGGACCAATTAAATCCTTTATTTTATCAGCACTTATGTTTATAACTGTAACCTTTGGAGCATACTCAGAAAGCTGCGATCTGTATGTAGGCAAAGTTTCAAGCATTTTATCAAGTATAAAAAGCCTTGCCTTTTCTGCTTTTTCTAAAGCATACATTAAAAGCTGTTCATTAACACCTTCTATTTTTATATCCATCTGGAGTGCATTTATACCATCTTTTGTACCTGCAACTTTAAAATCCATATCGCCATAATGATCTTCATCGCCCATTATATCAGTTAAAATATAATAGTTATCTTCCGATTTTATAAGGCCCATAGCCACGCCACTAACAGGCTTTTTTATAGGCACTCCCGCGTCCATTAAAGACAATGTAGCACCGCACACAGTAGCCATAGAACTCGACCCGTTTGACTCTAAAATATCAGAAACTATACGTATAGCGTATGGAAAATCAGCTTCATCTGGTATTACTGGCTCGATTGCACGCTTAGCCAAAGCCCCGTGACCTATTTCCCTTCTTCCTGGCGCCCCAAGACGTCTTACTTCTCCAACACAAAATGGTGGAAAATTATAATGCAACATAAATCGTTCAAATGTTTCACCACCAATATTATCAATAATTTGCATATCGGATTTTGATCCAAGTGTAGTAACAACTAAAGCCTGTGTTTCTCCCCTTGTAAAAACAGCAGAACCATGAGTTCTTGGTAAAATACCCACTTCACAGGTAATCGGCCTTATGTCATCAAGCCCTCTGCCGTCAATTCTTATACCTGTTGAAATAATTTTATCTCTAACTAAATTTTTAATGATTCCTTCAAATGCTGCTTTTAACTTTGCTTCAAAATTTTCTTCTTCGCTGAATTCTTCACTTAGCTTTTCTAAAGCTGCTTTAAAGATAGAATCTATCTTTTCATGCCTTGTTTTTTTGTCTATTATATTAAGAGCCTGTTGTAATTCATCTATACATAAAGCTTCCATTGCAGTCATAATTTTATCGCTAACAGTCATAGGCTCATATTGTCTTTTTGGTTTTGCTGCATCTTTGATTATTTTTTCTTGCAAGTCAATAAGTTTATTAATAACTTTTTGAGCGTAGGAAATAGATTCTACCATTGTTTGAGTTGTTATTTCATTTGAACCAGATTCTATCATGTTTATAGCATTTTTAGTGCCTGCTACTATCAAATTTAATGGAGAATCTTTAAGCTCAGACTGCGTAGGCAGTGGTATAAACTCTTTGCCTCTAAGCCCTATCCTGCAAGCTGCGCAAGGTCCAAAAAACGGTATATCAGAAATATTTATAGCACAAGACGCTGCCAATACTGAAGCAACAACGATATCGTTTTCTTGATCTGCAGAGATTGTAGTAACTATTACTTGCGTTTCTTGCTTATAATCCGATGGAAAAAGTGGCCTAATTGACCTATCTATAAGTCTTGAGACAAGTGTTTCATAATCACTTGGTTTACCTTCGCGTTTTACAAATCCACCTGGAATCTTACCTATTGCGTAAAATTTTTCCTGATAATTAACAGTTAATGGAAAAAAATCCAAAAATTCTTTTGGTGGTTCTTTAGTTGAAACTACAGTAGCTAAAACTACAGTATCACCAATTGATACCACGCAAGCACCATCAGCCTGCTTTGCCCACTTCCCAGTTTGGATAGAAATCTTTTTTCCATATATGTTGTCTTGTACTTCGAAAATCATATTTGACCTTTAACTCTTAAACCTAACTCTTTAACCACTTTTTTAAATTCAGAAAAATTGTGCTTTTCTAAGTATTTTAACAACCTCCTTCTCTGGTTAACCAGTCTTAGTAAACCTCTGCGTGTTTGAAAATCTTTTTTATAGTTTTTAAGATGCTCTGTTAAATAATTAATACGTTCTGTTAAAAGAGCAATTTGTACTACAACCGAACCGCTATCTTTCTCATTAGCACCAAATCTTTTAATTATTTCCTGTTTTTGTTCCTTGGTTAACATACACAACTCCTTCTCTTCATCTTATTGTTATTATACTCGATAAAAGATGCTTTGTAAAGAATTATTAAAACAAACCGTTATTTTTGCAAAAATCAAACAAACTTTTTAATGCTTGCTTTGCTTTATCTAATTTTGGTTTAGAATTTTCAATTAAACCAAAATTAGGTCCCATAGGCTGTAGGTAATCTTTGGGTTGTGTAATATAGTTTATTAAGCCGCCAAGCATGGTGTCTTTTGGTAATTCTAACAAGTCTTTCTTCTCAAGAAGCCTTGAAACATTAATACCAACAAACATACCACTTGCGGCACTTGCAATATAGCCTTCAACACCTGTAATTTGACCGGCAAAAAAAATATCTGGCATATCTTTCAAGTTTAAATATTTGGTAAGCAAATGCTGAGATTGCAAGTAGGTATTTTTGTGCATAGAACCTAGTTTTGCAAATTCAGCATTTTTTAGAGCAGGTATGAGCCTAAATACCCTTAATTGCTCTTTATAGGTGAGTTTCGTTTGAAAGCCAACCAATGATAAAATAGTGCCTGATTGATTTTCTTTTCTAAGTTGAACCACAGCATAAGGCCTTTTGTTGTCTTTTAGTAAACCAACTGGCTTCATAGGCCCAAAACGCAGCGTTTCAAAGCCTCGCTTTGCAAGCTCTTCTACTGGCATACAACCTTCAAAAAAGTGCGGTTTTTCAAAATCTTTATATTCAACACATTCAGCATTAACTAAGGCGTTATAGAACTCTTTATATTCATCTTTAGATAATACACAGTTAAAGTAATCTTTGCCACTTTCGTACCTGTTTGCCCAAAAACCTTTTGAAAAATCTACACTTGAAGCTAAAACATGTGGAGCTATGGCATCGTAAAAATACAGATTTTTTCTCCCTGTTATTTTTATTATTTCGTTTTCCAAATCTGCTGAAGTTAAAGGACCACTTGCAATAATGACTATATCATACCCAATAGGTATTTTCTTTACTTCTTGTCTTACAATTGTAATATTTGGGTGTGCTTCTATTATTCGCGTTATTGTTTGAGAAAATATGTTTCTGTCTACAGCTAAAGCTCTACCTGCTGGCACTTTAGAAAACCTTGCAGCAGACATAGTCAAAGAACCCAATAGACTCATTTCTTTTTTTAGCAAGCCTGCAGCTGTTTTTATAGATATTGAACCCAAAGAATTAGAACATACAAGCTCGCATAAATTACCTGTCGTATGAGCTGGTGTTTGCTTTAGGGGGCGCATCTCATACAAATCAACTCTAAAACCATTTTGAGCTATTTTATATGCTGCCTCGCAGCCAGCAAGTCCGCCACCAATAACACACACTCTCACAATTGATTAATCCTACATAAATTTTTGTGTTTTTTCAAGGCAAGAGGGGTCTTTGCAGACCCCCGTTTAGATGGGTCGATTACGGCGGCGCCATAAATTCTGGGCCGATAGGATCTTTGATGAAGGTATTTAATATAAGATCGATTTGGTGGCTATCTTGCAATGATACTATAAAATCAAACAATTCCTTTATATAAGACAGTTGAGAAGGTTTTCTTGCTCCAATTAATGCTATATCGGCTCCTTTTTGATCTAAAATCCATCTAATTGCCAAATGTATAACACTTTTATTGTACTTTTCTTTTGCAAATTTATCCAACTCTTGCGTAGCTTTTAAGTATTGCTCATATCTTGGAAGCTGAAATTTTGGGTCAATTTTTCTTAAGTCATCACCACTAAACTGTGTATCTTTTGTCATTCTTCCGCTTAGCAAACCTCTACATAAAGACCCATAAAGTAACGTTTTTATATTATTTTCGTAGCAGTACGGTAAAATTTTTTCTTTTGCGCTTTGTTCGTATAAATTAAATGGCGGTTGAGAAGTATGAATTGGCGCATATTTTCTAAAAATTTCCATCTGCTCTACAGAATAATTGCTTACACCAATTGCTCTTATTTTTCCTTCTTCATATAAATTAAGTAATGTTTCTGCAGTTTCTTGAAAATTTACAGTTTCATCTGGCCAGTGTACTTGATATATATCAATGTAATCTGTTTGCAATCTTTTAAGTGAATCTTCAATTTCTTTTTGAATACGATCTTTACTTGAATTTCTAAAAACTTTACCGTCTTTCCATTCAAGCCCAACCTTTGTAGCAATGACTACTTCATGTCGTTTGCCAAAAAGTTTTACTGCTTTACCAACAATCTCTTCAGATAAACCAAAACCATAAACGGGCGCCGTATCAATTAAATTTATGCCTATATTTAAAGCTTCCAAAATTGTTTCGATAGATTGCTTTTCATCGCTTCCACCCCACATCCAACCGCCAATTGCCCATGTCCCAAGTCCAATTCTGGAAGTTTTAATTGTATTGTTAATATATGTAAACTCCATTTTACCCCCCAATAGAAAATTTTCTAATTACTTATACTAAAATAATAAACATAATTTATAAATTGTCAAGCTTTAAGCCTCTAGATTTTGTTTGCTTGACAAAAGCTTGTCTTTTGATATTATTAATGTAGATAAATTTTGTAAACTTCTAGTGATGAAGTAAACCGATAAGGATTACATTTGATGGATACAACAAAGCAAGAGATTTTTGAAAAATTGTTTTTAGCTTTAAAAAACATAAACCAATTAATCATTAGAGAGGACGACCAAAACAGTTTATTTGAAAAAATGTGCGAAAACCTGATAAAAGATTTAGGATTCAGCATTGTTGTTGTAGGAGAAATAGATAATACAAACCATCTTAAAATAATACACAAAAAACGAGAAAATTCACAATTATTTGATGATATTCCAATTTCAATTAATGGCAAAAGTGAATATGGCAAAGGCACGGCTTATTTAGCTTACAAGACAAATACGGTTATTATAAATCAAAATACACTTACAACATCCTATCAAAAGTAAATCATTTACTTATAAAATCTACATCTAAAAACGAACTATTTGAAAAAATTTGCGATGTTTTTGTAAATTATGGCGAGTTTGATTTAGCTGGATTATTCATTTTAGATGATAAAAACAAACTTAAACTTACAAAATACTCAGGGAAAAATAAAAAAGATATTGAGTATTTGTTTTTTGCAAATGATAAATTTCAAAACCCTCATGAATCCTGGCCAACAATTAAATCATTTAACAAAAAAAGTATTTTTATAAATAATGATACGCTGCAAAATAAAAATCTCGCTGTTTTTAAACAAAAAATGCTTGAATATAATTTGCAATCATCATGCGCTTTGCCTATTATACAAAATGGAAAAACCATTGGCGTTATTAATCTATATTCAAAAAAACCTCACATATTTGATAAAAAAACTTATGAACTTTTGAAAGAAATTGTAGATGACATAAATTATGCATTGGATAAATTTGAAAATCAAAAATGGATGCAGATGTTTTCTGTTGCTTTAAATAGTAGTTTTGATTTTGTAGTAATTACTGATTTCAAATTTGATATTGTATATGTAAACGAAACCACATTACTTGCAAGCGGTTATAAAAAAGAAGAATTACTTGGCAAAAACCACAGGATATTTTCATCAGAGCTTCATTCTAAAGAATTTGCCAAAAATTTTTATACAACGTTAAAAAATAAAAAAGTGTTTGCTGATATTATTTTGTACAGAACCCAAAATGGCCAGATAATCCAATCTTACACTACCGTTGTACCATATGAATTTAGTAATGAAATATACTACATTGCAATCGGAAAAGATTTATCAAAAGACAAGGGTCTTCAATTTAAGCTGGATTACTACATAAACCACGATCCAGTAACGAGTTTATATAATCAAAAATATTTTTTAGAAAATATTGACATATACCTTAAAGAAATCAATGAAAAAAAACTTAAATATGCATTAGTCATACTTGATCCAAAAGATTTTACAAATATAAATACTTACTATGGTTTTAGTGTTGGTGATGATGTATTAAGAGAAATTGTAAGAAAACTACAAAATATCATTAAACCAGATGATATTTTTGCAAGACTTTCTGAAAATAAATTTGGTTTATTTGTTAAAAACCTTTATGCAAAAGAGCAAATACTTGATTATATCGAAATTTTAAAAGATACATTAAGCAAACCAATTACTGTCTCTTATGGTAACATAAATATTGAATTTAATATCGGCGTGAGTTTTTTTCCGGATAATGCCAAAAATGCACAAGATTTGCTTGCTAAAGCGTATGTTGCCCTAAAACATGCAAAAGAAGGTAACTATCCTTATAAATTCTACCAAAAAGAAGACGAAGAACAGTTAATTAAACAAATTCAATTAAAAAAAGACCTCGAAAAAGCTGTAAAAGAAAATGAATTTACCTTATATTATCAACCTTATGTTAAAAACGCTTCAAGTGAAATTTGTGGCGCTGAATGTTTACTTAGGTGGAATCACAATGGAAAAATTATTGCGCCTGGTGTATTTATAGAAACACTTGAAGCTACAGGCTTAATAGAATATGTTGAAGATTTTATTATTGATAAAGTAGCATATTTTCAAAAAACAATTCTTACGCAATATAAAAAAACTATCCCCATATCTATAAATATTGCACCAAATAGCTTTAAAAGTAAAAGTATAATTAGAAAATTAACAAATGCTATTACAAAGTATGATCTTGACCCAAAATATCTTCCTATTGAAATTTTAGAGAGACTTTTTGTTGAAAACTTCGATTACATAAAACAGATACTGCATACAATAAAAGGACTTGGAGTATCTATTGCTTTGGATGATTTTGGTACAGGATACTCTTCTTTGTCTTACCTTTCTCAATTACCTATAAATACCATAAAAATTGATATTTCTTTTATAAAAACATTGGAAACCAATCAAACTTCATACCAGCTTGTCAAAGCCATTGCATCAATATCAAAAAATTTAAATTTAAAAACTATTGCAGAAGGAGTCGAAAATTCTAATCAACAAAAGATTTTAAAAGATTTGGAAATTGATTGCCTACAAGGTTACTTATTTTATAAACCAATGGACGAAGAAAATTTCAAACAATTGCTTAACTCAACAATTTACACAATTTAGCGGCTTTTTTCCTTCAAATACCCTTTTTATATTTTCACAAACATAAAAAGCTATTGCTTTATAAGAAACATCTGTAACACCTGCAATATGAGGAGTTACAATAACATTTTTCATATCAAAAAAATCTTCTTTATCCGGTGGCTCTTTCCAAAAAACATCCAAAGCAACTCCGCCTAAATGATTCTTATTGAGTGCATCAATTAATGCCTGCTTTTCAACAATATCCCCTCTTGAAGGATTAATTAAAAACGCTCCTTTTTTGAACTTGAATATATTGTTAGAGTTTATAAGGTTTTGTGTTTCTTTGTTTAATGGTAAAGCCAAAAATACATAATCAACCAATGGTAAGTATTTTTCAAGATTATCTGGCCTGCCTATTGCTTCAAGTTTATATTGCTCGACTAATTTATTGTCTAAATTTTGCTTAATAGCCCATATATGAACACCAAAAGACTTGAGCCTTTGAGCAATCGCTCTTCCTATGCCACCAAAACCTATAATCAAAGCTTTTTTCCCAATCAAACTAATACCAACGGGACATCCCCACCCAACTGCATTATAAACATTATTTTGAATATACGGAAAACCCCTTGCGAGCGCGATTGCAGCCATTATAGACCATTCCGCTACCGATTCGGCATTACCTGTATTTGCTGTAGGTACGTTTGCTACGTATATACCTTTTTTTGTTGCAGCAACAATATCAACACCATCCAGACCAGCACCCCACTGATGTATAAGTTTTAAGTTTTGTGCCTTTTCAATTAAATTTGCATCAATTTTTGACATGGCAGGTATTAACACATCACACTCGTGTATCCTATATTCAAGCGCGCTTTCTGGTATAAACTCAAATTCTAGTACATCAAGACATTCATTAATATAATTTTGAATACCAACAAAATGTATACCTGCTACAAAAACTTTAATTTTTTTCATCTACCACCACCATTTTTGAAAAATTTATGCTTTATTACATCAATAACAAAATTTTTTGTTAACTCAAAACCTATACAAGAAACATCAAGAACAATATCATAATTTCGCAAATCACACCTGTTTAAACCTGTCATCTTTTTTATATACTCATTTCTATTTTTATCCGTTTGGTTTATGAGTTCTATTGCTTCTTTATCGCTTATATTGAATTCTTTTGCTACGTTTTTGACTCTATAATCCAAATCTGCTTTTAAAAAAACTGATAAATGTTTTGGATGGTCTTTAAATACAAAAAAAGAAGCTCTACCTAAGGCAACAATGTCATGATTTTGCGCAAAGTTCTCAAGCACTGTTTTTTGTACCTCAAATATCTCTGCGTCAGTTGGGTAAAAAGAACCTGCCAATGATCCAATTTCGGGTGTACCAATAGAAAAAACACTTAAAATTTTTTCAAGCAAACTTGAGGTTCTTTCTTCTTTTTTATCTAAATAGGCTACATCTGTTTTTAAAATTTTTGCTGCATGCACAACTAACTCTCTATCAATTAATTTAAAACCAAACTCTTCTGAAATAGCTCTTGCAAGATCATAACCACCGGATCCTATTTGTCTTGTGATTGTAATTACAATATTTTCCATTAATCCCTCTTGATATCTTTAAAACCTTTTAAGAAAAAAGCAAGTGGCAAGGACAAAACAAATATAAACATGATAAGCAAATATACATGATTGTACGAAAGCATCATAGCCTGTTGCATAATTGTTTCATTTAACATTTCTTTTATCTTTAAGTCTGGTAGTTGAAATGGTATGCCAAGAACCTGGTCTAATCTTGCTATATATTCTAAAGTATTTCTACTGAACATAGAAACATTTTGAGTTAAAACCGAGTAATAGGCATTTGTTCCTCTATCAACATATGTAGCAGCAAGTGCAACACCAATACTACCAGTAATAAGCCTAAACACATTGTAAATACTTGTGGCAAATGTTAAATCACTTTTTTCAATTGTAATTAATGCAGAAGTGCTAACAGATACGAATATAAAACCAAAACCGCTGCCCTGTAAAAATTGTGGTATAAATATATCCCAAAAGCTTGCATTTAAATTGAGGTTTGCAAATTGAAAAAAGGAAATAATAACAAGTATTAAACCAAAACTAACAAGGATTTTTGGTCCAAGTTTATTGAACAATTTACCCCCAATTGGCATCATTAAAGCCATTGCCAGACTTCTTGGAACCATTGCAACTCCAGCATCAAATGCAGTATATCCAAGCAAATTTTGCAAAAAAACCGGCAAAACAAACAAACTTGCAAAAAGCCCCATACCAAGAACACCACCAAGCAATGTGCCTAGGGTAAAGTTTATATTTTTTAAAATACGCAAATCAACAGCAGGTTTTTTTATTGTTAACTCTCTTATTACAAAAAATATTATACCTGCGCCTGCAATAATTGCAAGATGTGTGATATACTGAGATGTAAACCAGTCTTTATTTTCACCGTCTGCAAGAAATATCTGCAAAGTACCAAACCCAATAGCCATAAAAATCAAACCTAAAAAATCTATCTTGCTTTTTTCTCTTATTAAAAATTCTGGATCTTCTATAAAAATATTTACCATAATTAAAGCCACTATACCTATAGGTAAGTTTATGTAAAATATCCATGGCCAGCTATACCTATCTATTAGCCATCCACCAAGAGTAGGTCCAATAGCTGGTCCCATAACAACACCCATACCGTATATGCCCATTGCCATACCTTGCTCTTCTTTTGGGAAGACTTCCCTTAAAATTGCCTGAGCAATTGGTATTAAAACGCCTCCACCTATTCCTTGTATTATTCTAAAAATAACAATGGCATACAAATTCCATGCAATGCCGCAAAGCGCAGAACCCAATGTAAACAAAGCTATACCAAACATATAAAAATTCTTTCTGCCAAAGCGTGAGCTTAATAGTGCAATTATTGGCATAATTATGGTATTTGAAAGTAAATATCCGGTAGAAACCCATGTGATTTGTTCAAGGGATGCACCCATTGAACCCTGAATATATGGAATTGCAACATTTACTATACTGGTATCAAGCGAGCTCATTATTGTGCCTATCATTACAGTAATAGTAACAATCCACTTATTCATTTTATACTAACATAAGGCTCAACAGATAAACCAGGATAAAGGGGTGTTTTGGGGTTATAGGGTGTTGTAATATTAATTTTTACAGGTATTCTTTGAACTATCTTGATGAAATTTCCAACAGCATTTTGGGGAGGAAGCAAACTGAATACCGCCCCGCTGCCTGTTTGGAAGCTTTCTACGTAACCATAGAATGTTTTTCCAGGATAAGCATCAACTTTGATAGCTACCTTTGCACCAATATGTATATTGTGTATTGCAGTTTCTTTGAAATTTGCCACAACCCATACATGGTGGAGATTCACAATATTTAATAAAGGCAAACCTACCTGTGCATATTGGCCTATCTCTACATTGCGCTTTGTAACATAACCATCTATTGGTGCAATTACTTTTGTTCTTGATAAGTTTATGCTTGCTATATCAAGCTGGGCTTTTGATTGCTTTATTAAATGCTCTTGTTTTAAAAGCTGGGTTTTTAAGTCAGCAATTTCTATTTCAAGTTGCTTTATTGAAGCAAGCCTGGCATTAAAATCAGCTAAAGCTACGCTATAGTTCATCTTAACACTATCGTATTCCTGAGGGCTTATTACTTTTTCTTTAAGCAAATTATAATAGCGCATATTTTGTTTTTGAGCATATGTGAGCTTTGCATTGCTTGCCTTTAGATCTTGTTGCGCTTTTTGTATTGCAGCTTGTTTTTCCAATATGGATAATTTGAGATTTTCCATCTGAATCACATTTGACTGGTAAACATTTTGCGCATTTTTAACCTGTTGAATATAGTCAGTTGGGTCAATTTCAAATAGTATCTGACCTTTTTTAACAAACTGGTTTCTTTTTACATATACCTTAATGACCTTACCAGCAACCTGTGGCGAAATAGGCACAATGGTACCATCAATGTATGCATCATCCGTAGAAACATGATTTAAATCATAAATAAGCTTTGGTATAAAATAGATAGCTAACCCGGCTAATATTAACAAAATAACTAAAAGCTGTATGAATTTTTTGGTTTTTTTGGTCATTTTACTATAGAAACAACAAACTCATCATTTCTATTTTTAGCCCAGGCATACTCATTGTTTTGTGGATCGATAGGCTTTGACTTTCCATTACTTATAGTCTCTATTCTATTAGAGGCAACACCTTTTAGCACGAGGTAGTTTTTTGCTGCATCGGCTCTTTGTTGACCAAGTGCTAAATTGTATGCATCGGTTCCTCTTTCATCGCAATTTCCTTCAATAACAATATTAACTTGAGGATGTTGAATTAAAAATTCAGCTATTTTGTTTAGAACTTCAGACGGATCTTGGTTTATGCCCCACTCATCAATCTTTGTAATTGCAGCGCTATTTACCTTAAAATAAATTCTTTGCATTACCTCTTTTGCCTGTTTTTCCAACTCGCTTTCAAGCTCGTTTTGATTTTGTATGTTACTTAAACTAGAAGACGGCATATTCATAGATGAAGTGGGTGGTTGATTTGCAGATGTTTGTGGAACACTTGACTCAATTGGGGCTTTTGTACCTGGCACACTAGAACAACTATTAACTAAAAATGCAAAACCTGCTAAAAATAAAAACAATAATAACTTATTCATAACTTAAACCTCCGTTTAATTTTTATAATCCTTTTTGTTATAATGTCAATATAAATGCAAAATATAACTATTTTGTAATGCTTTTTATAAATTTTTCAAAATCACTTATACCTTTTTGAATTTCTATGGCTGCTTGAGTACCTATTATGACACCATCTGCAATTTTAGAAGCTTCTTTTATATCATTTGCGTTTCTTATACCAAAACCTAAATACACTTTAGCCTGTTTCCTGCAATAGTTAATTTTTTCAATAGTTTGACTCTCAAGTGAGAAACTACCGCCTGTTATACCTCTTTTTGAAATAAAATAAATAAAATCCTTAGTATTTTTAATAGCCAAATCTAGATCTTTTTTTCTGCTTTCTGGTGTTGCAAATTTTATAATATTACAATCAAGCTGTTTTTCGAAATTAATAGCTTCTCTAACAGGCAAATCAGCTAAAATAATTCCATTTAAAATTTTATTATAGTTTTTGAGTTCATCTTTTAAGCTATAGGCTATATTTGCATAAGTCATCATATATAGCCTTTTCTTAAAAAGCTTTTTTGCCTCAAAGAGACTTTCAAAAAAGTCTTGCGTGTCGTATTTTGAGAGACATTCGAATGCAGCTTTTTCCAAAATTTCACCATCTGCTATTGGATCAGAAAATGGTATACCTATTTCTAAAAAATCAACATCCAGATTATTGCAAATTTCAACTGCTTCCAAAAACATACTTTTTTTTGGATAATTAGAAACCAAATATATACCTACATTCATTGTTGTACCGCCTTTATAATATCTAAATCTTTATCTCCCCTTCCAGAAAGGTTTATTATAATTATTTTGTTTTTAAATTTTTCCTTATTTGCCAAAACGTAACCCAAAGCATGTGAACTCTCAAGCGCAGGTATAATACCTTCAAGTTTTGATAAAGCAAAAAAACCTTCCAGTGCCTGATTGTCAAACACATAATCGTAAATTACACGTTTTGTGTCTTTTAGATAACTATGCATAGGTCCAACGCCTGGATAATCCAGACCTGCAGATATTGAGTGTACTGAAGCAACATTTGCATTTTTTTGAAGTAAATAACTTAATGCACCATGCAAAATCCCTTTTGTACCTAAACTTAAAGTTGCAGAGTGATCACCCAAATTTACCGATCTGCCACCTGCTTCAATACCATATAATTCTACATTATCTTTTAAAAAAGCGCTAAAAATACCGTATGCATTGCTGCCACCCCCTACGCATGCAACTATAACATCGCAAAGTCTATTTTCATATTGTTTTATCTGTCTTTTTGCTTCTTTACCGATAATTGACTGAAAATCACCTACAATTGTTGGAAAAGGATGTGGTCCAACCACGCTTCCAAGTAAATAATGTGTGGTTTTAACATTTGTAACCCAATCCCTCAAAGCTTCGTTTATAGCGCTTTTTAATGTTCCTCCTGATTTTTCCACACTGATAACGCTTGCACCTAAGATTTTCATCTTATCTACATTAATGCTTTGGCGCTCAACATCTGTCTTTCCCATATATATAACACATTCTAAGCCCAATAAAGCACATACTGTAGCTGTAGCCACACCATGCTGACCTGCACCTGTTTCTGCTATGATTCTGTTTTTGCCCATAAACTTTGCCAAAAAACCTTGAGCTAAAGTATTGTTTATCTTGTGAGCTCCTGTGTGTGCCAAATCTTCCCTTTTTAGATAAACTTTAGCACCTACATAATCGCTAAAATTTTTTGCAAAATACAGTGGTGTAGGTCTTCCAACATAAGTTTTCAGCATATCATTTAGCTGTTTTTGAGCTTTTTTGTCTTTTTTAAAGGCAATATAGCCTTCTTCTAACTCATCTAAAGCCGGAATAAGCGTCTCTGGCACAAATTGCCCGCCAAACTCGCCAAAATAGCGTTTTAGTTTCATTTTATTCTCCTTAAGTTTTCCATAAAGTTTTTCATTTTGCCATGATCTTTTTTGCCAGGGTAAGCTTCGATTGAGCTTACCAAATCAACGCCGTAGGGTTTATAGCGTGCTATCTCAAATATATTATCTTCGCTTATACCACCTGCTACAAAAGCCCTGCTTAAATCATTGCAATCTTCGAGAATCTTCCAGTTAAACCTTTGAGCACTACCGCCAATCTGTGGGGTTTTGCTATCAAGCAAGATAAGACCATCGCTTAATTTTTGTGGCAATACATCATCAATTCTATAGACCCTGATGGTATTTTGAATATTAAAGTCATTGTAGACTTGAGCGTATCTTAATCCGCAATAGTTCATTATTGATACAATTTCTTCTTCACTTTCTTCTACAAATACACCAACACTGTTTGTCTGTTTTGGTATTTTCTGGATTATTTCTTTTACATCCTGAGCTTTTATATAACGCGGGCTTTTTTTATAAAACACAAAACCTATAAAATCTACACCTAAATCTAAACTGGCTAACACATCTTCTAAATTTGTCATGCCGCAAAATTTTACATGCATAAAAGCTCCTTAAAAGTAGATTCAACATCATTTGATTTTAAAAGTGCCTCACCTATTAAAAATACATTAGTGTATGGTAAAAACTCCTCTATATCATTTCTATTTCTTACACCACTTTCTGCTATTTTAATTTTAGCATCAATTTTACTTATAAGCTTTTTGGCTAAATTTTTATCTATCTTTAGCGTATCAAGGTCTCTTGTATTTACGCCTACAATTGTTGCATCGAAATCTATTTTATCTAGATCATTTTCTGTATGAAGCTCAATTAAAACACTTAAGCCCAAAAAGCATGCATAATCATAGAGCTTTCTTAGTTTGTCTTTTTCGAGTGCTCTTACAATAAGCAAGATAATATCTGCACCGCTATTGTATGCCCAATCAATTTGTTTTTTGTCAATTATAAAATCTTTACACAAAATTGGCAGGTTTGTCTTTTTTGATATTTCATGCAAAAACTCAAAGCTACCCCCAAAATATTTATTATCTGTAAGCACACTTATTGCTTTTGCATACTTTGAATAAATTTCAACGATATTTTTTTGTAAGATAAAATTACCATAAGAAGGAGATTTTGACTTGATTTCTGCAATGATATTTATTTTATCATTAAAATTTGGTTTCAAAACAGGCTTTGTCCTCTTATAAGGGCAGACTTTCATAGATTGAACTTCAAGGACTTTATCAGCTAAAATCTGCTCAATCATTTGTTATCTCCATCAGTTTATCGTAAGCCTTTCTATTTTTAATCGCTTCTTTTGCAAGCAAAAAGCCCTGTTTTAAATTATCTTCAACACCAGCTACAAGATATGCAAAAGCACAATTTATTGCTATGGCATCTGATAAAACATCGTGTTCTCCCAAAAAAACCTCTTTGAGAATTTTTGCATTTGTTTTTGCATCAAACCCTTTAACTGAATCTTTTGGTGCATATATTGAAAACTCTCTTGGGTCAAATTCAAATTTTTTAATATATGGGCCTTTCTTTTGATAACACAATGTAACATCCGAAAGGCTCACTTCATCCATATCGGAAGCTACAAGAACTACATTTTGAAAATCCAAAATATCAACAGCCTCCAGGTATACCGGTAAATATTCTTTACTAAAAACACCTATCATTTTGTAAGCAGGGTTTATTGGGTTGCACAAAGGACCTACAAGGTTAAAAATCGTTCGCTTTCCGATCTTTTTTCTAATGGGCATAATCGGTTTTAACTTTGGATGCCAATGCGGAGCAAACAAAAAGGCAAAATTTTTCTTTTCAAGGTTTTCAATTATTTCTTCCTTTTCTTGCTCAATCTTTACCCCAAGCGC
The DNA here is from genome assembly GCF_900101285.1 of Desulfurella multipotens. NCBI lineage: Bacteria > Pseudomonadati > Campylobacterota > Desulfurellia > Desulfurellales > Desulfurellaceae > Desulfurella > Desulfurella multipotens. Next base: position 228,467 of record NZ_FMYU01000001.1, read on the forward strand.
TTCAAGAATATCTGCTGCACCAGATAAAGATGACACGGCTTTATTACCATGTTTTGCAACTTTTACATGTAAACTGCAAACAATGGAAGCTGCCGTGGAAATATTAAAACTATTTGAATTATCTCCACCTGTTCCAACAATATCTATGCAATTACCACTGTAGTCGATCAACCGAGCATTTTTTAACATAGCTTTTGCAAGCGCAGCAACACAAGCTGGATCTTCTTTTTGCTGGCTCATTTCAATAAGTGAGTTTTCAATGTCTTGTTCGCTTAACTTACCAGAAAGCATTGCATCAAAAAAATCTAAAGATTCGCTAAAACTTTTCATGGCACAACCTCACAAAATTTTCTATAAAAGTCAATCCATCTTTTGTTTGATAGGATTCTGGGTGAAACTGCAAGCCATAAAGCCCAATATCTTTGTTTTCAATTGCCATAATCTCATTATCACTTGAAGATACAGCGCAAACTTCAAAATCATTGTATACATTATCAACAACTAAAGAATGGTATCTCACCCCCAAAAAAGGTTGACTGATGTTTTTAAACAAAATACTATCACTAATGGGAATTATCCTATCTACTTTGCCATGCATGATTGTTTTTGCTTTCCTTATTGTTTTTCCATATACATAGCAAATAGACTGCATACCAAGGCATATACCTAAAATTGGCAACTTAGAACTAAAATACTCTATAGTATCAAGACTTAACAAAGCATTTTTGGGGTGTGATGGGCCAGGGGAAATCACTATGCCTTTTAGATTTTTAACATTTTTTATGTTATCAATTTTGGCATTGTTTAAAATAACTTCAACATCATCAAAATGCTTAAGGTAATCGTACAAATTGTATGTAAATGAATCAAAATTATCAATCAAAACTATCATTTATACCTCCTGCTTGAAGCATGGCACCCAGTTTTGATAAAACCTCTTTATACTCATTTTCTGCAATACTATCATACACAATCCCAGCACCTGCTTGAAATCTTGCCTTATCATTTTCAAAAAATGCAGTTCTTATGGTTATTGCCATATCCATATTACCACTTAGACCTATATATCCAACGCATCCTGCATAAAATCCTCTGCATTGCTTTTCTGTTTCTTCAATCAATTCTATTGCTCTAACTTTTGGAGCACCACTTACAGTGCCAGCTGGAAATGTATTTGTAAGGCAGTCAATTAAATCAAATGAATCATCTATTTGTCCTTCAACTTCAGAAACAAGATGCATGACATGAGAATAATGCTCTATTTGTCTAAATGACTTAACTTTGACACTCAATGGCTTGCATACGCGCGAGAGATCGTTTCTAGCAAGATCAAGTAGCATCAAATGCTCTGCGTTTTCCTTTTCGTCTTTCAATAACTCCTGTTCCAAAATGACAGTCTTTTCCAAACTTTCGCCAATTGGCCTTGTGCCTGCAATAGGTTTAATTATAGCTATATTTTTTCTTACGCTAATGTGTACTTCTGGACTTGAGCCTACAACATAGTTTGAAGCATCTTTTATAAAAAACATATATGGTGATGGGTTAAATTTTCTTAGGTTTCTATAAAACTCAAATGGATTTAGACCATTCACTTCAATATAATCGCTTAGAACTACCTGAATTGCTTCACCTTCTTCAATTTGTTTTTTCAAAAAATTTACCTTTTCTATAAAATCTTTCTTTGGTATTTTTCTTATTATTTTTGGACTTGATACGCCATTTTTAATTTCACAACTTAATAACTCTTCTTTAAATAACAAAAGATCCTGATGTGCTTTTTGATATGCGTCAGGTTCTTTAGCAATTTGCGATTTTGCAAGGTAGAGTTTATTTGTGTAGTTATCATAAACCAAAAATTTATCTACAAAATAAAATACCCCAAGGACATCTGGTAGATATTTAAGTTTTTCTCGTAAAATTCCGCATTCATTCACAAACTCAAAGCTTAAAAGTGCTATAAACCCACCAGAAAAATTACCATATTCTTCAAAGGATGCCGATTGATTTTTCTTTAAAAATTCTTTAATAAAGCCCAAATCTTGTCGCGTGCCTTCTAATTGGCCGTTTTTGTCTAAAACAAACTTTTTTACATTAAAAGCCAAAAAGGAAAACCTACTGTAAATCTTTTTTTGATTGGCACTTTCAAGTAACAGGCAATTTTCTTTATCCAGTAAGCTTCTAAGTAAACTAACGGGTGTGTCTAAATCACCATCAATTTCCATATACACTGGTATTCTATCGTAGACTTTTGACAAATCTACAAACTCACTGTAAGTTGGATACATTTAACCTCCTTAAAACAAAAAAGCCGCTTAAACCATCTAAGGCTTAAGCGGCTTAAAAAAAAGCCGCTTAAAGCGCTCACCTGGGCTATCCCCAAGTGCGCTTTAAGCGGCACTAAAATTTAAAGGGATAGCCTTTTAGCTACCCCACCACCATATATTTTTTAATGTTGAAATCTTAGCCAATACTTTCATACATTTGTAATGTATCATAAATATTTCAAAAGTCAAGAAATTTTTTCTTTTTTATAAACGTTCAGTACAGCATCAGCTAAACTTACAATTATAGGACCCACAAAAATACCGATTAAACCAAAAAAAACTATGCCACCCATTATACTAAAAAATAAAACCAAAGGATGAATACTCATATATGAGCCAATTAATAACGGTCTTATGTAATTATCAACGCTACCTACAAAAACTCCACCCCATACAAGCAAAAACAAACCTTTTATATATGAGCCAGTAATTAAAAAATACAAACTTGCTGGAGCCCATAAAAGCGCTGTACCAACAACCGGTACAAATGAAACTATTGCACCAAGCCCAATCCATATAAAAAAGCCACTAATGCCTACAATTAAAAAACCCACGGCACACAAAATACCCTGTATCAATGCTATAATAACGCCACCAATAAGTGTAGCTTTAAGGCTTAACTTTATTGTTTGCTTTAATTTTTCAAATGTCTTTTTATCTTGTATGAAACTTTCTATATAGTTCAAAAATTTATCTTTGTCTTTAATAATGTAAAATGAAACCAATAACGCAAAAATTAAATCTGTAATAGTTTTGTAAGTGTAAGAAAATATACTTATTGCATTTTTTGTCAAAAAATCCATAATTTGCGCATTGATATTAGCTGTATAAACTTTTACAAAACCAAAAAAAGGTAAATTAAAATTAGAATACTCTGCAATAGCTTTTTTTGAAAATTCTAAAATAGAGTTTATCTGTGAAGAAGATATGCCAATCAAAAAAACAAATGGCAACAAAATCAAAATAAGCATTATAAAAAGCACAATTAGGCTAGCCCAAAGGTCACTTTTAACAAATTTTTGCACATAAACTTTAACTGGTACAAATACAATAGCAAGGACAATCCCCCACAAAATAGGCTTCCAAAACGGTATGATTATAAGTACACTTAATATAATTGTTGCAACAAGAGAAAAACTCAAGAAATTAAGCTTCATATTTTCCTGTATATTTTAGCATAAACTCTACTAAGAAAAGGGCTTTTGTAAATTTTAAGTCTTTTATCTAGCCAATCACCACCCCTTACTTCTATGCGTTTTAGCTCAAACAAATCGTCATCAGGCATATTCTGACCAATTTTAAGTGTAAAAGCAGCTTTATAGGCCCTTTTGACATACTCTTTTGATACTTCATCATAACTACCAAATGGATAGCAAAAAAAATCAACGCTTTTGTTAAGTTGTTCTTCTAAAATGCGCTTTGATTCAAAAACTTCTATCTCAAGCCTCTTTATTCGCTCATATCTGGGTTCTATTTGCATATTTAGAGTATTTTTTTTTAAATATTTTTTATATTGCCTGTAGAGGATTTTTTGCGCATTTTTCTTTTTAAAAAACAATATACCATTGTGTTTTGCCACAAAATCGTGCATATAGTCTCTAAGCTTTAAATCATCAATAATGCATTCACATGCACAATCCCATTTTTTTTCATACACAGGTATACCAAGTCTTTTATCGTGAGTATACTCAAAAAACCACTCACCAAGTCTTGAATCATTAAATTTAAACACTTTGTTTGAACAAAAGCATGCTTTATGATTTAAAGAGTGGGACTGTATATCAATCAATTTTGAATCTTGCAAAAACCTAAGTTCCTCAAAACTCAAATAGTGTGATTTTTCTAAAAACTCATTGACAGAATTTGCCATATTTAATTTTTTAAGCTCTTCAATATCCATTCTTTTAATATTTTTTGCAAGTTTGTTCACTATTACAAATATGGTAGCAAAAAACTCGTATTTTTTAAGAATAGGATATGCGTATACAAGGTTATCTGCATATCCATCATCAAATGTTATTGCAACAGCTTTTTTTGGCAATTTTAAGTTGCCTTTAACAAACTCGTAAATATCGGAGAGTCTAACAGAAACATACCCGTATTTTTTAAGTGTAAATAGGTTTTGTTCAAATGTATCCGGATCTATGCGTTGACCATAATTAATTGAATGATAGCACAGTACTATTGCACCCATAAATTTTCCATAAAATTCTTCAGTTTAGCATACACCTGTTTTGGTTTAAGTTCAAGCAAACAATTTGGTTTTTCGCATTCTTTTTTAGAACAAGGCTGACAAACAATGCCAAGCTGAATATAATCATGCAAAAGATTATTTGGCGGGTGCCATCCTTTTGGGTTACTTGCTCCAAATATTGTAAATGAAGGTATACCTAAAGCAACAGCAATGTGTTTTGGTGCTGAATCGTTGCCTATGTGAAGCAATGCACGCTTAATCAAACTAACAAGTTCGCCAACACTTGAATCTCTATAAAAGAAATGATTATATTTGCTTAATTTTAAAGCATTTTCTACATAATGATATTCGCTTTTTGCAGCTGTAAAAACTAAATCAAAGCCATCCTGTTTTAACATATCCGCCAATTCTATGTAATAACTATCAGGCCATCTACGTGTTTGTCTTTTATGTGTAATAGAGATTGTTATTAAATTTTTTATTTTGTTTTTTTCAAGAAAAGTTTCAACTTTTTTATCGTCGCTATCTGAAGAAAAAATTCTAAATTGTAATTTATCACAATCATCATTAAAAATTTTTAAAAACTGGAGCTTATCGTATGCGCTGTAGCCTCTATCTTCATAATCCAACAAATTGGTATAAAAATATTTTCGCCAAGATTTATTAAAAGCAAAGCTTTGTGTGCCAGAAAATTTGCATATTGTTGCTGTTCTTAAATTTGACATACAATCTATTATTACATCAAACTTCTCTTTCCTGATTTTTTTTATAGTAATAAGCTCATTTAATACTGAATTGCTGCTTATAATAATTTTATCTGAAAGGACCGGATCATTCTTTAAAAGGTCAAAACCAAGTTTCTCGGTTAAAATATATAAATCGTGATTTAATTCAAGAAGTCTGCTGAATAAGGGAGTTGTAAGGATTAAATCCCCAAGTTGCCTTAACTGAATAACTAATATTTTCATAAAAATAAATTGATTTTAAATTGGTAGCGGCGCAGGGACTTGAACCCCGGACACTGCGGATATGAGCCGCATGCTCTAACCAACTGAGCTACGCCGCCCTCATATCTTTTATATCTCAAACCCCCTGGCAGTACCTACTCTTGCCTGGGCGTTCCCAGACTACCATCGGCGCATAGCGGCTTAACTGCCGAGTTCGGGATGGGA